>JAFAQA010000438.1 GCA_019246665.1 Hyphomicrobiales bacterium
CACTTATCGCGACAGCTTCATCACATGAATGTCGAGATCGCTGATTTTCTTACGTAAAGTGTTGCGGTTCAGCCCCAGCAATTGCGCGGCTTTGATCTGATTTCCGCGCGTCGCGGCAAGCGCTGCGCTGATGAGCGGCGCCTCGACTTCCTCGACGATGCGGTGAAAGAGACCGGGCGGAGGGAGTTCCGGGCCGAATGACGCAAAATATTGTTGGAGATGGCGCTCCACAATCGAGGAAAGGGTCAAATCGTCCAACCCATCTCCTGTCGCCGCCGGCGCCGCATCAAATTGTGCAAGCTCCGCCTCGATGATCGCGCCCGAGATGGTCTGTTGCGGATAAAGGGCAGCGAGGCGACGCACGAGATTCTCGAGCTCTCGCACGTTTCCGGGCCAGCGGTAAGCGCAGAGAAGCTCGATGGCCTGAGGCTCGAGCGTCTTCGTCGGCAACCCCTCTTTCTCGTTGAGAGCGAAAAAGTGCCGCAAGAGGTCGGGAATGTCCTCGGGGCGCTCCCGCAATGGCGGAAGCCTTATCGGCACCACGTTGAGCCGGAAGAAGAGATCCTCGCGGAACAAGCCCTGCTGGATCAGCCCGCGCAACTGCTTGTTCGTCGCCGCGATGATCCGCACATTGGTCTTGATCGGGACGCGCCCGCCGACTGTCGTGTATTCGCCCTGCTGCAACACGCGCAAAAGCCGGGTCTGCGCCTCCATCGGCATATCGCCGATCTCGTCGAGGAACAGAGTGCCGCCTTCGGCCTGCTCGAAACGGCCGACCGAGCGCTGAAGCGCTCCGGTGAAGGCACCTTTCTCATGACCGAAGAGCTCGGATTCGATGAGGTCCCGCGGAATTGCCGCCATGTTCACGGCCACGAACGGCCCTTTGCGCCTTCTGCCGAAATCGTGAAGGGCACGCGCCACGAGCTCCTTTCCCGTGCCTGAATCACCGCTGATCATGACCGTCAATTCAGTCTGCATCAGCCGCGCGAGGACGCGGTAGACCTCCTGCATGGAGGGCGAACGCCCGACAAGGGGCATGTTTTCGGTGTCGACCTCGGCGGGCTTCGGCGCCCCGGCGCCCCGTTCCGACAGGGCGCGGCCGACGATCGAGACGATCTCCTTGAGATCGAACGGCTTCGGCAAATAGTCATAGGCGCCAAGCTCGGAGGCCCTGACCGCGGTCATGAACGTGTTCTGCGCGCTCATCACCACGACCGGCAGCTCCGGACGTACTCGTTTGATCCGAGGCAGTAAGTCGAAAGCGTTATGGTCGGGCATCACCACATCGGTGATCACCAGATCGCCACCGCCTTCGGCGACCCAGCGCCACAGCGTTGCGCCGTTCCCGGTCAAGCGAACGTCATAGCCCGCGCGAGAGAGCGCCTGGCCAAGCACAGTACGAATGGCGGCATCGTCGTCCGCGACGAGAATCTGTCCGCTGGGCATCGAACTCCTCTCGATCTTCCCCGCGCTTCGTTCCGCCGGCTTATTTTCCGGGCGTGAACATCGGCATCATGACGCGGAACACCGTGCGGCGACGCGCCGATTCGCATTCGACGATGCCGCCATGGTCGCCGATGATCTTCGCGACCAAAGCAAGTCCGAGGCCAGAGCCTTGCGCCTTGCTTGTCACGAAGGGGTCGAACAGGTGAGGCTTGAGCTCATCCGGCACGCCCGGCCCGTTGTCGCGCACGCAGAACTCGAGCGGCAGGCTCACGCGTTCCGACGATGGTGCCACCGAAAGTTTCACCCCGGGCCTGAAGGCGGTTGTGAACTCGATCTCACCGTCGATCGAATCCTTGCCGATCGCCTCCGCGGCATTCTTCACGAGATTGAGAAACACCTGGACGAGCTGGTCGCGATTGGCGAGCACCTGAGGCAGTGAGGGATCATAGCTCTCCAGGATATTGATATGCTGAGCAAATCCGGAGGCGGCGAGTCGCTTCACATAGTCGAGGATCGAATGAATATTGACCGGCTCGCGCGCGACTGGGCGGGAATCGCCGAAGGTCTCCATGCGATCCACGAGCTTCACGATCCGGTCCGTCTCCTCACAAATCAGGCGCGTAAGCGAGCGGTCGGCATCTTGCGCTGACATCTCAAGAAGTTGCGCCGCACCTCTAATACCGGAGAGCGGGTTCTTGATCTCATGGGCGAGCATGGCCGCAAGGCCGGTGACAGAACGCGCAGCGCCTTGATGCGTGAGTTGGCGATCCATTTTGTCTGCCAGCGTCTGCTCTTGCATCATTAGAAGAACATACCCTTCCATTTCATTGAACGGTAATGCAAAAATATCGACTACCCTTTCTCCATGAGAAAACGGCGAACGGATCGGCAGACGATGCTCGCTCACGCTCGAATTGCGCCGCCTGACTTCCGCGACCAGGCTCATCACCGGTGAATCAAAGGCGAAGAGTTCCGTCGCCTTCTGGCGCCGCAAGAAGGAAAACGAGAGCTCGAAAAAGCTCTCCGCGGCGAGGTTGGCGTAGGAGATGCAGTTCTCCGGCGAAAGGCATAGGATGGGCATGGGGACCGCGTTGAGGATCGCCTGGGCGCCCTCGGCCGGCAGGATTGCGGCAAGCCGCGTCATCGTCGGCTCGGGGGGTTCGCTTGCGAGATTCACGCTGCCTCCGCAAGGTCCACTTGCGCGTTGCCGTCAGCGAGATCGAAGATCTCACGCAAAAGTCGCTCGACCTCGGTGGGCTGCTCCGAGCGCACGAGGGAAGCGGCGAGCGCGGAGGCTCTGGTATCGGGGCTCCTCGCGACCGCATTCGCCGCATAGGCCTGGAGATGCTTGCGCGCATGGCGCAAACCGAGAGCGACACCGTAGAGCGCAAGCTGGCCGCGATAATGCTCGATCGCGATATCGCAACGCTCGGCAGTCGAAGGCTGCCGTCTCGCCTCTGCCGTAAGCGCGTCGGCGATCTCGCCGAGGAGCCAGGGTCGCCCAAGGGCGGCGCGCCCAACCATGACGCCATCCGCCCCTGAAAGGCGAAGCGCGCGTTTCGCCTCCTCAGGAGAGCAGATGTCGCCATTGACGATGAGCGGGATGGAGATAGCCGCCTTCACCGCACCCACCGCGGCCCAATCGGCTTTTCCCTCGTAGAATTGCGCGCGGGTACGGCCATGAACCGAGATGAGGCTCGCGCCGACGGCCTCGCAGCGCCGGGCGAGCAAAGGCGCATCCAGGCTGCCCGCCTCATAGCCGAGCCGCATCTTCACGGTGACCGGCAAATCGACCGAAGCGATAACAGCCGCGACGATATGCTCGGCAAGCTCGGGCTCGCGCATTAGCGCCGAGCCGCAAAGCTGCCGCGCCACGCGTTTTGCCGGACAACCCATATTGATATCGATGACAGCGGCACCGGAATCCGCCGCGATCCGTGCCGCCTGCGCCATGCATTGAGGATCGCGCCCGGCGATTTGAACGATATGCGGCGACACGCCTTCGCCCTCGAGGCGAAGCCTCGCTTCTTCGCCGCTTCGGGTGAGTTCCGGCGAGGCAATCATCTCACTCACCGCGGCTGCGGCGCCAAGGCGCCCGGCCAGACGGCGCATGACCACATCTGTGATGCCGGACATGGGCGCGAGAAGGACAGTGCCATCGAGCTTCACTCGCCCGATCGAGATCTTGCGAGCCACAGCCGCACCAGCCGGGTTGCCTATTTTTTGTTCAAACAGCATCTTGCTTAGATACTAGACAAGGGATTGTGCGCTGCACAAGCCCTTGCGCTTGGCGAGACCTTGCGCCAACAACAACCAAAGTTGCGGCATGGGGTCGCGGCGATGTGAAGCTGGCGGTGAAAGACTTTGCCGCTCTCACACGTAGGAACTCAGGGCAGATACTCCCAATCCGTTGCATTCGTGGCTGCGCTCCCCTCCTCCGCCTCTTCGATGCCCGTGGCGATCAAGACCGCGGCGCTCATCGTCGCGGCGGGCAGGGGCCTGCGGGCCGGGGGCGAACTTCCCAAGCAATATCAACTCATCGGTGGCATGAGCGTGCTCGAGCGTGCCATTCGTGCGTTGCTCGAGGCACGTAGCGTCACGCAGGCGATCATCGTCATCCACCCTGAGGATCGCGAGCGCTATGAGACCATCGCCGCACGTGTATGTGAAGCTTCACGGGATTTCCTTTTGCCGCCTGCCTTTGGGGGTCCAACACGCCAAACAAGCGTTCGGGCGGGACTTGAGGCGCTCGCGAAGGCTCCGCCCGAGATCGTGCTCATCCATGACGCAGCCCGGCCCTTCGTTTCGGCGGCCTTGGTCGCGCGCGCCATCGAAGCCGCCCGCCAGCACGGCGCAGCCGTCCCGGGCGTGCCGGTGAACGACACGATCCGGCGGCTGAACAGCGGGGGGCCTTATGGCGAGACTTTGCCGCGTGACAGCTTGCGCGCCATTCAGACGCCCCAGGCCTTCGGCTTCGCGAGCATCCGGGATGCCCATGCGCGCGCCGCGGCCGCCGGACTCGACGCTTTTACCGATGATGGCGGGCTTGCCGAATGGGCGGGGCTCAACGTTCATGTCTTCGATGGCGAAGCGGAGAACACGAAACTGAGCTTGCCCGCCGATTTCGACCGCGCCGCCCAGCATCTGCGCGCGCAGGCAGAGACACGCACCGGCCTCGGTTATGACGTCCACGCCTTCGGTGCAGGGAATTTCGTGATGCTCGGCGGCGTCAAGATCGCTCATTCGCGCGGCGTCGTCGCGCATTCGGATGGCGATGTCTTGCTTCACGCCCTCACGGATGCGGTGCTCGGGGCGCTCGGGGATGGTGACATCGGCACGCATTTTCCCCCTTCCGATCCGCGTTGGCGTGACGCGCCTTCGCGCCTGTTTTTTGAGGACGCCGTCACCAAGGCAAGGAACCGGGGCGGACGCATCCTGCATCTCGATGCGACGGTGATTTGCGAGGCGCCGCGCATCGGGGCCCATCGTGGCGCGATCCGCGCTTCCATCGCGGCGATCGCCGGCATCGACGAAGGACGTGTCTCGGTGAAAGCCACGACATCGGAGAAGCTCGGCTTCACCGGTCGCGGCGAAGGGATCGCGGCGCAAGCGATCGCCACGCTCGAGCTGCCGCCGATCGAGGAGATCTGACGCATGTTCGACGAGACGGTGCTTCTTGCCGCACGCCGCCTCCTCGAGCTTTGCCGTGCCCAAGGATTGCGCATTGCGACGGCGGAATCCTGTACCGGAGGCCTGATCGCAAGCGCGCTTACCGAGATCGCCGGCTCATCCGATGTGGTCGATCGCGGCTTCGTCACCTATTCCAACGAAGCCAAAGCGGGGATGCTTGGCGTGCCGAACGAGCTGATCATGCGCGAAGGCGCCGTGAGCGAAGAGGTTGCGCGAGCCATGGCCGAAGGCGCGCTTGCGAATTCGGCCGCCGACCTTTCCGTCGCGGTGACCGGAATTGCGGGCCCAGGCGGCGGCAGCGTGGAAAAGCCAGTGGGCCTCGTGCATTTCGGCTCTGCCATCAGGGGACAGGCCACCTTCCACGAGGCGTGCCGCTTCGGCGATCTCGGCAGGAGCGAGATCCGCCGGCGGAGCGTCCTTGTTGCGCTCGCCATGCTCGAGAAAGTAGCGGCGCGGATGAGAGCCGACTCACCTCTCACGCTTCGCGCGCAGGGCGGGAGAAGGAAGAGGCGCGATCACGCCCTCCCCCGCCCGTAGACCACGTCGGCGCGCTTCTCGAAGGCCGAGGCGAATTTGCGGAATGCCTTGTCGAACATGGCGCCCATCAACATGCCGAGCATTCGGTTCTTGAACTCATAGGAGATGTAGAATTCGACGATGCAGCCATCCGCGTCCTGCTTGAAGCTCCACAGATTCTCGAGCATGCGAAACGGGCCATCGAGATAAGCGACGGTGATCTTGAGCTTCTCGCGATTGAGCTTGACCTTGCTGATGAAGGTCTCGTGGATCGCCTTGTAGCCGACCGACATGTCGGCGATCAGGGTCACGCGTCCGTCTTCGCCGGGAACGCGGCTCCTCACCTTCAGCCCTTCGCAGAGCGGCAAGAACAGCGGATATTTCTCGACATCGGCGACGAGATCGAACATCTCCTCGGGTGTGTGCTTCACCCGGCGCGTGGTGCGGAAGGAGGGCATGTATTGTGAGTTCGGCCGCGACTGCGGTCAGGAACTGAGCAGCGAATGGCGCGCCGCCCTCAGCTTTGCGAAATCCTCCCCCGCATGGTGCGAGGAGCGTGTGAGCGGGCTCGCCGAGACGAGCGCAAATCCTTTCGTGTAAGCGATCGTCTCGAACCCCTTGAATTCCTCCGGCGTCACGAAACGGACCACCGGGTGGTGCTTGCGCGAGGGGGCAAGATATTGCCCGATCGTCAGAAAATCCACGTCCGCAGATCGCAGATCGTCCATGAGCTGCACCACCTCGTTGCGCTCCTCGCCGAGCCCCACCATGATTCCCGATTTGGTGAACAAGCTCGCATCGAGCTCTTTGGCACGCTGCAGCAGGCGCAGCGAATGGAAATAGCGTGCGCCGGGACGAACGCTCAGGTATTTCGAGGCGACGGTCTCGAGGTTGTGGTTGAAGACATCGGGCTTTGCCGCGACCACGCGCTCGAGCGCGCCCTCCTTGCGCAGGAAGTCGGGGGTGAGCACCTCGATCGTGGTCGAAGGCGCCGAGACGCGAAGGGCGCGGATCGTTAGCGCGAAATGCTCCGCTCCGCCGTCGGCGAGATCATCGCGGTCGACCGAGGTGATCACTACATGGTTGAGGCCGAGCTTTGCCACCGCATCGGCGACACGCGCGGGCTCGTCAGCATCGAGCACGCCGGGAATGCCGGTCTTCACGTTGCAGAAGGCGCAAGCGCGCGTGCACACATCCCCCATGATCATGAAGGTCGCGTGCTTCTTCTCCCAGCACTCGCCGATATTGGGGCACCCCGCCTCCTCGCAAACGGTCGAGAGCTTGTGCTCCTTGACGATGCGGTTGGTCGCGGCCCATTGCGCCGAGCCCGGAGCCTTCACGCGGATCCAGTCGGGTTTGCGCAGCACGGGCTGATCGGGCCGGTTCGCCTTCTCAGGGTGTCGCGGCCTCGGATCGCGGTTCAAAAGGTCCAGAACGAGCGCCATGGCAAAGACGTAGTCCGGGCGGGTAAAGACATCAAGGCATTACCGTCATGCGCGCACTCGGTGCGCGTATCCACGCCTCTTTCCACGCCATGCGCCAGAAAGGCATGATGGCCGGGCCAAGCCCGGCCATGACGGATAGGCGGTGCCCCCGGCGTCATGCGCGCACTCGGTGCGCGTATCCGCGCCTCTTTCCGCTCGGCTCGCTCAATGCAAAAAGCCGATCGAGATCCACGGGATCGCAGCGACGAGCGCGAGGCCGAGGAGAAGCGACAGCATATAAGGCCAGATGGCGCGCAAGCCCTCCGCCGGATCGATGCGGCCGATGGCGCAAGCGGTGTAATAGCCGACCCCGAAGGGAGGGGCGAAAAGGCCGATGCCCATGGCGAGGATCACCACCATGGCGTAATGCACCTCGTGAATGCCGACCGCGCGCGCGATCGGAAAAAGCAAGGGCCCGAAGAGCACGATCGAGGGAATCCCTTCGAGCACGGAGCCGAGGATCATGAAAGCCGCGATCGACGCGGCCATGAAGCTCAGGGAGCCGCCGGGCATCCCGGTCATCACTTCGGCGAGCGTGCGCGAGAAGCCCGATTGCGTGAGCGCCCAGGCCATGCCGGTCGCGGTGCCGATGATGAACAGAATCGCGCCTGACAAAGCGGCGGTGTCGACGAGCGCCGGCCAGACCCGATGCCAGGGGATCCTCTGCCCGAAGAGCGTGGCCGCGACGAGCGCATAGGCAAAGCCGTAGATGACGCCGATCGTCGAGACTTCTGTCGCCGTAGCTATGCCTTCGACCACCGCGGCGCGAATGACGAACGGAAGGATGAGCCCTGGGAGCGCAGCCGCGAAGGCACGCAGGATCACTGAGGCGTTCGCGCGCGGGGCTCCGGGCGTTGCCTCATTCGTGCGAGCACGCCACCAGATGACGGCCCCGAGCATGATGGCCATCACCGCGCCAGGCAGAAGGCCGCCCGTGAACATCGCCGAGATCGAGACGCCGGTGA
>JAFAQA010000452.1 GCA_019246665.1 Hyphomicrobiales bacterium
CCTCACTTGACGGCACAGCTGATCATCGCAGTCGAGCTGGCCTGGTGCGCGTTCTTCTGTCCGGGCGGCGCCGCAGAAGGAGGCTGGACCTCCGTGCCCTAACAAGGCTCGGCCTGAGGGGTGAAAAACCAGCGCCGCTGCTAGCTATGAGCTTGCTAGGGTTCCCTCGGCAAGGGAGATGTTTTTATTAAGTCATTGATTTTATTGGCGCGCCCGACAGGATTCGAACCTGTGGCCTCTGCCTTCGGAGGGCAACGCTCTATCCAGCTGAGCTACGGGCGCGGCGACGTTTTTGTAACCGATGGCGCCGTGACGGGCAACTCAGATGGGGTTGCGCCTTTCAGGTGGCGCGATCCGTCTTGGTTATCGCCATCTTAAAACGCCTCGAGCTTGATTAGAGCCGGCAAACTTCGATGGTACCCAGGCACTGCTCGCGACCCGGGATGAATTCGTCGCGGCCTCCATAAACCTTGCCGGCGGTTGGCACCGCATGCCGGCAACTATACGGATCGGTAACTTGACAGTTCGGCCTGGTGAGGCGCCTTCGAGAATGAAGGGATGGGAACGCCCCGACGCGCTACAATCCACGTGGCAAGGCCGGGAGACGGACTGCGGCGCGAACGCCGGGAGTATTGTCAAGAATATCGAGCCCGGCCTTGCCCAGGCTGAGGCCGAGGCCGTTACCCGGTGTCGTGCGGCTGCGCTCGAGCCGGTAAAACGCCGAAGCACGCTTGCACGCTCTTCTGCCGGAATGCCGGGACCGTCGTCCGCGACCTCGGTGATTACCTCGCCGGAATGGGCGGATAGTCGCATGACTGCGGTTGTTCCAACTGGCGTGTGATTGAGTGCGTTCTCGACAAGATTGGCCAGCATCTGCACCAGCAGGTCTCGGTCGCCCCCGACCTTCAGGCCATTCACAATTTCGGCGCGAAGCGTGCGCCCACCTTCCTCAGCACTGGGCATGTAAGCTTCTGCAACCGCACGCATCACCTCCGATACGTCCACCGTCCGAAATGCCGAGCGCCTGGCGCCAGCCTCGATCTGAGCGATCCGCAACAGCGCCGAGAAGGTATTCAGAAGGCCATCAGCTTCCTCAAGCGCTCGTTCCATGACGCACCGATAATCGGCGGCTGTGAGGTCTCGGCCCTGCGCTTCCTCGAGGCCCTGGCGAAGGCGGGACAGAGGCGTACGAAGATCGTGAGCGATGTCGTTAGATACTTGCCGAAGATTCTCCATGAGCCCATTGATACGATCGAGCGTCGTGTTCAGCGTGGCGGACAGACGATCGAAATCATCCCCGGAGAAGCTTCGCTCCACTCGCCGCGACAGGTCGCCCGCGATAATCGCCTCAGCGGTGCGGGTGATCGTGTCGACGCGTCGAAGGAAAGCCGCGCTCAGGGTGAGACCACCGCCGATCCCAAGCATGAGGACGACGCCGAGGGTGGACGCGAAAGCGCCGAGCAAGGTCTTCTCCGTCTCGGTGACCTGCTCGAGATCTTCGCCGACACCGAGCCTGAGGCCTCCCCGGAGCTCCGACACGAGAGCTTGCACGTGCTCCCGCTTTCCACCACGCTCGCCGGAGCCGTTGCGCCCAGTTTCGATCTCGACCCAGCCGAGACGGCCGGCAGCGAGCGACAGGTCGCCGGCAAGTCGCGCACCGCTGGGATCGAGAACGAAATAATCGAGATTGGACGGGTTACGCGTTCGTTCCCGAACCGACGCGACGAGGTGCTCGATCCCGTTTGCGCGGAAATCGTCTTGCAAGAAGCCCAATAGTTGCGCTGCACCCGCGAAACGGCCCCTAAGCCGCAACATCCCTGCTCCCGATGCCTCGGCGACTTTCCCGTCCTGCGCGACAGGCCGAATGCCCGTGGCCGAGCGGCTTGCCAGCTTGTCATGCGGGCGCGGGTGTCCGCCCGCATTATGGGCGGGCAAGTCGCGCGCAGGCGAGGAGCTTCGTGGGAGAAGGCGAAAAGCTGCCCAGATTGAAACGCGCCGCAAATCTGACGCTTCGTCACACCGACATTCGCCGTGCACGTGCCCCGCTGCTGGACTTCACGCGAGAATGGCGGCAGATCGCGAGGTGCGGAGAATCTCACTTTGCAACAACCACGACCTTATCGGAAACCGCCATGGCCGCGCCAAGCGCGCGGCAATGAAGAGCGGGTCGCGCATACACGCGGCGGGAAGGCGCTTGCGCCGGCTTTCACGGATGCGGGAAAGGGCGAAAATGCGCGCGCGCTGATCTATGGCCTGCACGCGGTCGCCGAGGCCCTCGCCAATCCGCGGCGCAAGGTGCTGCGCTTTCTCGTGACCGAAAATGCCTTGCGGCGGCTCGAGCTCGGCAAAAGCGAGGGCGCCGGTGTCCAGCCCGAGATTGTCTCTCCCCAAGAGATCGCCCGGCTCTTGCCGCCCGACGCCGTGCATCAAGGCGCGCTTCTCGACGCCTTGCCGCTCGAGGCGCCAACGCTCGAAGCGCTCGAGGCGCGAGGCCTCATCCTTGCGCTCGATCAGATCACCGATCCGCACAATGTCGGCGCGATCCTGCGCAGCGCGGCAGCTTTCGCGGTCAACGCGGTGATCGTGCCGGTGCGCCACAGCCCCGCAGCGACTGGTGTTCTCGCCAAATCCGCCTCAGGCGCGCTCGAGCATGTGCCGCTCATTGCGGTGCGCAATCTCGCCGACGCGCTGATCTTGCTTGGAAAACGTGGCTTTATGCGCGTCGGGCTCGATTCGGCCGGCGAGGTTGCGCTCGAGGAAGTGGCGCTCGGGACGCCGCTCGTTCTCGCACTTGGCGCCGAAGGCAAGGGGCTTCGCGAGCGCGTGCGGCAAAACTGCGATGTCTTGGCGCGCATCGACCTTCCGGGAAGGATCAAGAGTCTCAACGTGTCCAACGCGGCCGCGATCGCTCTCTCGACCGCGCATCGGCGAACAGGAACAGGGATAGGGAAATAGGGAGTAGCGGGACAGGGCTACGTGGACAGGGCTACGTGCTATTCACCACCCACCACTCACACTCGCTCACATCGTCGCGCCGACGGTCCAGGGCACGAATTCGGCGTCCCCATAGCCGAGCTCCTCGGATTTCGAGTGCTCGCCGGAGGCCACTTTCAAAATCTTGTCGAAAATCTCCTGCCCCTTGGCAAGCACCGGCACGCCGTCGACGATGTCTCCGCAATCGATATCCATGTCGTCGATCATGCGCCGGTACATTTCCGAATTCGTCGCGAGCTTGATCGAGGGCGTCGGCTTGCAGCCATAGGCCGAGCCGCGCCCCGTGGTGAAGGTCAAGATGTTCGCGCCGCCTGCGACCTGGCCGGTCGCCGACACAGGGTCGTAGCCCGGCGTGTCCATGAAGACGAAGCCCTTCTCCGTCACGGGCTCCGCATATTCGTAGACGGCGTTGAGCGCCGTGGTGCCGCCCTTCGCGGCCGCGCCCAGCGATTTCTCCAGGATGGTGGTGAGCCCGCCAGCCTTGTTGCCGGGAGACGGGTTGTTGTTCATCTCCATCCGGTTTCGGCTCGTATAGTCCTCCCACCATCTGATGCGCTCGACGAGCTTCTCGCCGATGGCGCGGGTTGCGGCGCGCCGCGTGAGGAGATGCTCGGCCCCGTAGATTTCGGGCGTCTCCGAGAGGATGGCCGTGCCGCCTTGCCGGACCAGAAGATCGACCGCGGCGCCGAGCGCGGCATTCGCCGTCACCCCCGAATACCCGTCAGAGCCACCACATTGCAGCGCGACCACGAGCTCGGACGCAAGGACCGTCTCGCGTTTCACCTTCGCCGCGATAGGCAGCATCGATTTGATGGCATCGACGCCCGCAGCGACCGTCTTGCGCGTGCCTCCCGTTCCCTGAATCGTGAAGGAGCGGAAAGTGTCGCTTTCGACGATGCCATAAGCATCCTTCCAGCGGCCGATCTGAAAGCCCTCGCAGCCAAGCCCCACCATCACGACGCCCACCACATTCGGGTTCGTGGCATATCCCCATTGGGTGCGCTTCAAGATGTCGTAACCTTCCCCCTTCACGTCGAGAGCACAGCCGCCGCCATGCACCAGGGCGATGACGCCGTCGATCGTGGGATAGCCGGCGAGAATGCCCGAGCGCTCCACGGCTTCCGCCATGAAGCGGGCGACTGTGGCCGAGCAATTCACCGAGGTGAGAATGCCGATGTAATTTCGCGTGCCGACCTTGCCATTTTCGCGGCGGTAGCCTTCGAAAGTCGCCCGCTTTTCCTCGGGCAGAACGTCCACTTTCGGCGCGGCCTCGGCGAAGCGATAGTCGCGGGCGAAGTCATGCATCTCCACATTGTGCTCATGCACCCATTCGCCCGGCGCGATGGGTTTCGAGGCAAAGCCGATGATCTGGCCGAATTTCCGCACCGGTTCCCCGGTCGCGATCGGCGCGCTCGCCATTTTGTGCCCGCGCGGCACACGCTCGACCGCCGCGACGCCTTGCGCGAAGGTACCCGCGGGGACCTGGTCCACCGCAACCACCACGTTGTCGTCGGCGTGCAGGCGAATGGCGCGGGGTTGTCGTATCTGCTCGTTCATGAGGGCTCGCTCACTGCTGCGATCGGGCCGACAATAGCATTAATGAGAACAGGCGCCACTTATGTCGCCGCGTGGGCCCTGTGGCCCGGCGCGCTTGCTCCGAAGGCGCGAGGGGTGGCGCGCGAGGCACCACCATTTCGCAAGCACTGCCCGCTCAGGCAGCGACGAGCATGTCGCTGCGGTTCGACTGAAGCGCCTTTTTCAGCTTGTCCAGCGCGCGATTCTCGATCTGGCGAACGCGCTCCTTGGAAATGCCGAGGCGTCGCCCGACCGTCTCGAGCGTGACGAGATCATCGTCATGAAGCCGGCGCGCCTCGATGATGAGCCTCTCGCGCTCGGAAAGCATCGCCATGGCACGGTGCAGCCAATGTGCGCGGCGGCGCGAATCGATGGATTCCGCAACGATCTCATCGGGAAGGGGGCTTCGATCGACGAGGAAATCCTGCCGATCCGAAGCGTTCTCGGCTTCCTCGCCGGGGATCGGCACATTGAGCGAGAGGTCGGAGCCAGAGAGCCTCACCTCCATGGTCTCGACATCCTCGCAGCTCACCCCGACCGTTTCGGCAATGCGCCGATGCACCTCCATCGAGGAGCCGCTGTCCATCCGTTGCGCCAGCTTGGCGCGCAACCGCCGCAGGTTGAAAAACAAGGATTTTTGCGCGGAACTCGTTCCGCCGCGCACGATGGACCAGTTCCGGAGCACGTAATCCTGGATCGCCGCACGAATCCACCAGGTTACATAGGTCGAGAAGCGCACGCCACGCTCCGGCTCGAAACGAGCCGCCGCTTCGAGGAGGCCCACATGTCCTTCCTGGATCATATCGGCAAGTGGCAGGCCATATCTCCGGAACCGGCTGGCGATGGCAATCACGAGCCTTATATGCGAGGACACCAATTGATGCAGCGCTTCCTCGTCGCCCTCTTCGCTCCAGCGCAGCGCCAGCTCGTGCTCCTCCTCGCGCTGCAGATAGGGGGCGGACATCGCTGCTCGGATGACCTGCTTATGGATGCCCTCGAGTTCGGACATCGACGCCTCCTTCTCGCGCGCGCATCACTCTCGGCGAGGTCCGCTGACGGGCGCCGATCACTCGAGCTGGAGCGGTCGGTGAGTTCGTCCCCGGTTCGCCGCCTGATTCCATCGATAGCCAACGCAGGTGCGTAGCGATGGTTTCATGGTAGATGCGCAAAATTGCAGGCAATTCCGAGATGGAAATGTTTCATGCCCTGCGCGGAACGCCTGTGGCGAGTGAGGGAAGCGGAGTGCGAGGCGTGGGGGTGACGAAGCAATGATCGCCGACGTGCTCATGCCGGTCGCGGTCGACACCGCTTATTCCTACCGCTCGCCTGCCGGGCTCATGCTGCGTCCCGGCGATCTTGTCGTCGCTCCACTCGGGCCCCGCCAGACGCTCGGAGTCGTCTGGGCCACGAGAGAGGAAGGCTCGGCCGAGCGCCCCGATCTCAAATCGGTCATCGGAAAGGCCGAGATGCCGGGCCTATCGAAGGCGCTCGTCGAATTTGTTGATTGGACGGCGCGCTGGACACTGGCCCCGCGTGGCCTTGTCTTGCGCATGGCGCTCCATGACGCGAGCGGTGGTTCGCCTGAGGCGCCGCGCATCGGCGTGAGGCTTGGCGGCCCGCCTCCCCCGAGACTGACGCCTGCGCGCCTGCGCGCGCTCGCCGTGGCTGGCCAGCTCGCGCCCGACGCTTTGATCACCAAGCGGGAGCTCGCGCTCGAAGCCGGGGTAAGCGCCTCGGTTGTCGATGCGCTCGTCGATGCGGGCGCCCTCGAAGCTGTGGCGGTGCCGCCGGCGACCGAGGCGCTTCCCGATCCTGACCGGACGGCACCGCGCCTTTTTGCCGCGCAAGAAGCTGCTTCCGAAGCGTTGCGTGCAAAAATCCGCCGGAGGGAATTCTCGGTGACGCTGCTCGAAGGAGTCACAGGTTCGGGCAAGACCGAGGTTTATTTCGAGGCGGTCGCCGAATGCTTGCGGGGCGACCGACAGGCCTTGATCCTGATGCCGGAGATCGCGCTCACCTCGCAATTCGTGCAGCGCTTCGAGGCGAGGTTCGGCGCGAAGCCGGGCGAATGGCATTCCGGGGTGTCGCAAAAGCGCAAGGGCCAGCTCCTCACCGGGCTCGCGGCGGGCGAGACGCGCGTGGTGATCGGCGCGCGCTCCGCCTTGACGCTGCCGTTCCAGCGGCTCGGGCTCATCGTCGTCGATGAGGAGCACGAATCCGGCTACAAGCAAGAAGATGGGGTCGTCTATCACGCGCG
>JAFAQA010000506.1 GCA_019246665.1 Hyphomicrobiales bacterium
CATGCGCGAGGCCGAAAAATGGGATCGCTTCGAGCGCATCGAGGATGTGATGGACCTCGACAGCTTCGTTCATTTGCGGACAAGGATCTGGAAATCGCTGCGCGAGGAGAAGGACGGTTGAAGCTGCTGGAAGGCGGCAGCGAACAATGCGATCCGGCGCGAACGATAAACGTCAGGAAGGGAGCACGGAAAATGAGGATGAAATTCGCAATCGCGCTCGCCGCGGCATTGGGTCTGTCGACGCAAGCCTCGGCGCAAGCGCTCACGCCTATCAATGTGAGCTACCAGCCTTCGCTCTATTGGGCCCTGCCCTTTCACTATGCCACCGTGAAGGGCTGGTGGAAGGATGTCGGGCTCGCGCCGAGCTTCCAGACGTTCCCGGCAGGTGCGCCGCAAGTCGCCGCGGCCCAAGCGAAATCCTGGGATGTCGGCGGCATGGGCTCGGTTCCGGCCGTGCTCGGCGCGGCACGCTTCGGCCTGTTGACCATGGGCCTCACCAATGACGAATCGAAAGCCAACGCGATGATGGTGCGTGGCGACAAGTTCGATGCCATTAATGCCAATCCGGCGTTGCTCAAAGGACAGCGTCTCTTGGTGACCACGAACTCGACCGCGGATTTCGCGGCGCGCAGCTGCCTCAAGAAGTTCGGTCTCGCGCAGGGCGACATGCAGTTCGTCAATCTCGGCCAGGCCCAGATCGTGAGTGCCATCACCTCGAACAATGGCGATATCGCCGGCGTTTGGGCGCCGAACACTTACACGCTGCAGGACAAGGCCAACGCCAAATACCTTTGTTCGGGCGCGGATGCCGGCGCGATCGTGCCGGGCGCGCTCGTGGTTCGACAGGAGTACGCCAAGGAGCAACCGGAAAACGTCGCCAAGTTCGTCGCGGTGTTCTTGCGCGGCTGGTCCTGGGCGAAGGCCAACCCGGCCGAGGCGCGCACGCTCGCGCTCGACTTCTACAAGAGCGGCGGTCTCGAGGTGACGCCCGCGGCGATGGATCAGGAATTTGCGCTACGGCCCGTTTTCGGGCTCGGCGAGCAATTGAAGCTGTTCAACCGTGCCGCAGGGCCATCGACGGTGGATGGCTGGTTCACGGTGATCGGCGCCTTCATGACGGATGTCGGGACGCTGCCGCAATCGCCGGACCCGAAAGGCTTCATCACGGACGATTATCTGAAGCGGGTGGAAGCCGATCCGAAGCTCAAGGCCTTCGCCACGGAATTCGACAAGCACTGAACACAGCACGCCAAGCCTTGAGCCGTTCCTCGCTGCTGCCGCGACACGGCTCTTCGCCATGCCAGCCAGGTTGAAACGATGCCCGTGACCACGCTCAAGCGCGCCGCGAAAACCGCGGAAAGCGAGACCGACACCGCGAGAATGGTCGCGGCGGAAATGCTCGCGGCCATCGCCAAAGGAGGCGAACAGGCCGTGCGCGATTATGCACTCATCCTCGACAAATGGTCGGGCGAGATCCTGGTGACGCCGGACGAAATCGAGCGGCGCACGCGCGAGATTCCAGCAGGCGTGAAAGACGACATCGCTTTCGCCACCCGCCAGGTGCGCGTCTTCGCCGAAGCCCAGCGCCGCTCGATTTCGGACTTCTCGGTCGAGAGCATGCCCGGCCTGGTGACCGGACAAAAGCTCGTGCCCGTCAATGTGGCGGGTTGTTACGTGCCGACCGGGCGCTACGCCCATATCGCCTCGGCCTATATGTCGATTGCGACCGCGAAGGCGGCGGGCGTCAAGACGGTGATCGCGTGCTCCACTCCCTTCATGGGGGAAGGCATCCATCCTCATGTGCTTTATGCGATGAAGGTTGCCGGGGCGGACATCATCATGACGCTCGGCGGCGTGCAGGCGATCGCCGCCATGACGCATGGGCTGTTCACCGGAAAGCCAGCCGACATCATCGTCGGCCCCGGCAATAAATTCGTCGCCGAGGCGAAGCGCATGCTTTTCGGCAGTGTCGGCATCGATGTCTTCGCCGGACCTTCCGAGGTCGCCGTGATTGCCGACGAGACCGCCGATCCCGCGATCGTCGCCTGCGATCTCGTGGGCCAGATGGAGCATGGGCACGAAAGTCCTGCTTGGCTGATTACCATCTCGCGAAAGCTTGCCGAGGAGGTCATGCGGCGCATTCCGCTTCTGATCGGGGCGCTGCCCCCGATCGCGCGAGACGCCGCCGGCGCCGCCTGGCGTGACTATGGAGAGGTCGTGCTCTGCGACAGCCGCGAGGAGGCTGTCGCGACCTCGGATCGTTATGCCAGCGAGCATCTCGAGGTTCAGGCGGCCGATCTCGATTGGTGGCTCGAGAAGCTGAGCAATTACGGCTCGCTCTTCCTCGGCGAGGAGACGACCGTCGCTTTCGGCGACAAGGTCTCGGGGCCGAACCATATCCTGCCGACGAAATTCGCCGCGCGGTATTCGGCCGGACTTTCGGTGCACAAGTTCCTGCGGCCGCTCACCTGGCAGCGGATGAACAGACAAGCGTGCAAGATGCTCGCGCCCCGCTCGGCGCGCAT
>JAFAQA010000161.1 GCA_019246665.1 Hyphomicrobiales bacterium
GGGGATGAGCGGAGAGGTTTGAGTGCGGCCTCACGGCGAGGTCGCCGCCCTACTCCGCTGCAATCTTCGTCTGCTCGTTGGCGGCATGGAACATCGGCGCCGGCACGATCGCCCCGCTGCGTGGCTCTTGAGGCTCGTCGGTCTCGCCGACGAAGCGCGAAACGAGCCGCCATGAGAAGCGCCCGACATCATCGAGCAGCGTGAACACCGCCGGCACGAAGAGCAGCGAAAGCACGGTCGAGACGAGGAGGCCGCCGATCACCGCGATGGCCATCGGAGCGCGGAATTCACCACCATCGCCATAGGCGAGCGCCGACGGGAACATGCCGGCTACCATGGCGATCGTGGTCATCACGATCGGGCGCGCGCGCTTGCGCCCGGCCTCGACGAGGGCTTCGAGGCGAGCGGTGCCGCGACCCATTTCTTCCACGGCGAAGTCGACCAGCATGATGGCGTTCTTGGTGACGATGCCCATGAGCATGAGAATGCCGATCACGACGGGCATGCTGATGGATTTTCCGGTGATGAGAAGCGCGATGATGGCGCCGCCGATCGAGAGCGGCAGCGAGAACAGGATGGTGATCGGCTGCACGAAGCTCGCGAATAGCAGGATGAGCACGCCGTAAACCATCATCAGACCGGCGCCCATGGCGGCGGCGAAGGAATCGAAGATCTGTCCCATCACCTCGACATCGCCCGATTGCCTGAGCTCGACGCCAGGGGGCAACGCCTTGGCCGTGGGAAGCGAATGAATCGCGTCGAGCGCCTGACCAAGCGCCGTCTGGCCCGCAAGATCACCTTCAATGGTGACACGGCGCGATCGGTCATAGCGGTTGATCGCGGTCGGTCCCCTGCTCATGTCGAAATCAGCGACCGAGGAAAGCGGCACGGCTCCCCCTGCCCCGGTCGAGACGCGCAACGCCTGAAGCAGGCCGACATCGGCGCGGGCATGCTCGTCGAGCTCGACGCGGATCGGGATGAGCCGATCGCCCGCGTCGAACTTTGCGAGATTGGCGTCGATGTCGCCGAGCGTCGCCACGCGAATCGTCTCGGAAAGCGCCTCGGTCGTCACTCCAAGGTCGGCGGCAAGCTGTGGCTTCGGCGTGATACGAAGCTCGGGCCGATCGAGCTCCGCGGTCGACATCGGGTTCTCGATGAAGGGAATGGAGCGCATCTCGCTCGCGAGCTGATTTGCCGTGTCGTTGATCGTCTTGAGGTCGCTACCCGCGACGATCAGCGAAATATCACGCTGCCCGTTGTCCTTGAGGAACCAGAAGCGGATGTCCGGGAGATCGCGAAGGTCGCGCGCGATGCGGATCTGCAAATCCTGCTGGGAGAGATGGCGTTTGCTCTTGTGAACGAAATTGACGACGAGCGTCGCCCGTCGCACTTCCGAGGCTCCGCCGAGGACGACCCCGCCATAGACGAGCACCGACCTCACCTCGGGCATTGCCTTCAGTCGCCCCGCGATGGTGCGTGTCACCTCGTCCGTGTCGTCGAGGCGCGATCCCGGCGGGAGCTCGATTGCGAGGAGCGCACGCGACGCATCGGCCGCGGGAATGAAACCTGACGGCAAGAGCTTCGTCGACATGAGCGAAGCGATGAAGATGAGAAGGCCCGCCGCGAGAGTGATCCAGCGATGGCGAACCGAGCCACGCACGAGCCGTGTGTAGAACCGCATCACCGCGCCATCCGGACGCGGCGCTTCGTCATGGGAGCGCAGGAAGTAGGCGGCGACAAGCGGCGTGATGAGACGCGCCACCATCAACGAGAAGAAGACCGCGATGGCGACGGTGAGACCGAATTGGCGGAAATACTGGCCGGCGATGCCGCCCATGAAGCTCACTGGCGAGAATACCGCGACGATCGTCATCGAGATGGCGATGACTGCAAGCCCGATCTCATCGGCCGCCTCGAGCGCCGCGCGATAGGCAGATTTCCCCATCCGCATATGGCGCACGATGTTCTCGATCTCGACGATCGCATCGTCGACGAGAATGCCGGTGACGAGGGTGATCGCGAGAAGGCTCACGAGGTTGAGCGAGAAGCCGAGCATATCCATCGCCCAGAAGGTGGGGATGGCGGAAAGCGGCAATGCGATCGCCGACACGATCGTGGCGCGCAGGTCCCGCAAGAAGAGGAAGACCACGATGACGGCGAGCACCGCCCCTTCGATCAGCGTCTCCATCGCCGAATGGTAGTTGCCAAGCGTGTTGTCGACCTGTGTGTCGACCTTGGTGATCTCGACTTCTGGATGCCGCTCATGAATCTGCGCGATCTTTCTCGCGACGAGGGCATCGACCGTCGCATCGCTCGCCCCCTTGGCGCGCGAGACACCGAAAGCAACGATCGGCCGGCCGTCGAGACGCGTGAAGGTGCGTGCCTCGGCGGCCCCGTCGGTGACCGTGCCGAGGTCGTCGAGACGAACCTTGCGACCGCCCGGTAGCCAGATCGGAAGCGCCGCGAGATTGGCGACGCTGCGCGCGCCTGCAAGCGTTCGGATCGCCTGTTCTTGCCCCGCGATCTCGCCGCGCCCGCCCGCAAGGTCGACATTCGTCGCCCGAAGCTGGCCGTTGACATTGGCGGCCGTCACGCCAAGAGCGAGAAGCCTCTTCGGATCGAGCGAAACGCGGACTTCGCGATCGACGCCACCGGAGCGCGTGACGCTGCCTACGCCAATTATCCCTTGCAGCGTTCGCGCCACCGTGTCGTCGACGAACCAGGAGAGATCCTCGACCGACATGGTGGGAGCTGACGCCGCGTAGGTCACGATCGGCAAGCCCTCGATGTCGACGCGCGAGACGATCGGCTCGTCGATGGTGCGTGGCAGGTCGGTCCTGATCTTGGCGATCTGGTCCTTCACATCGTTCAGCGTGCGATCGACATTCGTGCCGACGTAGAACTGGATTGTCGTCACGGAAGAGCCGTCGGTCACGGTCGAGATGATGTGCCAGAGGCCGTTCACGGAAGCGACCGCGTCCTCGACCTTCTTGGTGACTTGCGATTCGAGCTCGCCGGGCGCGGCGCCCGATTGCGTCACGGTGACCTGCACGATCGGAATGTCGATGTTCGGGAATTTGGTGATCGGCAGAGCGCGGAAGCTGAAGATGCCGAGAATGACGAGCACGATGAAGGTCACGCTCGCCGGCATCGGTCGGCGGATCGACCAGGCGGAGATGTTGAGCCTCATCGGGCCGCTTCCTCGACCTTCTTGCCGTTGGGAGCGGCCGAGACGATCGGGCGGACATGGTCTCCCGAGCGCAGGAAGGCCGCGGCGCGCGCAACGACAGTCTCGCTCTCGACCAGCCCTTCGCGTATTTCGGTGAGACGAGCATTGGTGATGCCGGTGACGATCTTGCGCTGCTCGACACGATCGTCCGCCACCACTTGGACGAAATCGCCGTCTTCGCCACGTGTCACGGCGCTCGTCGGAACGCCGACGCCGGAGCGTCGCGCGATGATCACCACGCCCGAAGCGAAGGAGCCGATGCGCGCTTGCGCCTCGCGCGGCAGCGCGATCCGAACTTTGCCGAGACGCGTCGCCTTGTCGACCTCCTCCGAGATGAGGCGCACATTGCCTCCGACCTCGCCCTCCACTCCCGGCAGCGCGATCTTGGAGGGCATTCCGAGCGTGAGCCGCGCCAGCCATTGCTCCGGAATCTCCGCCTCGAGCTCGACCGCGCCATCCGTGACGATGCGGAAGAGCGCGTCGGACGCGGAAAGCGCGACAGCACCGAGGCGGGCCGTGCGACGGCTGACGATACCGGCCACGGGAGCCCTCACCTCGGTGCGATCGATGCGCACCATGAGCTCGCGCCGCTCCGCCGCGCGGCTTGCCTTGTCCGCCTCGGCGACGGCGAGCGCGCTCTTGCCGGCGGCAAGAAGGGATTGGGCCGTGCGGAAGGCCGCGATCTTCTGATCGAGCGTGGCCTGGGTGACGATCTGCACGTCGAGCTTGCGCGCGCGATCGAGCTCGGCCTGCGCCTGCGCCAAGCTCGCGTCGAACTGGCCGATCTGGCTCGTGGCCTGTGCGATCGCCGCATCGGCACGCGCCAGCGCAGCGTCGTTTTGGGCGACAAGCGCATCGAGCTGACTGCGATCGAGTCGCGCCAGCACCTGGCCCTTGTCGACATGGTCCCCGTCTTCGGCGAGGAGCTCGACGATGCGCAAGCCATCGATTTGCGCGCCGACCATCGCCTCGTCGCGCGGGACGAGCGTGCCCGAGACGAAGAAGCGGTCGACGAAGTCATGTGCGGCCGATTTCACGACGGTGACCGCAGGCGCGAGGGGAAGGCTTGCGCCTTTGTCCGAAGCGGCGCTTGCGGAAACCGGCGACGGACATGCCGCCCGATCAAGTGGCAATCCCAGACGATGCAGAAACGCGCCCGGCGCCGCGCAAGGCATCAGGTATCCGAAGCCTGAGATCGCGGCCAAGAGGATCGCCACACCGGACAAGGTCCACGAGCTGCGCCGGCGCATCACACAGCCCCTTTTGCGTCGGGGGCGGAGAACGGCCGAATGCCGCCGCGGAACAAGGTCACGAAAATGCCGAGCGCCAAGGAGAGCTCGCGCTCGCCATCGAAATCGGTCTCGTGGGCGCGGCGCTTGAATAGCCCCACCACGACGGTGATCATCAGGCGCGCGGCGAAGTCCGCGTCAAGGTCGGCGACCGCTTCTCCCTTGCCTTTCGCAGCCTCGACAAGTCCCATCAGCCCGGCATGCACATCCGCGTCAATCGCGCCGCAAAGCGCCGCAATAGCCGGATTGCGCGCTGCTTCCGCCCAAATCTCGAGAATCATCTGCATCTTCTCGCGAGGCTTCCCGAGAAGATTCATTCGCAGCCCCTCGGCCATCGCTGCGATCACGCTTTCGGCCTGCGCGAAAGTCGCGAAGGCGCGGCCACGCTCAGCCTGATCGCGAGCACAAAGCGCCTGGACGATCGCCTCTTTCGAAGGGAAATATCGGTAGAGATTGCCCGGGCTCATGGCTGCTTCGGCAGCGACATGCTGCATGGTGGTCGCGTGGAAGCCATGGCGCACGAAGGCCCGCTCGGCAGCCTCGATGATGCGGTGGCGCCGATCCGCCTCGCCCCACACATCGCCATTTCGGGTCTCGGCAAGAGCCATGCTGCACCTGAGAATGAACGTTCATTCTCGTTAGGCGAGGATTATGGCGCGGGAAAGGCACCTCGGGCTGGGTGGGAGAAGAAAGAAGAGGCGCGCGGGCGACGTTCTTCCCTCTTCCCAGGTGCGAAGCAATTGGGGGAGAGGGTGGGCGAGCGAAGCGAGGGCCGGAGAGGGGCTGTCCCCAGCTCGCCGGCGTGCCCGACGAAATCGCACCCCTCTCTCGCAAGGGGAGAGATTGGGCGCTTTTGGTTAGAAACCCCACCTTCAACCCGCCAAAAGGCGGGAGAAAGGGGCGACTCCGCTACCCTGCCGGCACCGCCACAGCGTCCCGCGCCCGATAGCACGCGACCTCCCGGCCTTCGATGATTTCGGTGGGCGGGAACGCCTCTTTGCAACGGGGGATCACGAGCGGGCAGCGGGGATGGAATGAACAGCCCGACGGTGGCGCGAATGGTGAGGGAAGCTCGCCTTTGAGGATGATGCGCTCCTTCTTCGCCGCGGGGTCGGCGACGGGCGTCGCCGAGAGGAGCGCGCGCGTATAGGGGTGGCGCGGCTCCGCGAAGATCGTCGCGCTCGCACCGAGCTCTACGGCCGATCCAAGATAGATCACCATCACCTCATCGGCGATGTGCTTCACCACCGAGAGATCATGGCTGATGAAGAGATAGGCGAGCTCGAACTCCTGCTGCAGCACATCGAGGAGGTTGAGCACCTGGGCGCGGATCGAGACGTCGAGCGCCGATACCGGTTCGTCGAGGACGAGAATGCGTGGGCGTGTCATCAACGCCCGTGCGATGGCAATGCGTTGGCGCTGGCCGCCCGAGAACATATGCGGGTAGCGGTTGTAATGCTCAGGACGCAGGCCCACCCGAGCCAGCATGGCGCGCGCTTCACTCACGCGATCCTTTCCGGAAAGATCGGTGTTGACGATCAAGGGCTCCTCGAGCGCGGCACCGATCGTCTGGCGCGGATTGAGCGAGCCATAAGGGTTCTGAAAAATGATCTGCACCTCTTTGCGCAGACGCTTGCGCTCTTGCGGCGTCGCTGTGGCAAGATCGATGCCGTCGATAAAGAGGGAGCCGCCGCTCGGCTCCTCGATCATGGTGACGAGGCGCCCGAGCGTCGATTTACCGGAGCCCGATTCGCCGACGACAGCGAGCGTCTTACCGGCTCTCAACGTAAATGAGACGCTGGCGAGCGCCTTGACGATGCCGGTGCCACCGAAGAACCCGCGCCGCACCTCGTAGTCGCGGCGCAAATCCTTCGCTTCGAGAATGGCATCGCTCATGCCACGCGCTCGCTTTGCACCATCGGCCGGCCACCCACGAGGGGCGTGTGGCAGCGCGCCTTGCCGAGCTCGGAGCCCGCGGGTCCCGGCCGCTCGATATGGCAACGCTCGAACACGAACTGGCAGCGTGGCGAGAACAGGCACCCCTGCGGCCGATCGAATTGTCCGGGCACGACGCCGGGAATGGCCGGCAGCCGCTCGCCGCCCGCAACGCGCTCGGGCAGGGCCGCGAGCAGCGCCGCAGTATACGGATGGCGAGGCTCGCGGAAGAGGTCGCGCGTCGACTGCTTCTCGACCTGCTCACCCGCATATTGCACGATCACCCGATCCGCCGTCTCAGCGACCACCCCCATATCATGGGTGATGATGATGAGGCCCATGCCGGTCTCGTCCTTGAGGCGGCGCAGAAGGTCGAGGATTTGTGCTTGGATGGTGACATCGAGCGCCGTTGTCGGCTCGTCGGCGATCAAGAGTTTCGGCCTGCAGGCGAGCGCCATGGCGATCATCACCCGCTGGCTCATGCCGCCGGAAAGCTGGTGGGGAAAGGCGGAGAGGCGCCGCGCCGGGTCGGTGATCCCGACCTCGTCGAGGAGCTCGATGCAGCGCGCCCGCCGCGAGGTTTTGTCGAGTTCGAGATGGGTCTTCAAAGCTTCCGAAAGCTGGAAGCCGACGGTGAAGCACGGGTTGAGCGAGGACATCGGCTCCTGAAAGATCATGGTGATGTCGCGCCCGATGATGGCGCGGCGTTCGCGCGGGCCGAGCGATAAAAGATCGAGGTCGCCGAAGCGAAGCTCATCCGCCGTGACCGTGGCGGTCCATGGCAAAAGCCCCATGACCGCGAGCATCGCCACGGATTTTCCCGAGCCCGATTCGCCGACGATCGCGACCACCTCGTCGCGCTCGATCGAAAGGTCGAACGCCTCGACGGCCGTGAAGGCGCCCGAGCGCGTCGCGAAGCTCACGGTCAGATTGCGAATGGAGAGGAGGGACATCTGGTTTCGCGGAGCGCCTAATGTCGTGAATCCAACAGTGGAAGCCCATAACCGTCCTGGCCGGGCGTCGACCGGTCCATCCATGCCTTCTTGAGTGCGTCTAGGCAAGAAAGGCGTGGCTGACCGGGCTGATCCTCGGGACACGCCCGAGGACGGTCATGGCGAAGCGGAAAACCAAATGTCACTCGAGCGCCTTCATGAGCTGGACGCTGCAATGGGCCGATTGGGAGCGCTCGCGCTCAGCTTCGCTTGAGCTTCGGATCGAGCGCATCGCGAAGACCATCGCCGAACAGATTGATCGAGATCACCGTGACCAGGATCGCAAGCCCGGGCAGCGTCACGATCCAGGGTTCCGAGCGGATGAATTCGCGCCCGTCGCCCACCATCGCTCCCCATTCAGGGGTCGGCGGCTGGGCACCAAGCCCAAGGAAGCCGAGCGCGGCGGCTTCCAAAATCGCATCGGAAACGCCAAGCGCCGCCTGCACGATGACGGGAGCGAGGCAGTTCGGTAGCACGGTGCGCAGCATCAACCGCAAGCTGGCGACACCGGCGACCTTCGCGGCGGTCACGTAATCCTTGCCCATCTCGGAAAGCGCCGAGGCCCGCACGAGCCGCACATAGCGTGGCAACGAGACGACGGTCACAGCGACGATCGTCTTCTCGAGGCTCGGATTTTGCAGAATGGCGATGATCAGGATGGCGAGGACGAGACTTGGAATGGCAACGATGAGGTCCATGACGCGGGAGATCGCGGTGTCGAGCCAGCCACCCGAGAAGGCTGCGAGCAAACCCAGCCCCACCCCGCAGACGATCGACACCGCCATCACGCTGAGCCCGATGAACAGCGAATAGCGCGCACCATGCATGATGCGCGAAAGCATGTCGCGCCCGAGCGCGTCGGTGCCCAGTGGAAAGGCCCAATTGCCGCCTTCATACCAGGCCGGCGGCAGCTTCACCGCATCGCGAAATTGCTCGAGCGGCGAGTGCGGCGCGAGCACATCGGCGAAAATCGCGGTGAGAACGATGAGCGACAGAACAACGAGGCCCGCCACGGCGCCCTTGTTCTCGCGAAACGACGCCCAGAATTCGGCGAAGCTCGAAGGCTGCGCCGACGAGGCGATAGGTGCAGCAAGGGTGACATCAGCGGCCATGGCGGATCCGTGGGTTGACGGTGCCATAGAGCACGTCGACAAAAAGATTGACGATGATCACGATCGAGGAGATGAGCATGATGCCGCCTTGCAGGGCGGGGTAATCTCGGCGCGAGATGGCATCGATCAGCCAATGGCCGACGCCTGGCCAGGCAAAGATGTATTCGGTCAGCACCGCGCCCCCCATCAGGCCGCCGACCTGGAGGCCGATGATTGTGATCACCGGGATCAGCGCGTTGCGAAGCGCATGCAAGCCGATCACGCGCCAGGGCGGCAGGCCCTTGGCGCGTGCGGTGCGCACATAATCCTCGTTGAGCACTTCGAGCATCGAGGAGCGGGTCATGCGAGCGATGATCGCAAGGGGAATGGTGCCGAGCACAATGGCGGGCAAGGCGAGGTGGCTCAAGGCGGACCAGAATGCGCCCGCCTGATCCGACAAGAGCGCATCGATCAGCATGAAGCCGGTCACCGGCTCGAAGTAATATTGGATGAGGTCGATTCTTCCGGAAACCGGGGTCCAGCCGAGGCGCTCGGAAAAGAACATCACGAGCAAGAGCCCCCACCAGAAGATCGGCATCGAATAGCCGGTGAGCGACATGCCCATCAGCATATGGTCATAGGTGGAGCCGCGCTTCACGGCGGCGATCGCGCCAGCCGGGATGCCGATGCCGATCGCGAAGACCAAGGCGCAGAAGGCAAGCTCGAGCGTCGCCGGGAAGAGCGTGAAGAACTCGGTGAGCACCTTCTGATTGGTGACCACCGAAGTGCCGAAATCTCCGTGGAACAGCCGCCAGACATAATCGACGAACTGCTTCCACACCGGCTGATCGAGGCCGAGCTGATGGCGAAATTCGGCGAGCCGCTCGGGCGATATCCCGTGCTCGCCGACCCTCACCTCAACCGGATCTCCGGGCACGAGCCGGATCGCGACGAACGTCACGAACATCAACGCGACGAATGTCGGCAGCGTCAACGCGATCCGGCGGATGAGGAACCTGATCACCGCGTTGTCCTTGGCGCTCGCCTACTTCAGGTCGGCCCCGGCGAATTCGTGCCGGCCGAGCGGTGAGATCTTGTAGCCGGTGAGATTGGCCTTCGCGATCTCATAGACGACCGAATGCGCGATGGTGAACCAGACGGCCTCGTCATGCGCAATGGTCTGCATCTCCTCGTAAAGCTGTGCGCGCTCTTCCTTGTCGGTCGATTGCCGAGCCTTCTGGAGCTTCGCCTCATAGGACTTGTCGCAGAAGCGAGCGATGTTCTGGCCGCCGTCGCGCGCCGCGTTGCAGCCGAGAAGGAAGAAGAAATTGTCGGGGTCGCCGTTGTCGCCGGTCCAGCCGAGCTGCCCCGTCATCGCCTCACCTTGCTGCAGACGCTTGCGATATTCGCCCCATTCATAGGTGACGAGCTTGGCGTTGATGCCAATCTTCGAGAGGTCCGCCTGCATCATCTCGCCCATCCGCTTTGGGTTCGGATTGTAGGGCCGCTGCACCGGCATGTACCAAAGATCGATATCGAGCGGCGTGGTGACGCCGGCTTCCTTGAGGAGCGCCTTCGCCTTCTCGGTATCGTACGGATAGTCCTTGATGTCATCATTGTAGGACCAGATGGTCGGCGGGATCGGGTTCTTGGCCGCCTGCCCGGTGTTACCGTAAACGTCGCGGATGATCGCGGCTTTGTCGATCGCCATGAGGAGCGCGCGGCGCACGCGCACATCATCGAAGGGCTTCTTCTGCTCGTTGAAGGTCCAGTAGGCCACGTTGAGGCCAGGCTGGTGCATCACCTGCAGGCTCTTATCCTTCTCCATCTCCGGAAGATCGGACGGCCGCGGGAAACCCATGAGCGTGCATTCGCCAGCCTTCAGCTTGGCGAAGCGCACCGTGGGGTCGGGCACGATCGAGATGATATAGTCGTCGATCGCCGGCTTGCCGCGGAAATAGTCAGGACGGGCTTTGAATCGGATCACCGTGTCCTTCTGATAAGAGACGAAGCTGTAAGGGCCGGTGCCGACCGGCACCTGATCGATCTGCTCAGGTGTTCCCTTCTTCGTGAGCGCGTCGGCATATTCGGCCGACCCGATAGAGGCGAAGTCCATGGCGAGATTGGCCATGAAAGGCGCGTTCGGCTCTGAGAGATGAAAGACGACGGTGTAGTCATCCTTCTTCTCCAGAGACTGAATGATCTTCCCCATATCCATGTCGTTGAACGTATCGAATTTGCCGCCCGTCACCGTGTGGTACGGGTGATCGGCCTTCAGTTGGCGGTTGAAGGAGAACAGCACGTCGTCTGCATTGAAATCGCGCGTCGGCGCGAAGTCCTTCACGGCGCCGAATTTCACGCCCTTGCGCAAATGGAAAAGGACGGTCTTGCCGCCGTCGGAGAATTCCCAGGATTCGGCGAGGCCTGGAATGAGGTTTGTGGTTCCGCGCTCGAACTCGACGAGCTGATCATAGACATGGCGCGACGCGTCGAGGCTCGTATTGGTCGTGGTCAAAGCCGGATTGAAATTCTCGGGCGAACCCTCGAGGCAATAAACGAGCGCCTTGGCATTTGCCCCGCCGGCGGCAAGGCACATCGCCATGGCCATGCCGAGCGTACTCATCAACTGTCGCGTTTTCATTGTTGCTCCCTCTTCCCCTGTTCTCGTTTGTAAACGTTCATGAAAGGGCCGAGGCCCGGTCATGAAAGCACGTCCCCATCCTCATGCTCGCGCTCGATGCGAGCATCCATGCCTTGCCCCTCAACCCGCATGCACAGCTAAGGCATGGCTGACCGGGCCGGGACACGGCCATGACGGAGAACCGCATCCGCCAGTTCCGGACTCGATTCGGCCCGAGTTTTTTACTTCAGATCGACGCCGTAGAAGATGTGCCGGCCCAGCGGGTCGATCTTGAATCCGACAACATTGGCTCGTTCCGCCTCAAAGACGATCGAATGCGCGATCGGGAAGTCGGGCGCGTCTTCCTTCTCGATCACCTGCATCTCTTCGTAGAGCTTGGTGCGGGTCTTCACGTCGGTGGTCTGCTGCGCCTTGACGAAGCGGTCGTCGAACTCCTTGTTGCACCACCTCGTGATGTTCTGCCCGCCGTCACGCGCGGCCGCGCAACTCCGCAAGAAGAAGAAATTGTCGGGATCGCCATTGTCGCCCGTCCAGCCCAGCTGGGCCGTCATATGCTCCCCGTTCTGGGCGCGCTTGCGATACTCACCCCACTCATAGGTGACGAGCTTCGCGTTGACGCCGATCTTGTTGAGGTCCGACTGCATGATCTCGGCGATGCGCTTCGCGTTCGGATTATACGGGCGCTGCACCGGCATGTACCAGAGGTCGATGTCGAGCGGCGTCGTCACGCCCGCGGCCTTGAGCATGGCTTTCGCCTTCTCGGGATCGTGCGGGTAGTCCTTCACTTTGTCGTTGTACGACCAGATCGTCGGCGGGATCAGATTCTTCGCCGGCTGACCGGCGCCGTTATAGACCTCCTTGATGATCGCCTCCTTGTCGATCGCCATGTTGAACGCCTGGCGCACCTCCTTCTTGTCGAAGGGTGGCTTCTTTGTGTTGAAGGCCCAGTAGGCGATGTTGAGGCCCGGCTGCGAAAGCAAGGTGAGGTTCTTGTCCTTCTTGATCTCCTCGAGATCTTGCGGGCGCGGCCCGAAAATATAGCTGCACTCGCCGGTCTTGAGCTTGGCTAGCCGGGAAGTCGGGTCGGGCGTGATCGCATAGACGAGATCGTCGATCGCGGGCTTGCCCGCATAGTAGGTCGGATTGGCCTTGAAGCGGATCACCGCATCCTTCTGGTAGGTCACGAATTGGAACGGCCCGGTGCCGACCGGAATTTGATCGAACTGCTCAGGCGCGCCCTTTTTCATGAGGAAGTCGGCATATTCCGCCGATTGGATGGTCGCGAAGTCCATCGCAAGATTGGAGAGGATCGGGGCGTCGGGCTGGGTGAGCGTGAAGACGACCGTGTAGTCGTCCTTCTTCTCGATCGAAGCCAGGAGCTTCGGCATGTCCATGTCGCTGAAGTAGTCGTATTTGCCGCCCGAGATCTTCGCGTAAGGATGATCGGGCTTCCATTGCCGGTTGAAGGAAAAGAGGACGTCATCGGCATTGAAGTCGCGCGTCGGGGTGAAGCCGTTTACGCCCGAATGCCACTTCACGCCTTTGCGCAAATGGAAGGTGATGACCTTGCCGTCCTCGGAAACGTCCCATTTGTCGGCGAGATCGGCCGTCACCTCAGTCGTCCCGCGCACGAATTGCACGAGCTGGCTGTAGACCGGCCGCGCTGCATCGAAGCTCGTGCCCGTGGTGTTCAAGGCGGGAGTGAAATTCTCGGGCGACCCTTCCGAGCAATAGACGAAGGTCTTGGCGTTGAGGGTCGTCGCGCTCAACAGCAGCGCCGCGAGGCCGGCTCCCGCCAGCGTGAGAATGCGTTGCGTATGCATGGGCGTCTCCCTTGCCGAGCGTCAACATCGCTCCGGTGAAGCTTGCTTGCCGAGGAGAAAGTTTGCGCGAGGGCTTGGCTCTCCCTTCCCGGCTTGCCCGCATCGAAGCCGGTTTTTGGCAGAAGCGGAATCCGCGAGACAAAATTGTGATGAAGTGAGCGCCCGCCGCTGCCTTGAGCCACCGTGCTCCACCTACGTCCCATTCCCGCGCAGGTCGGGAATTCGCAATCGCAACGCATGTGGATGAAAATCTGGGTCCCCGCCTTGGCGGCGACGAACGGAGGGTGTTGAGGCAGGAACGGAACTGCGCGCGGCGAAATATCAGCGGCGCCGTTCGTCGAGCACGCGGTATTCGCCCTCGATGACGTTCGGGTCATAGGAACGGCGATTTCGCGTGAAGATCGGCTCGCGCGCGGATTTCGACGATC
>JAFAQA010000490.1 GCA_019246665.1 Hyphomicrobiales bacterium
TTCGATGCGGCCTGCGGGCCGCATCGGTTGCGCTTGTGCTCTCGGCAGCTTTCCTCTTTCTGGGCGCGACCGGTGCGAGTTCCCAGCTCACCGAGTTCTGCCAATTCACCGGAAACCCCGGCCCTTGCGGACCTTACGATCAGTACCAGGACGCTTTCGGCCAGGAGTTGCGAATTACCTTGATGCTGCTGCCGCAAGGAAAGACGGCGACGGAGCCTCCGGCGGCCGCTGCGCCCGCGCCTTTGCCGCGCAAGCTCAACACCATTCGCGACGTTTTCGGCGCGTTGCGCGCCTGCTTTGCCGGAGCGGCCTTTGGCGAGAACTCCGAGGATCTTTCCGCGACCATTAGATTCAGCTTCACACGCGACGGCCATATTCTCGGCGAGCCGCGCTTCACCTATGTGCAAGCGGGGATTTCGGCTGGCGCGAAACAAAGCTTCGAGCAGGCGATCGGCCATGCTCTTTTATCCTGCGCCCCCTTTTCCTTCACCGACGGACTCGGCGGCGCCATTGCCGGCAGGCCGTTCAGCATCCGCCTCGTCAAGCCCGCAAAAGCACCCGTGAGGAGTTGATCATGACAGCAAGGCCGGAAGACACGCTCATCCTCGAGACCACCAGGGGAAACGTCACCATTGCGCTTCGACCTGATCTTGCGCCCAACCACGTCGAGCGTATCAAGACCCTGGCACGGCAGGGCTTCTACGACGGCGTCGCCTTTCATCGGGTGATCGAGGGTTTCATGGCACAAACCGGATGTCCGCACGGCACCGGCACGGGCGGTTCCGAACTCGGCAATATTGCGGCGGAGTTCAACAGCGAGCCGCATAAGCGCGGCACCTGCTCAATGGCGCGCGCCTCGAGTCCCAATTCGGCGAATTCGCAATTCTTCATCTGCTTCAAGGATGCTCGTTTTCTCGACAAGCAATACACCGTCTGGGGGCAAGTCACCGACGGCATGGAGAATGTCGACAAGATCAAGCGCGGCGAGCCGGTTCGCGATCCCGACCGCATCGTGAAGGCGCGCATCGCCGCCGACCAAAGGGCCGCGTGAAGACGTGGCCACGATCGCCGGCCTCTTCCTCGGCGCGCTCGGCATCATTGCCGGGGCGACACTCGGAACTCAGGCCGCCATCAACGCCATGGTGTCGCGCGCCTTCGGCTCACCCATCATCGCGGCGGCGATTTCCTTCGGCACGGGCGCACTTTTCCTTCTCGTCATCGCATTTGCCGTGATGCGCCTTCAAGGCGTGCCCGCAGCTTGGCGGGACTTGCCGGGCTGGGCCTTCGTCACCGGCGGCGCGCTTGGCGTCGTCTATTTGACGACGGTGATCTTTTTGACCCCGCGCATCGGCGCCGCCGCGACCATGGGATTCGTGATCGCCGGACAACTGCTCGCGGGACTTGCGATCGACAGCTTCGGTTTCTTCGGCCTGTCCTCGATCGCGCTGGCGCCGAGCAGGATTTTGGGCGCGGGGCTCTTGCTCGGCGGTGCCTTGATCTTGCGTTTTGCCTGAGCGCCGCATTGCGCGTCGACCTCTTCGATTTCGAGCTTCCCGACGAGCTGATCGCGCTCCGGCCTGCCTTTCCGCGTGAAAGGGCGCGCCTGCTCGTCGTCGACCCGAAGGGCGCCGTCGAGCTTCGCGATCGTCACGTCGCGGACTTGCCCGATCAGCTGCGCGCCGGCGACATCATCGTGCTCAACGACACACGTGTCATCCCGGCGCGGCTCTTAGGCAGGCGCGTGCGGGGGGACGCGTCCGCGCGGGTGGAAATCCTGCTGCACAAGCGGCTCGCCGCGGATCGCTGGCGGGCTTTCGCCCGGCCCGCCAAACGGCTTGCCCCCGGCGATCGGATCGTGTTCGGCGAAGCCAGCGAGAGCATCGTTTGCGAGCTTCAGCATCTCATGGCCACTGTGGAATCAGAGCCGAAGGACGGTGAGGTCGACCTTGCCTTCGATTTCCACGGCCCGATCCTCGATGAAGCCATCGAACGTTTCGGCCATATGCCGCTACCTCCCTATATCGCGCAGCGGCGGGCCGACGACGCACAGGACCGCACCGACTATCAGACGGTTTATGCGCGCGATTCAGGCGCGGTCGCCGCGCCCACTGCGGGGTTGCACCTCGATGCCGATCTTCTCGATCGGATCCGCGCCCGCCGCGTCGAGATCGCGACCCTGACTCTGCATGTCGGGCCAGGCACCTTCCTTCCGGTCAAGGCGAAGGACACCAGCGCGCACCGCATGCATGCGGAGTGGGGCCGCATCGATGCGCCGACGGCAGAGGCGATCAACGCGGCGAGACAGAAGGGCGGACGCGTCATCGCCATCGGCACGACGACGCTTCGCCTCCTCGAAAGCGCCGCATCGCCCGATGGAAAGGTTCTTCCCTTCAGCGACGAGACGGCGATCTTCATCATCCCTGGTTTTCGCTTCAAGGTGACCGATGTTCTCATGAGCAATTTTCACTTGCCGCGCTCGACGCTCTTCATGCTCGTGAGCGCCTTCGCGGGCCTTGAAACCATGCGGCGCGCCTATGCGCATGCGATCGCGGAGCGCTATCGCTTCTACTCCTATGGCGATGCGAGCTTGCTCTTTCGCGCGGACTGAACGTTGCGATGAACGCCTTCTCCTTCTCGATCGCGGCGCGCGACAAGTCGGCACGCACCGGCGAGATCAAGACACCGCGCGGCATCATTCGCACGCCAGCCTTCATGCCGGTCGGAACGGCCGCGACCGTGAAGGCGATGTATCCCGACGAGGTCGCCGCGCTCGGCACCGATATCGTGCTTGCCAACACTTATCATCTCATGTTGCGGCCTGGTGCCGAACGCATCGCGGCGCTCGGCGGCTTGCATCGCTTCATGAATTGGCCGCGCCCCATCCTCACCGATTCGGGCGGCTTTCAAGTGATGTCGCTCGCCAATTTGCGGAAGATCAGCGAAGGCGGCGTACTGTTTCGGTCGCATATCGACGGCGACGCCCACGAGCTTTCGCCCGAACGCGCCATCGAGATCCAGAAACTTCTCGGTTCCGATATCGTGATGCAGCTTGACGAATGCGTCGCCTTGCCGGCTTCCGACGAGATCACGGAAAAGGCCATGCGCTTGTCGCTGCGCTGGGCCGAGAGAAGTCAAAAGGCCTTCGGCCGACCGGATGGCCCGGCACTTTTCGCCATCGTGCAGGGCGGCGTCGTCGAAAATCTGCGCGTCGAGAGCGCGAGGACCTTGGCTGCGATGGACTTTTCGGGTTACGCCATTGGCGGCCTCGCGGTCGGCGAACCGCAGGAGATCATGTTGCGCATGATCGAAGCGGTCGAGCCTCACCTGCCGAGCGGTCGCCCGCGCTATCTCATGGGGGTGGGCACGCCCGACGATATCGTCAAATCGGTCGAGCGCGGCATCGACATGTTCGATTGCGTCATGCCGACGCGCGCGGGCCGTCACGGCCTCGCCTTCACGCGCTCCGGCAAGGTCAATTTGCGGAACGCCCGTCACGCCGAGGATAGGAGGCCGCTCGATGAGCGCTCGAGCTGCCCGGCCGCGCGCGAATGGAGCCGCGCCTATCTTCATCACCTCGTCAAGGCCGGCGAGATCCTCGGGATGATGATGCTGACGGCGATCAATATTGCCTATTACCAGGAGCTCATGGGAACGCTTCGCGCCGCCATCGCGACAGGTCGCCTCGCCGACGCAGTTGCTGCAATCCGCGAAGGCTGGGCGAGAGGCGATGCGTGACCGCAAAGCTTGTCCAAAAATGGAAACCCAGTCGTCGCGGTAGAGATGATCGCGCTTGAGCGATATTGCTAAAGCATGATCCGCAAAAGTGGCCCCACTTTTGCGATAAGATCATGCGGAAAAACATAAAGATAACCTGCCGCTACTGATCTCATCTAAACGCAACGCGTTCTAAGTGCCGTTGCCGAGGACGCGAAACTCCGGCCCTTCCGCCTCGCCCTCTTTTGCATCTCGCAAGATCTCCGCAATCCGCGTCGCGATCGGCAAGCGGTAATGCAACGCATCCCAATAATTCGCATCGTTGCTGGTTATCGGCGAGGCGAAGCGAAGATCGACCGTCATGCCGTGATGGTGGGCGATGATCTTCGTGATGCGCTCCTT
>JAFAQA010000486.1 GCA_019246665.1 Hyphomicrobiales bacterium
TTCACGAGCACGACATCACCTTGCGCATCACCGGAGAGACGCTGGCTCTCACGCCGCCGCTCACCATTTCGGAGGCGCAGATCGGCGAAGTCGCCGACAAGCTCAGGGCGGTGATTCGATCGGTGGCGTGAGGCCATCTTCCTCCGCTGCCCGAAGCAGATGGTAAAAAAGGTCCCGCCCGTGACCGGCCGGGACTTGCATGCAGAAGTCTCAGCGCATGCCGCAAAACGCGCTCATCCCGCATCACTTCGTGATGCCACCTTCTCCCGCCAAAGGCGGAAGGAAGAGGCGTTTTACCTCTCCACGGCGCCTTCCTTCTCCCGCGCTCTTCGCGCGGGATAAGGTGCCGTTCGCGTAGCGAATGGCGGATGAGGGTCGCTTAGGGCTTTGAGCCCACCTCGACGGGTCCAACCGGCACGCGATCGACCGCGACCGACTTCACCAGGCACCAGACCTCCCCGAAGGCGAAATCACATCATTTGCTCGTTTTCTTATTGCCTATCGCTGCGCGCGGTAAGAGCCTCGCTGCAATTTGACGATGCCCGGCTTCGGTAGGGTGGATGCCATCCGCCTGCATCGCACCCTTGCGCGAAGGCGACGTCGCAAGCGGATGGCCGAGAAACGCGCGCTCATGGACTTAGCTGTGATCAAGGGCAATGGGGTGTCAATCGCCGTTCGGATTCCTGAGTGAACAGGTCGGTGTTCAAACTTGCTACGAACGTCGTCGTGGCGAAAATTGGCAATCTCTTCGCCCGACTCGAGGTGCCACGAGCAATGACGCGGCTTCCTTACCGATCGCCCTTCTTGGCCGCGGCTTGTCCCGACCTTTGTTGATTGCCGGCGGCGCCGAAGAGCGCTGGGGTCACGGCTCCCTTCGCTTTCTTATCAGCCTTCGGCTTCTTTTTCTCGCGTGTGCTTCGCTTCTGGCCTTTCGCCATTTTGTCTCTCCCTTACGGCCCTCTAAAACGAACCGCCCGATGCTTCCCCCAAATCCTCGACCGCGAAAGCGTCAGGGGCCGGACGCATCCTAACACAGGCGAGCGTTGCAAATCATTCGAATTGCCCGCACCTGCGCCCAAGGGTACGGATACGGATCGCTAAACCGGCACGCGATCGACCGCGACCGACTTCACCAGGCACCAGACCTCCGCGCCAGGCGCGAGGTGGAGGTCGGCGACGGCATCGTGAGTGAGCACGGCCGTCACGGCGCCTCCGGACGAGGTGAGGGCCACGAGTGCTTGTGAGCGATCGAGCCGCTCGATGCCGGCAATCGTGGCGCGAAAGCGGTTGCGGATCGACAGGCCGGCGAGCTCCGCGGTGGCGAGCGCGACGTCGCGTGCTTCGATCACGAGACGCAATCTCTTGCCGACCTGAGTGTCGGTCAGGGGAATGCGAATGACCCCGACCACGGTCGAGACGCGCGTCAGGCCGACCGTGCGGTCATGCTCGAGGACGGTACCCTCGAAAACCGTGATGCGGCGTTCGCCGGCGACCGGATGAGCGGAAAGAACCGCTGCGGCCGAGCCGGCCGTCTCGCAACGCCCGTCCGCGATGAGCACCAGCTGATCGGCAAGGCGAAGCACTTCGTCAAGCGCGTGGCTGACGTAAAGGATCGGCAAACTCGCCTCGTCGCGCAGCCTTTCGAGATAGGGCAGGATCTCGCCCTTGCGGCTCTGATCCACGGCCGAGATGGGCTCGTCGAGAAGCAGCAGGCGCGGTTGCGACAACAGCGCCCTGCCGACGGCAACGCGCTGGCGCTCGCCGCCCGAAAGCGTCGCAGGTCGGCGCTTGGCGAGATGGCCGATGCCGAGCATATCGACCACATGAGCGGTTTCCTGCGTGATCGGACGTCCGCGGCGTCGCGCGAGACCGAATTTGAGATTTTGCTCGACGCTCAAATGCGGGAAGAGTCGCGCATCCTGGAAGACAACGCCGCAACCGCGCGCCTCGATCGGCATGTCGAGCTTGCGGCCTGAATCGAAGAAGACCTCATCACCAAGCGCGATGATACCCTCCTGCGGCTGCACGATGCCGGCGATCGCTCCCATGAGGGTCGTCTTTCCGGAGCCGGATGGGCCAAGCACCGCGATGACGCCCGTGGCCGGCAGCTCGAAACGGGTATCGAGGCGGAAATCGCCGCGCCTGACGCGGATGTCGATGCGAAGCCTCGACATCTCTAGATGCGGGTCGCGGACGTGCCGCTTGGCCAAGGAAGGCTCATGTGAAGCCGAGCCGCTGACGCAGGCGAGAGGCGAGCCATTCGCTCAACGCCAGGCCCAAAAGCGCGAGCACGATCGAGATCGCGGCAAGACGCGCCGCCGCGCTCTCGCCGCCCGGCGCTTGCAGTGCCGTGTAGATGGCGAGCGGCAAGGTGCGCGTCTCGCCTTCGATGTTGGCCGCGAAGATGATGACCGCGCCGAACTCGCCGAGCGCGGCCGTGAAGCCGATGGCCGCGGCCGTGAGCACGCCGGGCGCCATGAGCGGCAAGGTGACGCTGGCAAAAACGTCGCCGCGTGAGGCGCCGAGCGTGCGCGCCGCCGCTTCGAGGCCGCGATCGATGGCATCAAGCGCAAGCCGCGTCGAGCGCGCCATGAGCGGCAGGATCATCACGGCGGTCGCGATCACCACGGCCTTGGTCGTGAAGGCGATGCGCACCCCGAACATCGAGAAAAGCAGATGCCCGATTGGCCCTCGCACGCCGAGGAGAATGAGAAGAAGATAGCCGACCACGATCGGTGGCAACACCAAGGGAAGGTGAAGGAGCGCATTCACCGCGCCGCGGCCCGGCGCGCGTGAGCGCGAGACGATCCACGCCCCTGCGATGGCGAAGGGCAGAGCGATCACGACCGCGAGCGCCGCGACGAGAAGGCTCAAGCGCAACGCCTCCCATTCGGGCGCGTCGGGGAAGGCTGGCAAGCCCATGTTTTTCCCACAAGTGCGGAATGAGAGCTCGCGCCGCGATCCACCGATGGCGCGCGTGCCTTCGTGATGCTTGCCTTCGCCGCTCCCGGGAAAGGCTACGCATCAGCTTGGCCCATCGAGCTTTCCGCTGCAAGAATGTTTCGTTTCGCTCGAAGGTTCGAGACCCCTTTGGTAAGGTTGTCTCCGTCCAGGTCCGCGGCGCCTCACGCTTGTGATCACGTTTGAAGGTAGAGGATCGTCAATTGTCCGCACGCAGCTCTGCCATCAGCTCATCGACGCCGGCGAGCCGCTTTCCCTTGCCGGCTTCCAGTTCAGCGATGGCCCTGCGCGTGGTGGCGTTAGGCACTTTCACATCGAATGGTAACCGACGTTCATCGGCCACGCGCAGCATCAGCAGGCGGATGGCGTCCGAAATCGACAGCCCCATGGCACCTAACGCGTCGGCGGCACGCCTCTTGGTCTTGGTGTCGATGCGAGCACGAACATATGTATCGGTGGCGACCATGGACTCTTCCCTCCTCGATAGGCCCTGTAGTCACACTGGAACTACAGTCAAGGTGCAGATTCAGCGATGGCCCTTCTTCAACCGCGCTCGGCCAACAAGCTCGCGACCGCGGCGCGAAGCTCCGGCAGGCCGGCGCCGGTTCGCGACGAAGTGAGGATCACGCCCGGATAAGCCGCAGGGCGGCGCGCGAGCGCGGCTTCGACCTCGGCGAGGCGGGCGGGTTGGTCCTTGGTTTTCACCTCATCCCCCTTGGTCAGCACGAGCTGATAGGAGACGGCGGCCTTGTCGAGCATGTCGAGCATGGACAGGTCCGCGGTCTTCAACCCATGGCGTGCATCGGCGAGCACATAGACGCGGTGCAAGTTTCGGCGCCCGCGCACGTAGTCGCGCGCGAATTCCGACCAGGTCTTCACCGTCTCGACGGGCGCCGCGGCGTAGCCATAGCCGGGCATGTCGAC
>JAFAQA010000072.1 GCA_019246665.1 Hyphomicrobiales bacterium
CGCTTGCCAATATCTCTGGATGGCCTGAGCGAAGGAGGTGTATTCCGGCCGCCCCGTGTCGAAGGAAAGCCGCACGCTGAAGCGCACGCCGTCGGCGCCGGGCTTCGCGCCGGCCTCGTCGAGAAGCTTCGCGGCCTTCGCCGGATCGAAGGCGTACATCTTCTCGTAATCGACGGCGGGGTTGTAGGCCCAAGGGATGCGCGTGTCGATTGAGCTCCGCGCGACGCTTCCTGTATCGTAGAAGACGTTCTTGTGGATGTAGCCGCGATCGAGCGCGGTCAGGAGAGCCTGACGCACCTGCGGCTTGTCGAGCGGCGCATTGCGTGTGTTGAAGATGACGAGGTCATCGCTCGGATAGCTCACATCATGCACATCGAAGCGCGGATCGCTGCTGAACAGCTTGTAGGAGCTCAGTGGGAAGTAATACTCGTCGATGAAGTCGATCTCGCCCGCCTGGAGCGCCAGGATCCGCGCAGACGAATCCGGCATGATCTTGACCACCAGGCTGTCGAGATAGGGTTTGCCGGCGCGCCAATAGTTCGGGTTGCGAACGAAGGTAAGGTGGTCGCCCCGCACCCATTCCGAAAGCAGGAACGGTCCATTGCCGACGGGCATGGTCGTGGTCGCCTGATTTTTCAGAACGTCGGTGTCGCGAAATATATGGGCGGGCAGAATGGCGGCGTTCTGCTCGCAGGCGAGCGAGAACAGAAAGGGCCCGAACGGTTTCGACAAATGGATCACGACCGTTTGCGGATCCGGCGTCTCGATGTCCTTGATCGCCTTGCCGGGCGTGTTGAACTTCGCCCCATATTTCGAGCTCACCTCGAGGAGGGTGAATTTGACATCTTCGGAAGTGACCGGCTTGGCGTCGCTGAAGCTCGCCCTCTCGAGATGGAACGTATAGGTGAGCCCGTCCGGCGCGATCTCCCAGGACTTGGCGAGTCCCGGCTCGATCTTGAAGCCATCCCCGAAGCGCACCAGTGCGTCATAGAGGATGCAGCCGGTGAAGATGTCGGGCACGCCAACGCTCACATCCGGATTGAGCACAGCGGGATCGGCGCCGAGCACCGCGATCGCGGTACCGCCGGAACGCGGCGTCTCATCGGCGAAGGCTGGAGTGAGCGTCAAGAGAGCCGCAAGCCCAGCTAACGCGAAGATCGAGCCCTGGCCGGATCGGGCGAGAAGCGGAGGGATCAAGCTTGCCATCGAGTTCCTCTTGCCCATCAGGCCGTGACTGTCGCCCGAGACTTCAAGATCGCGAGCGTTCGCGCCATCTCATTGGTCTGGATCATGATCGCTTCGTCGGCGCCGAGCCCCGGCTTGGAGAGCTGGAAATCCGGCCCGCAGGCGAGGCCGATATGCGTGCTGATGCGCGCCGATTGATCGGTTTCGTTCGCCGTCCCGCCAAGGCCCGCGCCCATTCCATGGGCCTTGCAATAGAGCACCGCCTCGATCGTGTTGTTGATGCCGCCGAGATCGGGCGTCTTGATCTGCACGTAGTCGGAGGCCTTCTGGTCGGCGAAGAGCTTGATGTCCGAAAGCGTGTTGCACCATTCATCGGCGATCAGGCCGAGCGCGATCCCCTTGCGCTTCAAGAGAGCGCGAACCTCGCGGAAGCTCTCGATCTGCTCATTTTGGGTCCTGGCGATGATCGGCGATTCGACGAGAAGCTCGTAAGGCGCCGCCGCCTCCCGCACCCGGCCGAGATAATCGGCGAGCGGCTCGAGCTTCATCTCGAACAATTCGCCAAGCGTGCCGTAGACATCGAGGTGAATGCGCGGCCGGTAGTCGCCATCCCCGATCTCGCCGATGCGCTTCGCCACCGCGCGCGCGAAGGCGATGAGCTTCTCGCCTTTGAGCCCGACATGCTCCTCGACCAAGGTGAAGGAGGCATGCGGCAAAAGCTCGACGCGCTTGAGGATCACCCGGTCGAGCTGGAGCGGATCATCCTTGTGACATGAGGCGAGGATCGGAATCGGCTTCGTCGCGATCTTGCTGCGATATTCCTCGGCGATCACCTCGGCCATGGTGAGCTTGCGAGCGAGCGCGGCGGCATGGAGGAGAGCCTGGGTGAGGCCGTAGCGAAGCGCGGTGTGCAACGGCTTGCCCGCATGCGTGAGGCGATCCATCTCCTCGGCATGCGGGCGAAACTTACCGATGTCGCGCCCGGCGAGCTTCGGCGCGACCTCGCTTTCGAGGTAGCCGATATGATCCTCACCGTGAAAAGCCGGGTCACGGCCGGCAGCGCCGGCGAGAATGACGTCGGCGCAATCGCCGAAGGCGACTTGCCCATCCTCGAGGATCAGCATCACCGAGATGATCGTCGCGGGTTCGGCGATCTTGCGGAATCCGGGAGTGAGCGGCTTGCCGTGAAAGATGAACCCGTCGCGCTTTGCGCCACCCTTCATGGCCGCAAGGTCCCGATGCATATATCCGGAGCGCCCGAGCGCGCACACAACCTTCTCGATTTTCACGATTGATCCTTAAAGTCCGCCGAGATGGCGGCATCTATAAAGGACTTGCGAAAGCCGGCAAGGAGGGAAGAGAGAGGAGTGAAGAGTGAAGGCGACGTGGACAGCATGCACCGCGGCGCCTCACGTTTCACGTCTCAATTTCCCCTGTTCAAGATGCGCGCGGCGGGCGCTCGGAAGGCATCACCCAGATGCGAAGCTTCTCCGTGCCGCGCAGAATCTCGAGTGGCACGGTGCGGCCGATCCGATCCGCGTTGAGGAGGCGCAAGAGATCGTCGGCGCCCGTGACCTTCACGCCATCGAGCGACAAGATGCGGTCGCCCCGGAGCAAGCCCGCTTCTTCCGCCGCGCCATGCGGCGAGAGGCTCGCAATGGCGACGCATCTTTCCTGCTCGAGGCCATGTGCGACTTGCATGCGCCGTCCGATGCCGACCTGATCGACGGATAGGCCGAGGAACCCACGCCGCACGCGCCCATGCCGCACGAGCTCGCCGAGCACATAGCTTGCCGTGTTCGAGGCGACGGCAAAACAGATGCCTTGCGCGCCGAGGATCACCGCCGTGTTGATGCCCACCACTTCGCCCGCGCTCGAAACGAGAGGCCCGCCGGAGTTGCCGGGATTGAGGGCGGCGTCCGTCTGGATGATGTCGTCGATGAGCCGCCCGGTGGATGAGCGCATCGAGCGGCCGAAGGCCGAGACGACACCCGCCGTCACGGTCGATTCGAAGCCGAGGGGATTGCCGATGGCGACGACGAGCTGCCCTCGCCGCAACGCCTTGGAATCGCCCAGCCGCGCGCTCAAAAGCCGTACCGGTTCCTCGGTGCGCACGAGCGCGAGATCCGTGTCCGGGTCATCGCCGATCACGCGGGCCGCAAGCCTGCGCCCGTCAGTAAGCGCGAGCTCGACCCGGTTCTGGCCCGAGACCACATGGCTATTCGTGAGGATGAGCCCATCCGAAGCGACGACGACGCCGGAGCCGCTGCCGCCTCTTTGACGTTTTGCATCGCGCACATCGACGCGAACGACGGCATCGCCGACCTCATCGACCACGTGAGTGACGGTGCGCGAATAGGCGTCGAGAAGCGCTTCGTCGGAAGGTCGCGGCGCGACATCGAGGGTCGGACGTTCGGCCTCCGCGCCGGTGTCGAGCGTCCCC
>JAFAQA010000081.1 GCA_019246665.1 Hyphomicrobiales bacterium
ATAGCTGGTTGTCCTCTTCGGCCACGCCCGATCTCATCTTCGATACGCCGGCTGAGGCGCGCTACGGCATGGTGATGCGCCAGCTCGGCATCGATCCGGCGAAACTGTCGAGCACGGCGGGACGGGCGTAGTGCATGATCCGTGGAGTGAGAATTCGCGAGGCGATCCTGCGCGAAGGCAAAATTAAGGGATGCTCGGGCGTCGGACGGCAAATGCTTCCCGGCGCCGGCAGAGAGCGCCTCGTTGAGGATGAAAACAGCAGTGCCGGTGGCGTATCTTTGTTTTCACTCATGATGTTTTCGCAAAACCGGGGTCAGTTTTGCGAGTTAAGCTCTAAGTCCGGCTAAATGTCGTCTCCGATCGGCTCAGAGATCGAGCGCCTCATCCAATTGCTGGCGCGCCTGCCCGGCCTTGGTCCGCGCTCGGCGCGTCGTGCGGCCTTGCATTTGATCCGCAAGCGTGAGGCGCTGCTCGCTCCGTTGGCCGAAGCCTTGCAGGTGGCGGCGGATCGGATCGTCGTCTGTCCGGTCTGCAACAATGTGGACACCAAGGCACCTTGCGGCATCTGCCAGGATGAGCGCCGCGACAAGGCCTTGCTCGTCGTGGTCGCCGATGTCGGCGATCTCTGGGCGCTCGAACGGGCGGGCACTTTGCGAGCGCGCTATCACGTGCTCGGCGGCACGCTCTCGCCGCTCGACGGGATTGGCCCGAAGGAGCTCGGCATCGAGCGCCTCGTCGCCCGCGTCGCCGAGGGCGAGATCCGGGAAGTCGTGCTGGCGCTCAATGCCACCGTCGATGGGCAAACGACGGCCCATTACATCACCGATGCGTTGGCGCCGCTGCGCCTCAAGGTGACGCGGCTCGCCCATGGCGTGCCGGTCGGCGGTGAGCTCGACTATCTCGATGAGGGGACGCTCGCCGCGGCTTTGCGCGCGCGCACCGCGATGTAGTCGTACGGCCGGGACGTCCTTCATTTCTGCGACAGCCCGGCCATGGCGCAGAGGCCCCGCTTCGTCATGCCCGCGCTTGGCGGTGGCTTGGCGCGGGCACCCATGCCTTGTGTTCACGGGCGAATGGCCGAAGCCGTTAGGCTCATTCCGGTCGCGGCATCGAAAAGATGAACGAGCGAGGATGCGATCTCGATACGGAATGCGTCCCCGCGCGGTGGCGGATCCGAGGCGCCTTGCGCCACAGTGAACGCGCTCTCGCCGATCCTTCCATGCACCAGGCGACCCATGCCGAGCTCTTCGACGAGCTCGAGCTTGAATTTGGGAGCTTCGCCGTCGGCACTCGTCTCGCGGATGACGACATTCTCCGGTCGAAGCCCGGCGAGCACACGCCTACCGGCCTTCACCTCGCTGCGAGCCTGGTCATAGGCTAGGGAGGCTCCGCCCGGCAGGCGCAAATGGCCGGGCGCCTCGACTTCGGCCGTGAGGAAATTCATCGGCGGCGAGCCGATGAAGCCCGCGACGAAAACCGATGCCGGGTTTTGAAACACCTCGAGTGCCGTGCCGACCTGCTCCATATGGCCGGCATTCATCACGACCAGCCGATCGGCGAGCGTCATCGCCTCGAGCTGGTCATGAGTGACATAGATCGATGTCGTCCTCAGCTCGCGCTGCAGCTTCCTGATCTCGATGCGCATCTGCACGCGCAGCTTGGCGTCGAGATTGGAGAGCGGCTCGTCGAACAGAAAGGCCGCGGGCTTGCGCACGATGGCGCGCCCCATGGCGACGCGCTGGCGTTGACCACCCGAGAGCTGGCGCGGCTTTCGCTCGAGGAGCTCGCCGAGCTCGAGAATGCGCGCCGCGTCCTTCACGCGCTTCTCGATCTCAGGCTTCGGCGTGCCGCGGTTGCGAAGCCCATAGGCCATGTTGTCGAAGACGCTCATATGTGGGTAGAGCGCGTAGTTCTGGAACACCATGGCGATGTCGCGTGCCATGGGCTCGAGATCATTGACGCGTCGCTCGCCAATGCGGATGTCGCCGGAGCTCACCGTCTCGAGGCCCGCCACCATGCGCAAAAGCGTGGATTTGCCGCATCCAGACGGGCCGACGAGCACACAGAACCCTCCGTCCGGAACCGTGAAGGAGACGCCCTTCACCGCCTCGAAGCCACCGGCATAGATCTTCCGCACGTCGTTCAGGACAACCGCCGACATTCTACTTTTCCGTCTCGATCAGGCCTTTGACGAAGAGCCTTTGCATGGTGAGGACGACGAGGACCGGCGGCAGCATGGCAAGCACCGCCGTCGCCATGGCGATGTTCCATTCGGTGAGCGCGTCATGCACATCGATGATCTTCTTGATGCCGATGACGATGGTCTGCATGTCGTCGCGCGTGGTGATCAGGAGCGGCCAAAGATATTGGTTCCAGCCATAGATGAAGAGGATCACGAAGAGGGCCGCGATGTTGGTGAGCGAGAGCGGCAGGAGCGTGTCCTTGAAGAAGCGCAAGGGGCCGGCCCCGTCGATCTTCGAGGCCTCGACGAGCTCCTTCGGCACCGTCATGAAGAATTGCCGGAAGAGGAGCGTCGCTGTCGCCGAGGCGATCAGCGGCAAGGTGAACCCGGCATAAGAATCGAGGAGGGGGAGGTCGCTCGCGATATTGTAGGTCGGGTAGATGCGCACCTCGAAGGGCAGCATCAAGGTGACGAAGATGATCCAGAACGCCGTCATCCGGAACGGGAAGGCGAAGAACACGATGGCATAGGCGGAGATGATCGAGATCGCGATCTTGCCCACCGCGATGCCGACCGCCATGACGAGGCTGTTCACCATCATCTCGCCGATCGGCGCGCGCGTCGTCTTCTGCGTGCCGGC
>JAFAQA010000085.1 GCA_019246665.1 Hyphomicrobiales bacterium
CGATGCTATTGCCGAATTCGACAACAAGCGCGCTGTCGCCGCAAAGGAGGAGGCGTGGATAAGAGATGGGCATGAAGGATCGGGCAGATGATCGATTTTCTGTCTCAATCATGCCAGCGGCGGGAAGTCGAGCCTTTCCTGATGCCCGAAAGCCCAGCGCGAGCGCGATTTTCTCCATGGTCTTCCCATTCTTCTTGCGATGAGCGAAGCTCAAGGCCTCGCATCGGGAAGAGGGTCGGTCCCGGTGCGATGACGAGGCTCGGCGCTGAGGGCCAAGGGAGGTCTTGATGCAAAACATGGCTCTCGCATCCGGCGCGCCTTCGCGCGGCTCCCCTCATGGCGATGTCCATGACCTTTCGAGCCCGAACGGGGCACGGGCAGCGAGCCGCGCTGGCGCGCTCGACGGGCCGACCTCCGGCCTCGCTCCCGGTTTCGTGCAAGGCAATCTCGCCATTCTGCCGGCTGATCTCGCCGGAGATTTCCTGCATTTCTGCCAGCGCAACCCGAAGCCCTGCCCACTGATCGCGGTTTCGGAGGCCGGCGATCCCAGGTTTCACGCGCTCGGCGCCGATCTCGATATCCGCACCGACCTTCCCCGTTATCGCGTTTGGAAGGACGGCGCGCTGATCGACGAGCCGCAAGACATCCTGAAATGGTGGCGCGGCGATCTCGTCGCCTTCGTGCTTGGCTGCTCGCATTCGTTCGAGGAGGCGCTCATCGAGGATGGGCTCGCCATCCGGCATATCGAACGCGGAAGCACCGTTCCCATGTATCGCACCTCCATCGCTTGCATCCCCGCGGGCCCGTTCAGCGGGCCCATGGTGGTGTCGATGCGGCCCTTCAGGCCGGCCGACGCCATCCGTGCGATCCAGATCACGACCCGCTTTCCGGCCGTGCACGGGGCGCCCGTCCACATCGGGCTCCCGAAACTCATCGGCATCACGGATCTCGGCCGCCCGGATTTCGGCGAGCCTGTTCCGATCGCCGATGATGAGCTGCCGGTCTTCTGGGCCTGCGGTGTCACGCCCCAAGCCGTGATCCAGGCGGCGAAGCCGCCCTTCGCAATTACCCATTCGCCAGGACGGATGATCGTTACCGATATTCGCAACAGCCGCCTTGCGGCGCTTTGACAAGCTTGGCGGAGACTTTGCATCGCACGCCAACGGAGAGGTGAATGATCATGAACCGCAGAGAAATCATCGTGGGGGGCGCCTCGGCCGCGGCCCTTCTCGGTGCGACGGGAGTTCGGGCGCAGCAGCCTTCGGAGGTCGTGATCGGCGCCGTTTACCAGATGTCGGGCGCAAGCGCGCAGGTCGGCGTCGATGCGCAGCACGCCTTCGACACGGCGCTCGACGTGATCAACAATTCCTATGATCTCGATTTGCCGCTCGCGAAGAATGCGGGGCTTGCGGGCCTCAACGGCGCCAAGGTGCGGGTCGTCATCGCCGATCATCAGGGCGATCCGCAGAAGGGCCGCGCCGAGGCCGAGCGGCTGATCACCCGCGAAAAGGTCGCGGCCCTGATCGGCTCGTATCAAAGCGCCGTCGCGGTTACGATCAGCCAGACGGCGGAGCGCTATCAGGTCCCATTTCTCTCGGCGGATAACTCCTCGCCGAGCCTCAATCGGCAGGGGCTGAAGTTCTATTTCCGCCCCGGCGCGCATGACGAGATGTTCTCGAAGGCGATGTTCGATTTCTTCGACGCCTTGAAGCAGAAGAGCCGCAAGATCGAGACGCTTGCGCTGTTTCACGAGGACACGATCTTCGGGACGGATTCGGCGAATGCGCAGCAGAAGCTCGCCGACGAGCGCGGCTACAAGATCGTGACCAACATCAAATATCGCGCGAACTCGCCATCGCTCACTGCCGAGGTCCAGCAATTGAAATCGGTGGATGCGGACGTGCTCATGCCGTCGAGCTACACGACCGACGGCATCTTGCTGGTGAAGACGATGGGCGAGCTCGGCTACCGGCCAAAGGCCATGGTTGCGCAGGATGCGGGCTTCTCCGAGAAAGCGCTTTACGACGCGGTCGGCGACAAGATCGAAGGGGTGATCAGCCGCGCGAGCTTCTCGCTCGATCTTGCGGCCAAACGCCCATCCGTCGCCAAGATCAACGAAATGTACAAGTCGCGATCTGGCAAGGACCTCAACGATCTCACCTCGCGCGAATTCATGGGGCTGCTCGTTCTGGCCGACGGCATTGACCGGGCGAAATCGACGGATGGCGAGAAGATTCGCGAGGCTCTTGCCGCGACCGACATACCCGGCGAGCGCACCATCATGCCCTGGAAGCGGGTGAAGTTCGGCCCCGACGGACAGAACCTCGATGCCGATCCGGTGCTCCTGCAATGGGTGGGCGGCAAATTCGTCACCATCTTTCCCGCATCCGCGGCGATCGCCGAGGCCAAATGGCCCATGAACGCGTGAGCTTAAGAGGGCGCCTCGCGGGCGGCCCGGCAATGAGCTCGAGCCCCATGCGCGAGGCCTTCGTCTCGTGACCCTCCAGGGCCTCGCGCAGATTCTGGCGAGCGGCCTGTTGATGGGCCTCATCTACGCGCTGATCGCCGCCGGGCTTTCGCTCATCTTCGGGCTCATGGACGTCGTGAACTTCGCCCATGGCGAGTTTCTGATGCTCGCCATGTATGCGACCTTCGGCATCGTCGTCGCGACCGCGCTCGATCCGGTGCTCGCTGCACCGCTCGTGGTGGGCGCAATGTTCGTCCTCGGAGCCTTCGTCTACTTCGCCGTCATTCGCCACGCCATGCGGGCGAAGGCGAATATCGGGATGGTGCAGGTCTTCGCGACCTTCGGCCTCGGCATCACGATCCGCGGCCTCGCCCAGCACGTCTTCACGCCCGATTACCGCAGCATCCAGACGAGCTTTCTCGCGGGGCGCACGCTCGACCTTGGAGGCGTCTTCCTGCCGCTGCCGCAACTGTTCGGCGGGCTCCTGTCGTGCCTGAGCTTCGTCGCGCTTTATTTCATCATCCGGCGCACGGATTTCGGCCGCGCGCTCGAAGCGACGCGCGAGGATGCGGGCGCGGTCGCTCTCGTCGGCATCGACAAGAACCGCGTCTTCGCGCTCGGCTGGGGGCTCGGCGCCGCGCTCGTCGGCATCGCCGGTTCGGTGATGGCGATCTTCTATTATATTCACCCCGATGTCGGAACGCCCTTCGCGCTCATCGCCTATGTCACGGTGGCGCTCGGCGGTTTCGGCTCGATCTTCGGCGCGCTCGCGGCGGGCCTCCTCGTCGGCATCGTCGAGGCGATCTCGGCAACGATCCTATCGCCCTCGATGAAGGCGGTCGGCATCTACCTCATCTACCTTGTCGTCGTCTTCATGCGCCCGCGCGGGCTTTTCGGAAATCTCTGATGATGGGGACGCAAGAGCTTCACGATCGCCGGACGACCGCGTCATCCAGCGAGCCGGAACGCCTCGAACGCGGCGCTGAACATTCAGGTTCGCTCACCGCCTTTGCGAGGGGGAGACGCCGCGAGCTCGCTGTCGCGGCAGTCGCTGCCATCGTCATCGCTCTCCTGCCGCTCGGGATTCACGATGTGTATTTGCAGAATGTGCTCGTGCTCACCTTGATGTATGCGGCGCTCTCGCAGAGCTGGAACATTCTCGGCGGCTATTGCGGACAGATCTCGCTCGGGCACGCGATTTATTTCGGTATCGGCGCTTACACCTCCACGCTTCTCTATACCCACGCCGGCCTGACGCCCTGGTTCGGCATGCTCATGGGGGGAACGCTCGCGGCTCTCGTCGCGCTCGGGCTCGGCTATCCGTTTTTCCGCCTGCGCGGCCATTACTTCACCATCGCGACCATCGTGGTCGCCGAGACCGGCCTCTTGCTCGTGCTGAATTGGGATTTCGCGGGTGGCGCCGAGGGCATCCAGATCCCTTATGGTCCCGATAGCTGGGCCCACCTGCAATTCGCGCGCGACAAGCTACCCTACATCTATTTCGCGCTCGGCCTTGCGGTTCTCGCCTGGCTTGTGACCTTCGCGATCGAAGATTCGAAATGGGGCTATTGGTGGCGCGCCGTGAAAGACAATGCGGAGGCCGCCGAAAGCCTCGGCGTCGTCGTCTTCCGCTCGAAGATGGCAGCCGCCGCGCTCTCGGCCTTTTTCACCGCGATCGCCGGCAGCTTCTATGCCGCTTTCGTGTCCTATATCGATCCCGACAGTGTCATGGGATTCCAGCTCTCACTCCTCATCGCGTTGCCCGCCGTGCTGGGCGGAATCGGCACGCTCTGGGGTCCAGCTCTCGGCGCGCTCGTGCTCATCCCCTTGACGGAGCTTACCCGCAGCTATTTCGGCGGTTCGGGCAGCGGGGTCGATCTCATCATCTACGGCGTGCTCATCATGGTGATCGCACTTGCGCGTCCCGAAGGCCTCATGAGCCTCTTCGGCCGGCGGCGCAAGTCGCGACGAGGCCCATGAGCCCTCCCCTCCTTGAAGTTCGCAACCTCACCCGCCGTTTCGGCGGGCTCGTCGCCAACAGCGATGTGTCGCTCACCGTCGCGGAAGGGGAGATCCTCGGCCTCATCGGGCCGAATGGCGCGGGAAAATCGACGCTCTTCAACCTCATCGCCGGGCTTTTTCGGCCAAGCGCGGGAAGCATCGTTTTCGCCGGTCGAGACATCACGAGGCTCGCCGCGCCTGCCCGCTGCGCGCTCGGCATCGCCCGCACCTTCCAGGTGGTGCGCAGCTTCGATTCGATGTCGGTCGTCGAAAATGTCGTTGTAGGTGCCTTGATGCGCCGTGCAGGCGCGCGACAAGCGCGCCACAAGGCGCTCGAGACGCTCGCGCTCACCGGGCTCGCGCGGCGCGCCGGCGCGCCGGCGGTCGAGCTCACGCCGCCCGAGAAGCGAAGGCTCGAGATCGCTCGCGCGCTCGCCACCGAACCCAAGCTTTTGCTCCTCGACGAGGCGCTCGCGGGGCTCACCCCTTCCGAAGCGCGCGAGGGCGTCGAGCTCGTCCGGCAGATCCGCGACCACGGCGTCACCATCGTCATGGTCGAGCACGTGATGGAAGTGGTGATGCCGCTCGTGGATCGTGCCGTGGTGCTCGATCTCGGCAAGGTCATCGCGCAAGGCTTGCCGAGCGAGCTGGTGCGCAATGAAAAGGTGATCGAGGCCTATCTTGGGGCGCGCCACCGTGCTGCTTGAGGTTTCGTCCCTTACCACCACTTATCAGGGCCTCGTCGCTGTCCATGAGGCGTCGATCGATGTGGCACAAGGCGAAATCGTCGTGGTCGCCGGCGCGAACGGCGCCGGCAAATCCACGCTGTTGAAGTCGATCGCCGGCATGGAACGGCTACGTTCGGGCAAGGTCACCTTCGCGGGCGAGCGCATCGACGGCCTCGCGGCCCATCTCGTCACCAAGCGCGGGATCGCTTTCGTGCCGGAGAACAGGCGCTTGTTCCCGCGCCTATCGGTCGCCGATAATCTGCGCCTCGGGAGTTATTTGTTCCGCGGCGAGGCCGATCGCGAGGCGCCGATCGAACGCGTATTCACCCTCTTTCCGCGCTTGCGCGAGCGGCTCGAACAGCGCGCCGACACGCTTTCGGGCGGCGAGCAGCAGATGCTTGCCATCGCGCGCGCCTTGATGACGCGGCCAAAGCTCCTCATGCTCGACGAGCCCTCGCAAGGCATCGCGCCCAAGCTGGTGGACGAGATCTTCGAGGCGATCCTCGCGACGCGGAGTGCCGGCGTCACCGTGCTTCTTGTCGAGCAGCGCTTGTTGGAGAGTCTCGAGATTGCCGACCGCGGTTTCATCCTGCAGACGGGCAAGGTGATCCTCTCCGGCCCCGCCAACGAGCTTCGCGACAACGCCCAGGTGCGCATGGCTTATTTGGGGATGTAGGAGCAGCGAGTCGCAATGACCGAGGAACAACATCGAAGCAAGCCTTCAACGAATTCGCAAAATGATTCGCGGCAGCTTGCAGTAACATGGCCTTAGTCATTGTGGGGTGGTTCTTGGCTATTGCCGGAACGCCGGCAAATCCCAACCAATCACTTTAGCTTTTCATGGCAGCCTTATTATATCTGCTAGGAGCCCCATCGACTTCACCGGTCAGGGATGAGGCGTGACATGTCGAATCTGCCGGTGCTTTCCGAGTCCGCTTTTCCCTATTTTGCGCTCGGCCTTGGCATGATCGGTTTTGTTGTGCTCAAGGTGTGGGGCCGCATTTTGGACTACAAGCACCATCATTCCAAAGCGTCGGATTTTGCGGAGCATAAGCCTCAGCCGCATTGAGGCAATGGCCCGAGCCGCCACGAGTCTTCGCGTTTCCCGTGACAAAGTCGAAACCGCAACCAGGTTAGTCTGGTTCGATCCGCGAATGTTTCTTCGCGTTCGCAATTCCACCGGTCAACCGGGGACATATCTCGGGATTTGAACGCAAGAATCGGAAAGTGAGAGGCGCCACGGTGTGCAAGACACGCCACAGTGCGATCTCTTGCAGGAAATCCGGATCGGTAAACCCATCAAGGACGGAAAATGATGTCTGAGCCCAGCGCGGCGAGCCTCGCGATGATCGAGCGATTTGTTGGTTTCGATACGACGAGCCACAAGTCGAACCTGCCGCTGATCCATTTCGTGCGCGACGAATTGGCCCGGCAAGGCGTGGCCTCCCTCCTGACGTTCGACGACAGCGGAAAAAAGGCCAACCTCTTCGCGACGCTGGGTCCTGCCGACAGGCCCGGATTCATCCTATCGGGGCACACCGACGTCGTTCCGGTCGATGATCAGCCCTGGACAAGCGATCCCTTCACCCTCATGCGCCGCGGCGAGCGGCTCTTCGGGCGCGGCACTTGCGACATGAAGAGCTTCTCCGCGATCGCGCTCGCGCTCGTCCCGGAGTTCTTGGCGCGCGGGCTCAAGACGCCGATCCATCTCGCTCTCTCCTATGACGAGGAGATCGGCTGCGTCGGCGTCAGGCGGCTCATTGCCGATCTCGACGCGCGCAACCTTCGTCCGCTCGGCTGCATCGTTGGCGAGCCGACCGCAATGGCAATCGTCTGCGCGCATAAGGGCAGGCGCACGACGCGCGTGAGGGTTCGTGGCCTGGAGGCCCATACCGGGGTCCCGCATTTCGGCGTCAACGCGATCGAAGCGGCGGCGGAGGCGATCGCGTTCTTCAAGCGCGTCGGGCGGCGGCTGCGCGAGGAAGGCCCCCGCGACGAAGCTTTCGACGCACCGAGCTACGCGACGGTCCAGACGTCCACGATCAAAGGCGGCACCACCAGCAACATCGTTCCCGGCCATTGCGAATTCGACGTCGATTTCCGTTATCTACCCGGCCAGGATCCCTCGCTCCTGCTCGAGGAAGGCAAGGCGTTCGTCGCGCGCGACATAGTCCCCGAAATGCGTTCCGTCTCCCCCGAGGCAGGATTTGCGTGGGAAACTGGCGCCGATTTTACGAGCTTCTCCAATGACGAGGACTCACAGGTCATTGACCTTGCGAAGAAACTCACCGGCGCTCAGCGAAGCTTCAAGGTGGGATTTGGAACCGAGGCCGGGCTCTTTCAGGAGGCCGGCATCCCGACCGTGGTCTGCGGGCCCGGCGATATCGCACAAGCCCATAAGCCGGACGAATTCATCGACATCGCACAAGTGAAGCTGTGCGAGGATTTCTTGCGCCGGTTCATGGATCGTCTTGCATAATCGCCGGCACGCTCGATCTTCAGAAACGCCCTTTACGCGGGCTGCGCCTCGCTTCCATAAAGAGGCACCGGATAACCCGGCCCGATCTCGGTCGACACGCGTTCGCGCCAAGCGGCGAAGGCGGGGTAGTCCTTGAAGGAAAAACCGCAATCCTCGGCGCGATGCGTATAAGCATAAAGCGCGATGTCGGCGATCGTGAGTTTCTCGCCGACCAGGAAGGGGGAGCTTTTCAGCACACGTTGCATGGCGGCGAGAGCCCGCGCGCCGGTCTCGCGACGAGCGTCGACCATGCCGCCTGCATTGCGTTCGAGCCGGCCGGTCAAGGTCCAGAAGCGCAAGGTCCCTATGGCAGGCTCGACGTAATATTGTTCGAAGAAAAGCCACTGCATCACTTTGGCGCGCAGATATCGGTCCTGCGGTAAAAATGGCGTCCCTTCGGCCAAATAGGTCAGGATCGCGTTCGATTCCGCCAAGCTGCGGCCGTCTTCAAGCTCAAGGACCGGGATGGCGCCCGCAGGGTTTTTTGCCAGGAATTCCTCGGTTCGACTTTCGCCGGCGAAGATCGCAACCGGTTTTGTCTGGTAGGGAATCCCGAGTTTGCCAAGGAGGACGCGGATCTTCCAGCCATTGAGCGACGGCAGATAGTCGTGAAGAGTGAGCATGGCGTTCCTTTGCGCGAAGGGATGTCGCGTGCCTAGACCGTGTTGCGTTAGATGAGATCAGTAGCGTCAGGTTATTTTTTGTTTTTCCGCATGATCTTATCGCAAAAAGTGGGGCCACTTTTGCGGATCATGCTCTAGCTTGGTCGGGGAGCCGGCACCTCCCGTTTCTTGCGATGGAATTGCTTCGGTAATGTGAGAGCGCGAAAGAGAGAGCGATCGGGACGCTCCGACGTCCCTCCTCGTCATGACCGGGCGTCGGCCCGGTCATGCACGCTTTCCTCATGGCTCTGAAGAGAGTCGTGGATGCGCGCACCGAGTGCGCGCACGACGAAGTGGAGCCGCCTTTCCGTCATGACCGGGCGTCGGCCCGGTCATCCATGCCTTCCTCATGGCTCTGGGGAGAGGCGTGGATGCGCGCACCGAGTGCGCGCATGACGAAGTGGAGGAGCCGCCTTTCGTCATGACCGGGGTCGGCCCGATCATGCACGCTTTCCTCGTGGCTCTGAAGAGAGGCGTGGATGCGCGCACCGCGTGCGCGCACGACGAAGTGGAGCCGCCTTTTCGTCATGACCGGGCGTCGGCCCGGTCATCCATGCCTTCCTCATGGCTCTGAGGAGAGGCGTGGATTCGCGCACCGCGTGCGCGCATGACGAAGTGGAGCCGCCTTTCCGTCATGACCGGGCGTCGGCCCGGTCATCCAGTGCGTCCGTGAGGACGCCTTGTTAGCAGGGTGAAAGTCCCTGTCGAAGTAAGGTAGGCGCGCATATCAGACATGCCTGGCGAATACCGGGATCACATCTTCTCGATAACCAATGGCTGATCCGTCCCGGACGCGTCTAGTTGGCGCTAGAATGCTCCTTGGAATTGGGGCCGAGCCAGGGCGAAGTGGTGCGCCGAATCCACGCGCTCCTCACCGCTCGGCCAAAAGGCCCGCGATGCTCATGCGCCCCACCGATGGCGAGCGAATGACGTCTACGCCGCGATCAGCGCCGCCGGCGCCGCGGCTTTGACGCTTTCGTCCACATGCGCCTCGAAGCGCTTGAAGTTCTCGCGGAACATGCCGATGAGGCGGCGGGCCGTCTTGTCAAACTCGCCCTTATTGGCCCAGGTCTTCACCGGATAGAGAATGTGCGGCTCGACGCCGGGCACCGACGAAGGCACCGCGAAGCCGAAATACGGGTCACGCCGGAAATCGGCGCGCGCGAGCGAGCCGTCGAGCGCGGCGGCAAGCAATCTGCGCGTCACCCTGATCGGCATGCGCCGGCCTTCTCCGTATTTGCCGCCGGTCCAGCCCGTGTTCACGAGCCAGCAATCGACGTGATGCTTGGCGATGAGGTCGCGCAGCAAATTTCCGTAGACGGATGGGTGGCGCGGCATGAAGGGCGCGCCGAAGCAGGTCGAGAAAGTGGCCTCCGGATCCTTCACGCCCTTTTCGGTGCCGGCGACCTTGGCGGTGTAGCCCGAAAGAAAATGATACATCGCCTCGGCCGCGGTCAGCTTCGCGATCGGCGGCAAGACGCCGAAGGCGTCGCAAGTGAGCATGACGACGTTCTTCGGTGTGCCGGCGCGTCCCGTCGGGCTCGCATTCGCGATGAAATCGAGCGGGTAGGCGGCGCGCGTGTTCTCGGTCTTGGAGCTGTCGTCGAAATCCGGAAGTCGCGTCAGGGGGTCGACGATGACGTTTTCGAGCACGGTGCCGAAGCGCGAGGTGGTGTCGTAGATCTCCGGCTCGGCCTCCCGTGAAAGGCGGATCGTCTTGGCGTAGCAGCCGCCCTCGAAGTTGAACACGCCTCTCGATGACCAGCCATGCTCGTCATCGCCGAGGAGAATGCGCGAGGCATCCGCCGAAAGGGTGGTCTTTCCCGTTCCCGAGAGGCCGAAGAACACGGCCACATCGCCGGCCGGGCCGCAATTTGCCGAGCAATGCATCGGCATCACGCCTTTCGCCGGCAAAATATAATTGAGATAGGTGAAGACCGATTTCTTCATCTCCCCCGCATAGCTCGTGCCGCCGATGAGCACGATGCCGCGCGTGAAGTCACAAGCGATGATGGTCTCGCTGCGCGCCCCATGGCGCTCCTTGTCGGCCTTGAAGGAAGGCAGATCGACGATGGTGAGATCGGGAAGGAAATTCGGAAGGTCTCCCGCATCGGGGCGGATCAGAAGATTGCGGATGAAGAGAGAATGCCACGCATATTCCGTGAAGACGCGAGCGCGCACGCGATGGGCGGCTTCGGCGCCCCCGTAGAGATCCTGAACGAAGAGCTCCCGCCCTTGGGCATGGTCGATGAAATCGGCCCGCAAGGCCTCGAACTGGGCAGGCGTGATCGCACCGTTATTCGCCCACCAGATCTGGCCCTCGGTCTTCTCATCCTTGACGATGAACTTGTCCTTGGGCGAGCGTCCCGTATGGACGCCGGTATCGGCGACGATGGCGCCGCCATGAGCAAGACGCGCTTCGCCTCGCTTGGTCGCCTCCTCGACAAGCAGCGGCGCGTCAAGATTCGCGTAGACTCGTTTGAGCTTCTTGAAGCCGAAGGCCTCGGGCCCTTGAGAGGCGTTCAACGTCCCGATCACGTCCATGCAGGTTTCCTTCCCTGGAAATCGAGAGGCTTGTCGCGAGAGATTTTGTTTCCCTTGTCGCATCGCCTCTGTGTGGTCCGGCCCGATAACCGTCGGAAAAGGCGAGACCACAACTCTACAAACTCATAGGTAGATTTACCGACGGATGGGGAACCAGCCGCCGGAAATCGATCCACTTGGCCTCCTCAAGAGAAATAATCCGGGTCCGCCGCAAAGAAAAGTCGCGCGACTCCCCTCGCCAAGCTATCACATTCATGCATGAGGGGGATGAAAGGCGCGTGCTGATGTTCCGGCCCCCGACAAATGGTTCCTGTTTGTCGGAAAAGGCCTGATCACAGGTCTATAGTTTGTGGATTGATTTCCCTGGCGGATGGAGACAATCCGTCACAATCGATCCACTGGGTCGGTTCCGGTCGAGGAAAGGTTGATGATGACACAGCAGACGAGAAGCGGGGCGGCCCAAGCCGAGCACCGGCCGGGGCGGGGACGCATTTTCGAGGACATCACCGCGACGATCGGCGATACGCCCCTCGTGCGCCTGAAACGGCTCGCCTCCGCCAAGGGCATCAAGGCCAATCTTTTGGCGAAGCTTGAATTCTTCAACCCGATCTCGAGCGTCAAGGATCGGATCGGCGTCAGCATGATCGACGCCCTCGAGCGTGATGGCAAGCTGAAACCGGGCGGCACCCTCATCGAGCCCACCTCCGGCAATACCGGCATCGCGCTTGCTTTCGTCGCGGCGGCGCGTGGATATCGCTTGATCCTGACCATGCCCGAGACGATGTCGGTCGAACGCCGCAAGATGCTTGCGCTTCTCGGCGCCGAGCTCGTGCTGACGCCGGGACCGCTCGGCATGAAGGGCGCGGTCGACAAGGCCGAGGAGCTCCACAAGGAAATCTCAGGTTCGGTGATCCCTGGCCAGTTCGACAATCCGGCGAATCCGGAGATTCATCGCCGCACCACCGCCGAGGAGATCTGGAACGACACACAAGGCGAGATCGACGTGTTCGTGGCAGGTGTGGGCACCGGCGGCACCATCACGGGCGTCGGCCAGGTTCTCAAGCCACGCCGGCCGTCGCTCAAGATCGTCGCCGTCGAGCCGGAGGATTCCCCGCTGCTCTCGGGCGGCAAGCCCGGCCCGCACAAGATTCAAGGGATAGGTGCGAATTTCATCCCCTCCATCCTCGATCGCTCCGTCATCGACGAAGTCGTGAAGATCGGCAATCAGATATCCTTCGACATGGCCCGCGAGATGGCGCGGATCGAGGGCATTCCATGCGGAATTTCCTCCGGCGCGGCGGTCGCGGCCGCCCTTCAGGTCGGCATGAGGTCCGGCATGGAGGGCAAGAACATCGTCGTCGTCATCCCATCCTTCGCCGAGCGGTATCTGTCGACCCCGCTATTCGAAGGGCTGTGAAGGACGAGGAAGGCGTGGATGAACGGGCCAACGCCTTGGCCAACGCCCGGTCCATGACGGAAAAGCACATCCACTTCGTCCTGCTCGCACTTGGTGCGAGCATCCGTGCCTGCCTTCCCGTTTCGCAAGTGTATGACCGGGCCTGATCCTCGGAAATGAATCCGCAGACGCAAGCTTGCTCTCAATTGCCCTTGAAAAGCGCGATCACCTCTTCGGGTATCGGCTTCGACTTCATCCGCGTCGGATCCTCCGGATGTCGTCCGGCCCAGACACGCGTCTCGCGACCCTCGGTCGCAAGCGCGCCCGCGTTGAAGAGCTTGTGCTCGACCTCGAAGCTCGAGCGCTTGAAAATCACGATCGAACTCTCGATCGTGATCTTGTCGCCGAAGCGTGACGGCAAGATGAACCGCGCCTGCGTCTCCACGAGCGGAATGCCGATGAGGCCGAAACGCTCGATGAGGCGCGGCTTGGGCAAGCCGACATGGGCGAAGAGACCCGCTGTCGCCGCGTCGAACCATTCGAAAAAGCGCGGGTTGAAGACAATCCCGGCCGGATCGCAATGACCCCATTCGACGAGGATTTCCCGCTTGCTGACGACCACCAAGGCTCGAGCTCCTTTTTCAGGGGTAAATTCGCGGTGGACATAAAGGAGCGGTTGGGACGCAGCGAGTCATCAATCCGCATGGCGAACGGCGGATAGACGGCGCAATGGCGAACAGCCCACCCTCTCTCGGCCCTCCCGTTCGCTACTCGCTCGTCCTCCCCTACTCCGACGGATGCAGCACGATGGGCGGCCGCAATGCTGGACGAACCAGCGGGCTCGGGCGCGGTGCGACCGGCACGTTGATCGTGGGCGGCAAGGGCGCGAGCTGCAAGGTCGGCGGCGGAGCTGGATCAAGCGGCGGCGGTGGCGGCAGCTCGGGGGTTGCCGAGCTCGATTGGCCGAAAGGTTGAGCGTCGGTAGGGGTTGCCTGCGCCGGTCGAGCCGGCGGCTGCGGCGCCCGGACCAATGGGGGCGGTGAAGCCGGCGGCTCGCTCGCGACCGGCGCGGACGAGGCCGGTGGAGAGGTAGGCTCCTTCGCGGCGGTTTCGCCTTCTGCGCCGTTCGACGCTGCGGGAGCGCCCGGCGAAACCGGGGGCGAAGCTGGAAGCGGGGGCGAAGCCGTCGCGGTTTCCGGGGTTGGCATCGGCAAGGGAATCGCCTTTTGCCTTCCGGCTTTCAGGCGGCGATTGAACATTGCTTGTTCGCGCTGGTCATATTCGAGAAGCTCGATGCGCTCGAGCTCGATGCGCAGCCGCTCGACCGAGACGGCCTGCAAGAGCGCGTTGGCGTCGGCGTCGCGCCTCAGCGCGAAAAGCGGACCTTTCCAAGTGAGCGTGGCCGCGAGCGGCACCGGATTTTCGGGCCGGTCGATCGCGACCGTCGAGAGGCCGAGACGGGCATCAAGCGAAAGCGTCTTGAGATCAAGCGCGGCTGTCGCCTCAGCAGCGCCATCGCTCTCCGAAAGCGCGAGGCGCGGGACGGTCGTCCTCAAAATGCCGTTCGTGGCGACGAGCGGGGCTTCGAAATTGACGCCGGTCAAAGCGCCGCGCGCGGTTTCGGCAGCGACAACGGCTGCAAGGCGCCCCTTATCCATGAGATTGTCGTCGCCGACAGCGCGCGTGAAGCCGCGGCGCAAGCCGCCGATCGCGGCTTGCTCGAGCCAGCCGTCGGAAATCCGCAAGCTGCCGCTGCCGCCCGAGCTCGCCACGATCTGCGACAGGGTCTCGCCGGCGCCCGCAAGCTCGATCCGTCCCGAAATTTTGCCGGCGATCCCGCCGCCCGGGACCAGCGATTTCAAATCGATGGCGTCGCCCGACAAACGAAGGGCCGAGCGCGCAAGGCCGCCATCGCGCTCGATGCGCCAATCCCCGTTGAGCTCGCCTCCCGCCAATTCGGTCGAGCCCGATGCGAGCGCAAGGCCGCGCTCGTCGAGCTCGAGGCTGAGCTTCGCGTTGCGCCCGGTGAGGCCGCCGCCGAGATCGGCGAAGGGCGAAGCGAGGCGAAGCGACACGGGCAGCTTGGGCGCCTGATAGCTCGGAAACCGCGTCGACGCCCAGGGACCCTGTCCGGCTTGCACGCGCGTTGGGCCGAGCGCCACGCCCGCAAGAGCCGGAACGGAGAGGGTGGGCGTCTGGATCGTGCCCGTCAGGCGTCCCTCGCCGCCGATTCCGAGGGTCAGCTCTCCGCTCAGGTTCATTCCCAGGAAGCGCGCATTCAAGCGCTCGAGCGCGAGAGTGTCGGTGGAGAGCGTCCAGCCACCCGCGATCTCGAGGCGCTGATCGCCGTCGAGGTGCTGGGTAAGGCCGAGAAGCCGTTGAGCCGTCGCAAGGTCGGGCGCCGAGACGGTAAAGCCGCCATGCCCATCGGGCGCGCCTTGGCCAAGGCGAAGCGTTCCGTCCCCCGACAGCCGTGCCATGCCGGCGCTCAAACTGGCCGTGAGCGCCAAGGAGCCGGAATTCGAGGGCTTTGCGATGATCTTCACCTCACCGCGCCCGAGCGGATTGCCCTGCCCAATCGGGAGGCCGAGCTGGTTGAGAAGCACAGAGGCCTCGGGTGACGAGAGGTCGATCTCCGCTGAGCTTGGCGCGAAATCCGCGTCGAGCGAGGATTTGGCATCGAGATGAGAGGAGGCGGCTGTGCCGGAAAGCGTCACCTCGATCGCCGGGCTCGCGGCGACGCGACGGGCCGAGAGCGTCAGCGCGAGCGGCTCGAGTGATCCGCGCCGGGCGTTGAGGATGTCGACAGCTCCTTGCGGCAAGACCAGGCGGGAAAGCGCCGCAAGCGGTGCCGCCTTCGGCGCAGCGATCCGCGCCTCGAAGCTCGATCCGGCACCGCCGATCGCGCCCGCGCCCGAAAGCGACAGCCCCTCGAAGCCTTGGAGCTGAAGCTTGTCGATCGAGGTCTCGCCGCCGTGTCGCGATACCGACATGTCCAGGCGCCCGACATCACCCGCTCCCTTTCCGGCACGCAGGCGCTCGACATGAAATTGCAAATGCCCGGCGAGAGAAGCCGGCAGCACCTGCGTCACCGCGCCGAGCGGCCAGCTTTCGAGGTCGAGATCGCGGCTCGAAAGCTCAGCCTGCACCCGCGCAGACCTGCCATCCAGCGCGGCTTGCGTGCTCAGTCTGCCGGTGATCTGCGAGCCTGCGAGAGTGAGATCGAGCCCATCGATGCGAGCCCCTTGCCGGTCGAGCGTCAGCTCGCCCACGAGCGTCATCGGGATGCGGGCATTGGGGTTCTCGCTCGCGAGGCCGAAGCCCTGCAGGAAAGCCGCCGCATCTGGCGACTTCACGTCGACATGCCCTTGCGCAAGCGCCTTGTTGCCTCCGGCCGCATTGCCGGAAAAGGCGATGTCACCCCGCCCGATCCAATTGGCGTTCGCCGCGACGATCGAGAGGCCGCTCGCGCTCGCCCTGCCCTTGAGCAGGACGTTCCCGAAGCTCTCATCGGCGAGCTCGGCCGACTCGGCGCGCAGGCCAAAATCGACGCTGAGCGGAGGAGGGATCGACACGGCCACAAGCTGGGCGAGGGCATCAAGCTCCCGGCCGATCGGCAAGCTCCCGTTCACGCCCGACGCCTTGGCATCCGGCGCTTTCGCCTCGACGAGACCATCGAGGGCGAGGCGTCGTGCAGCAAGGTCGAGGGCGAGCCTGGGATCGCCTGTCAGGTCCAGTGACCCTTGCCCCGTCAATCTCAGCGGCGTGCCTTCACCGCGCGTGATCTCCAATTCGTCGAAGTGCAACGTGCGAAGCTCCCCGCGTGCCTTCGCCTGTGCCCGCCAAGGAGGCGTGTCGCCTGCTCCGCTTGCCGGCGCGCGCAGACCCACGCCATCATTCTGCGCGAGCGTGACAGCGCCATCGAAGCTCACCGGCGATGGGCCGCTTCCCGAGGCTTGGCCTTCATAGGTGAGGCGCCATCCCTTGGCGTCGTTGGCTCCGTCGGCGTCGAAGGCCAAGGACATGTGCCGGGAGAGGCTCGGTTCGAGCGGCCCGATGGCGAGGCGGCCTCGTCCCGCCAGCTCGCCGAGCACGCCCTCGGCGCTGAGGCGCAAGAGGCCTGTCCGAACCGGAAAGCTTGCTTCGCCGCGCTCGATGGTCGCGATGGGCGAGTCGTCCTCGGCGCGGGTGATCGCGATCGTGTTGAGAGTAACGCTGTCGACCTGAAGCGCATTCTCCTTCGACATGACGCCGATCAGCGCGGTTATAGGGTCAGCGACGGCGCCCTCGGTGAGCTTCACCACACCACCGTCGAGCTCGAGCGAGACGAGATGCGGTGTCGCTGAAAGGAGGCTTCCGACCGACACCTCGGCACGCAGCCGCGCGGCGCTCACCTTTGCATCCCTGGTGTCGATGATGACATCTTGCGCGTTGAGAGCGAGCTTCGGCAGGATCTCGATCCTGAGCGGTCCGGCGAGCGCGAGCTCGACACCTGTTGCATCCCGGATGCGCGTCTCGATCTCGCGCTTGTAAGGCGCCCAGTCGATCAAGCGCGGCACCGCGAAGGCCGCGAGCAGCACCGCGATCAGGAGCGAACCGACGATGACGAAAAAGTCGCGCATGGATGAGGACGCGCCTTCGCTCTCCGTGGCCGGTGATGGTTGTAGAGCATGCCAGCCTCACGTGGAACTGCCGGCCCGCTCTAAGTTATTAGCGGAGCATAATCTTTTTGGAGAAGTGGTTGCCACCTTTCCGAATCGTGCTCTAGCTTATCGGTTGGACATGATCCTTTCGGAAAATGGTTACCTCTTTTCCAGCTCATGCCGGAAGATCATGATCGGTCCTGGACCTCGCGCCCCTCCCTGAGGGGGCTGCCGGGATGCCCGGCCACTCGCAAACGTGGCGCTGATGCGCAGACACGCGTTCCCGAATAAGGGGCAAAAAATCGTTTCAGACCAGGACCATCTTGCCCGGGTTCATGATGTTCAGCGGGTCGATCGAGCGCTTCAGTGTCGCCATGAGCCCGACCGCGGCAGCGCCATGCTCCCTTTCGAGATATTTCATCTTGCCCTGCCCGACGCCGTGCTCGCCCGTGCAGGTGCCTTCCATGGCAAGGGCCCGCTCGACGAGGCGCTCGACGAAGATCTCGACCCGTTTCATTTCGTCGCGATCCTCGAGGTCGAAGAGCGGCGCGGTATGGAAATTTCCATCCCCAACATGGCCGACGATGGTCGCCAAGAGGCCAAGCTCCGCGATGTCGCGTTGAGTCGCCTCGACACATTCGGCAAGGCGCGAGATCGGCACGCAGACGTCAGTCGCGAAAGTGGTGGCGCCCGGCTTCAAGGCAAAACCTGCCCAGTAGATGTTGTGGCGCGCCTTCCAGAGCCGGCTGCGTTCCTCGGGCCTGGTGGCCCAGGTGAACGGGCCTCCGCCAAGCTCG
>JAFAQA010000105.1 GCA_019246665.1 Hyphomicrobiales bacterium
ATGCCGACCATCCACGGGCCTTTATGATAGCGGCGGTGTAGAGGCTGACGAGCCATGGCGAATTCCGACGAGGTTAAGCGCAGCAAGGGCGCAACCGAACCTATCAGCACCCCGAAGAACCTGTCCGCTTCAAGATGCTGCTGAAGCTCGCCTCGACCGGAACCGATATTTGGATGACTACATTCCATCGGTGTCGGCCAAGACAGACGCGCGCCCTTCTTAAACGTGGGCCTGTAATTCAGAGGCACAAATGAAAATGGACGCCTGGGGCAGGGCGTCCATCTCCTCTAACCGTTGTGGGGTGAGGCCTGCCGGAACCTCACAAAGTGCGCTCGCCGTCCCCGAAAATCCCTAATGCGACGCTACGGCCTGCAGAATATCACCGTGTCACCCACTAAACGGTTGTTGTAATGATTCGTTCTGACCTGTCCATTAACAATTTCGGATAGAAGCCCACTCATCCACGCACTTCACACGGGGCGCGCCAGCTCCGAGCGGAGCCTCATTCTCATACAATTCCGCCTTAAGGTATGTCAAGTGCATAATCCCCCTTGTCCCTTGCGGAACACATATAGAACTTGTAAAAGAGTTCGTGATTTGTTTTCTAGGTGTTCGATTCGAATCGATCCTAGCCAGGGACCCCGCCATGCTCACGCGCAAGCAGCTCGAACTGCTCAAATTCATCAATGAGCGCTTGAAGGAGAGCGGCGTTCCGCCTTCCTTCGACGAGATGAAGGAAGCGCTCGATCTGCGCTCGAAATCGGGCATCCATCGGTTGATCCTCGCTCTCGAGGAGCGTGGCTTTATTCGCAGGCTCCCCAATCGTGCGCGCGCGCTCGAAGTACTGAAGATGCCCGACGCGGCTTTCGCCAGGCAACGCGGCAGCTTCAGCCCGAATGTCATCGAGGGCAGCCTCGGCAAGGTGCGGCATTCGCCTGGCGCAGAGGAGCGCCGGCATGCGAGCGTCGCCATACCCATCATGGGGCGGATTGCCGCCGGCACCCCGATCGAGGCCATTCAGAATCGCAGCCACACTATCGCGGTGCCGAGCGAATTCCTCGGCCAGGGCGAGCATTTCGGCCTCGAGGTTCGCGGGGATTCGATGATCGAGGCCGGCATCCACGATGGCGACACGGTGCTCGTGCGCAAGCAGAACACGGCGAATTCGGGCGATATCGTCGTGGCGCTCATCGACGATGAGGAAGCGACGCTGAAACGCTTCCGGCGCAAGGGCTCCTCGATCGCGCTCGAGGCCGCCAATCCCGCTTACGAGACGCGGCTACTGGGGCCTGATCGTGTGCAGATTCAGGGAAAGCTGGTGAGCTTGATCCGCCGCTACAACTGAGTTTTTCTGACAATCGCTCCAGGATTTCGTGCTTGGGCGCTGCCCGGCGATTTCATGTCCGCCGGGCGGATGCGAGACGCGGTGGGCTTGGAGCGAATATCGGCGCGGTCAGCTTCCGCTCTCTTTCTTGCAGATCAAGAAAGCGGCATCGGGGCGATTCCGCGTCGGCGTCCGGCCGATCGTTCAGGATAGGGCTTGAGCTTAGACGAAGCCATGCTGGCGATTAGATTGGAGCCAACATGCGCCAGTGAGAGTTTGGAGGTCTGGATGACCACACCCTTCATTCAAACCAGCATCGACACCGGGATCTCGATCAGCTGCCTGAAGGCCGAGAGAAGCTCGGCGCCGAGCGCTCCGTCGACGGCGCGGTGATCGGTCGAGAGCGTGACCGACATCATTGTCGCGACGGAAGGCGCGTTGTCCTTGACGACGACGCGCTTCTCGCCCGCGCCAACCGCGAGGATCGTGGCGTGCGGCGGATTGATCACTGCCGAGAAATTCGTCACGCCGAACATGCCCAGATTCGATACGGCCGTCGTGCCTCCTTCATATTCCTGAGGCTTGAGCTTGCGTGCCTTGGCCCGTTGCGCGAGGTCCTTCATCTCGTTCGAGATGGCGGAAAGCGTCTTTGATTGCGCCTTGCGCACGATCGGCGTGATCAACCCACCCGGGATGGAGACCGCGACGCCGACATCGGCATCCTTGTGCTTGAGCATGGCGTTCTCGGTCCAGCTCACATTTGCCTCAGGGACGCGCATGAGCGCGAGCGCCAAAGCCTTGATGACGAAATCGTTGACCGAAAGCTTGTAGGCGGGTTTGCCATCCTTGTCCTTCGGTGCCGCGGTGTTGATCTCCTCGCGCAGCCGCAAGAGCGCGTCGAGATGACAATCGACCGAAAGATAGAAATGCGGGATCGTCGCCTTCGCCTCGGCGAGGCGACGCGCGATCGTCTTGCGCATGCCATCGTGAGGAACCTCGGTGAAGGAGCCGGGCTCGAAAAGTTTTTTGATGGTCTCGTCGGACATTCCCGTCGGCAATGCCGGGCGAGCGCTCGGGGCTTGCGGTGGCGCACCAGGAACCCCTTTTGCCGTGCCGCCCGCAAGCGCCGACTTCACATCCTTCTCGACGATCCGGCCATGCGGGCCCGAACCGGAGAGCTGAGAGATGTCGATGCCGGCATCCTTGGCGATGCGCCGTGCGAGCGGCGAGGCGAAGACGCGCTCGCCTTTCGCGTGGCCGTTGGTGCGAGCAGGCGCACCGCCTTTTTCTCCCGGGCTCGGCATGGGAGGCCGGGAGGCCGGAGCTTCGGGCGATGCAGGCGCCGGATTTGCCGGTTTCGCTTGTGCAGCTTCGGTCGCCTGAGCCTTGGCGCCCGCAGGCGTTTCGGGCTTTGCGGCCGGAGCGGACGGGCTCGCTGACGTACCCTGTCCCGCCGCCCTCGCGACGGCTTTCGCGTCCTCGCCTTCAGCGGCGATCAAGCCGATGAGCTGGTTCACGGGCACATCGGATGTGCCTTCCGGCACCACGATCTTCGCGAGCACGCCCTCGTCGACCGCCTCGACCTCCATCGTCGCCTTGTCGGTCTCGATTTCGGCGATCACATCGCCCGATTTGATGGTGTCGCCTTCCTTCTTCAGCCATTTGGCGAGGTTGCCCTTCTCCATCGTCGGCGAGAGTGCAGGCATGAGGATGTTGGTGGGCATGGGCGGGCCTTCAATTGGTCGTGCTGGTCGTGCCGAGATCGGTCGGCCGCAGTCGTTCGGCTTCAAACATCCGGTGAATACGTTCGAACGCTTCGGCTTCTCTCATGCCATCATCACTCGCGTAGATGCGCGAGGCGTGCCTTGCCAGGTCCATGAGCGGAAGACCCCAGGTCTCAGGTTTTTCGAAACCCCTGATCAGGCTCACACTTAGGCCCCCATCAACAATGAAGGCGCGCAAAATCTCCTGTCCACCGAGTTCCTGTGCGTCAGGCAGCACGCCAAGTTGTTTCAACGAGGCGCTCATGATTATCGATAAAGCAGCGTCTTCGCCGCCGCGACCACCTCGTCCACATTCGGCAAAGCGAGCTTTTCGAGGTTCGCCGCGTACGGCATCGGCACGTCCTTGCCTGTGATGCGCACCGGAGGCGCGTCGAGCCAATCGAAGGCCTGCTCGCAAACCCGCATGGCAATCTCGGCCCCGACTCCGGATTGCCCCCAGCCCTCCTCCACCGTGATGAGACGGTTGGTCTTCTTGACGCTTGTGATCACCGTCTCGATATCCATCGGGCGAATGGTACGCAGATCGATCACTTCGGCCTCGATGCCCTCTTTCCCCAATTGGTCGGCGGCCTTGAGAGCATAGGTCATGCCGATCGACCAGGCGACGATGGTGACGTGCGAACCTGGCCTTGCGATCTTCGCCTTGCCGATCGGGATGACGAAATCGTCGAGCTTCGGCACCGGAAAAGATTGGCCGTAGAGAATTTCATTCTCGAGAAAGATCACGGGATTGGAATCGCGGATCGCCGCCTTGAGCAAGCCCTTGGCGTCCGCGGCCGTATGCGGCGCGACCACTTTGAGGCCTGGCACGTTGCTGTACCAGGCCGTGTAGTCATGGCTGTGCTGGGCGGCAACGCGCGCCGCGGCGCCGTTCGGCCCGCGAAAAACGATCGGGCAGCCCATCTGACCGCCCGACATGTAAAGGGTCTTCGCCGCCGAATTGATGATCTGATCCATGGCCTGCATCGCAAAATTGAAGGTCATGAACTCGACGATCGGTTTCAGCCCCGCAAGCGCCGCGCCGACGCCGAGCCCTGCAAAGCCATGCTCGGTGATAGGCGTGTCGACCACGCGGCGCGCGCCGAACTCCTGAAGGAGGCCCTGGGTCACCTTGTAGGCGCCCTGATATTCCGCCACCTCCTCGCCCATCACGAAGACAAGCTCGTCTCGGCGCATCTCTTCCGCCATGGCGTCGCGCAAGGCCTCGCGCACGGTCATCGTCACCATCTGCGTGCCCTCGGGCACTTCAGGCTCGGCGGAGGGCGGAGTTTGCGGCGCATGCCCCAAGGACGCGGCGGGCAGCTTGGTTTCAGCTTTCGCTTCTTGCGGGGGCGGCGGCTTTGGAGCCTCGGCCTTCTTGGGCTCAGCACCCTCGCCACCGTTGAGCTTGGCGGGGGGCGCCCCCTTCGAAGCCGCCGATGCATCTTCCCCTTCACCGGCGATCACCGCGATCGGCGTATTCACCGCGACATTCTCGGTCCCGTCGCCGACGAGGATCTTCGCGAGCACACCCTCGTCGACCGCCTCGACCTCCATGGTCGCCTTGTCGGTCTCGATCTCGGCGATCACGTCACCGGACTTGATCGTGTCGCCTTCTTTTTTCAGCCATTTGGCGAGCTTGCCCTGTTCCATGGTGGGCGACAGAGCGGGCATCAATACATGGGTCGGCATGGGATACTCAGCGGCCTGAATGAAGGATCATCGCCGAAAGAACGTCTCGGCGTCGCAGCCTCGGGGCGAAGTCAGAGAAGCACATCCGTCCACAGCTCGGCCGGGTCGGGCTCCGGATCGTGCTGGGCGAACTCCGCCGCCTGGTTGACGATCTCACGAACCTTGGCGTCGACCGCCTTCAGCTCTTCCTCGGGTACTTTCCAGGTTTCGAGGAGCCGCTTGCGCACCATCTCGATGCAATCATGCTCCTCCCGCATTTTCTGCACTTCTTCTTTCGATCGGTATTTCGCCGGATCCGACATCGAGTGGCCGCGGTAGCGGTAAGTTTGCATCTCGAGAATGTAAGGGCCTTTGCCGCCGCGCGCGAAGGAGACGGCACGCTCGCCCGCGGCCCGGACGGCCCGCACATCCATCCCATCCACCTGCTCGCCCGGAATATCGAACGAAGCACCACGCTTCGAGAAATCGGTTTGCGCCGAGGCGCGGTTCACCGCCGTCCCCATGGCATAGCGGTTGTTCTCGATCACATACACGACCGGCAGCTTCCAGAGCTCGGCCATGTTGAAGCTTTCATAAACCTGGCCCTGATTGGCCGCGCCGTCACCGAAATAGGTGAGCGTCACCGCACCGTTGTCGCGATAACGATTGGCGAAGGCGAGGCCGGTGCCGAGCGGAACCTGGGCGCCCACGATCCCATGCCCGCCGAAGAACTGCTTCTCCTTCGAGAACATGTGCATCGAGCCGCCCTTGCCCTTGGAGTAGCCGCTGCGACGCCCCGTGAGCTCGGCCATGACGCCCTTCGGATCCATGCCAGTCGCCAGCATATGGCCATGGTCGCGATAGCCGGTGATCACCTGATCGCCGGGCTTCGTGGCCATCTGCATGCCGATGACGACGGCCTCTTGGCCGATATAGAGGTGGCAGAACCCGCCGATGAATCCCATGCCGTAAAGCTGGCCGGCTTTCTCCTCGAAACGACGGATAAGCAGCATGGAGCGGTAGGCCGTAAGCTCGTCCTCCCGGGTGAATTGCGCGCCTTGCGGCACCCCACTCTCCCCGGACGGAGAGCCTCGTCGCGCGCCCTCCCCTGGCGGCACCTCTTTTTCGGACACGCCTCGCCCCGCCGAGCGGGCCGTTTTGGCGGCGGCACCTGCCATGCTGTTCCTCCTTGGTCCTCCAAACGAGATTAGACGAAGGACCAAGGCTTGGCGAGAGGGCGCACGCTCGTTGACAGTCATCGCGTCCGCTGCACCCGCCGAGCGCGCAATTGTGTCGACGGGCTGACAAGGCGGCATGAGCAGGTTATTTCTGGAATTGCGCCCCGGCGAAGTTGGCGCCAGAGCACCATGGGAGGTTTTGATGATGACATCCCTTGTGAAATACGCTGCCGCGGCGGCTATCAGTTTGTGCGGCTCCTTTGCCCTCGCACAAACCACGGCCCCCAATCCCGCAACCCCCGCAGCAAAGCCTGCGGCCACTGCCCCAGCGGCCAACGCGCCCGCGCCGGCGAAAGCGCGAAGCGCGCTCAGCCAAGACTGTTCAAAGAAGGCCGACGCCAAAGGCTTGCATGGCAAGGCTCGCAAGAAATTCCGTTCGGCTTGCAAGCGGGGCAAAGCCTGATCCCTGCTCAAGGCGTCCGGCTCGACGCGCCATCCTTGAGGAAGATGACGAGGTCGTTCTTGTTGACGCGGCCAAGCTCCGCGCGGACGCGCTCATCGAGGAGGTCTCCATCGAGCACGGGGCCGCGCAGCATCGCGACCTTGTGCTCGAGCGCGATGCGCTCGCCTTTGAGTTCCGCAAGCTCGCTGCGCAACGCGAATACGCGGTTCTTGATCTCACGTTTGGCCTCGATTCCGCGGGCGCCTTGATAGGCTTGCACGACAAAGAATCCCGTGACGAGCGCCGAAACGCTCCACAAGAGGACGAGCCCAAGCAATACGCGCCAGCGGTGCTTCGTGACCATGGCGCGATTAGAATCCAGCGAAGTTAATGAGCGCTTGCCCCACCCGACTGGCAATTGTGCCAGATGGAATCACTTTGGCGAGCATTGCCGTGTCATTCTGTCGATCCGAGCGAGGCGAAATCCGCTTTCGTTGTCGCGCCGCCGATATCGTTTGCGGTATAGGATAGACGGCCGATGACGCGCATGATCAGCACGACGTGTTGCATAGTGGGGGGCGGGCCCGCTGGGATGATGCTCGGTCATCTCCTGGCACGGGCAGGCGTCGAAGTAGTGGTGATCGAGAAGCACGCAGATTTCCTGCGTGATTTTCGGGGTGATACGATTCACCCGTCGACCCTGGAGATCATGCATGAGCTCGGCTTTATTGACGAATTCCTGAAGCTGCCTCATCAGAAGGTGCTCAAGCTTTCGGCGCAGATCGGCAATGCACGCATAACCGCGGCGAACTTCTCTCATTTGCCGGTGCATCATCCCTACGTGGTCTTCATGCCGCAATGGGACTTCCTCGACTTTCTCGCGAAGCAAAGCCGGCGCTATCCGCATTTTCGGCTTCTCATGCGCGCCGAAGGAACCGGCCTCATCGAAGAAGCCGGGCGCATCACCGGCCTGAATGTCGCGACGGATGATGGCCCTCTCGAGATTCGTGCCAACCTCGTTGTGGGGGCCGATGGCCGCCATTCGACGACAAGGAGAAGCTCGGGGCTTCCCATCGATGATTTGGGGGCGCCGATGGATGTCTTGTGGTTCAGCCTGCCGCGTTACTCCTCAGATCCCGATGATACGCTCGGGCGCTTCGAGCCCGGAGTGATCTTCATCAACATCAATCGGGGGGATCATTGGCAATGCGGCATCGTGATCCCCAAGGGATCGATCGCGGCGGTTCAACGCGCAGGGCTCCCGGCCTTTCGCTCGAAGATCGGCGAGCTTGCGCCTTATCTCGCGGATCGCACCGACAGCATAGCAAGCTTCGAGGATGTCAAACTTCTCACGGTCAGCGTCGACCGTTTGAAACGCTGGTACCGCGACGGCCTTCTTTGCATCGGCGATGCTGCCCATGCAATGTCTCCTGTGGGCGGTGTCGGCATCAATCTCGCCATTCAGGATGCGGTCGCGGCGGGAAATATCCTCGCCCGTCCGCTCAAGTCAGGGAAGGTGACACCCGCCGATCTCGCGGCAGTCCAGAAGCGAAGGCTCTGGCCGACGCGCGCGACGCAAGCCGGCCAGATCTTCATCCAAAAGCGCATCATCGCTTCCGTGCTCGGAGCCGGGGGCTTGTTCGGCACGAATGGAGCCATCGAGGCCGCCCGCCCTCCGCTCGCGGCGCGTCTGCTCACGCGCTTTCCCATTCTCCAGCGCATCCCGGCGCGGCTCATCGGCATGGGGGTGCGTCCTGAACATGTGAGCGCGCCGCAAGCGTGAAGCGCTTTCCTCGCATTGGCGAAAGCTTGCGCAATTCGAAGGCTCCGCTCGATCAGTGCTTGAATCGTTCGACGGCGTAACGCGAGGGGTCGGTGAATGGCGTCTCGCCGGTCATCATCTCGGCAAGGAGACGTCCGGTGACGGGACCGAGCGTGAAACCGTGATGGGCATGGCCGAAGGCGAACCAAAGGCCCTTGTGGCGCGCGGCGCGCCCGATCACCGGGACCATGTCCGGAAGACAGGGACGCCCGCCCATCCAGGGCTTTTCATCGAGGCGCTCGGCGAGGGGAAAGAGTTCGCGCGCGAAAGGCTCGGCCCGAGCGAGCTGAACGGGACTGGGCGGCGCATCCCGATCGGCGAACTCGACACCGGTAGTGAGCCGAATGCCCCGGTTCATCGGCACGAGAGCGAAGCCGCCTTCACCGTCATGCAGCGAATGGCCAAGCGTCGCATTCCCCTTCGCGGCGTAGTGCATATGGTAGCCGCGTTTGACGGCCAAGGGGATGTCATAGCCAAGCGGGCGGAACACATCGTCCGACCAAGGGCCAAGCGCGACCACGACCTCGCGCGTTTCGACGGGCCCTTTCTCGGAGGCGACATTCCATCCCGAAGCCTTTTGCGAAACCGTCCTCGCGTCCCCCTTGAGAAAGCGCCCGCCGCGCCGCGTGAAAAGCTCCCCATAGGCCTTGGTGAGAGCGCCCGGATCGGCCGAAGTGGGGGAGCCACGGAAATGGATCGCGCCGATCACAGCTTCAGACACATGCGGCTCGAGGTTTCGCAACTCGTCGCCCGAAAGCACCGCGTACTCGACATTGTAACGATCGAGGATCTTCGCCTCGGCGATTGCCTTGCGCATACTTTCCTCGGTGCGCAAGCATCTAAGCCAGCCTCGTTGATAGACGAGCTCCGATGCCGCGCCGCCCGCCTCAGCGATCAAGGCGTCGTGCTCCTTGACGCATTCGGCCATGAGAGGGGCCAGCGCCTCGGCGGAGCGCTCGATTCGCTTCGGTGCACCTTCCTGCCAATAGCGGAACAGCCACGGAGCCACGCGCGGCAGCGCCGATAGATGATAGACAGCATCGCGACGACTATTCATCGCATAGCTCAAGATCGTGCCGAACTCGCGCGGGAAGGTGTAAGGAATCACGGCCTCGCGCTGGATCAAACCGGCGTTGCCGAAGCTTGTCTCCTCACCGGCGCCTCGCCGATCGAGAAGGATCACGTCACGGCCGCGCTTCTGCAAATTGAGCGCGACTCCCACTCCCACCATTCCGGCTCCGAGGACAACAACATCCGCGCGCAGGCTCATTCCGTCTCGCCTCCATTCAAAAACGCGGTCTTCTAAGGCATGCTGAACCAAAGGGGAAGCCACGCTTCTGAAAACATTGTGTTTCAACAATAATTTAGTGCTTGAAGCCGAATTACCTTCCCACCTCGGAATGAAGGAGCGCTGATCCCCCGCGCCGCTGATGCGGTAAAACGAAGCGCGGCTTCGCCCCTTCGAAACTCACGATTTTGTTAGCCGGTCCCTGATCAACCCGATTGACCCCACAAATTCGGCGACCGACAATCGGCAAAGAGGAATAGTGCGCAGGAGGAGGATAGAATGAAAGCGACGAGGCACATCATCGCCGTCGCGGGCCTTGCCTTTTCGGCAGCCCTTTTCGCGGTTGGGCCCGCGAGCGCCGAAACCATCAACTACAAGGCCGACCTCAAGCCATCATCCGAGGTGCCGCCGAACAACTCGGCGGGCTCAGGGAATCTCACGGCGACCTACGATACCGGCACGAAGGTCTTGACCTGGACCGCTACCTATTCGGGACTTACCGGCCCGGCCATCATGTCCCATTTTCATGGCCCAGCCGATCCGGGTGTGAATGCCAGCGTCGTCGTTCCTTTGACCGGAAGCCTCGAGAGCCCGCAGAAAGGCCAGGCGACCCTGACTGACGCGCAGGCTGCCGAGCTCGCTTCGGGCAAATGGTACTACAACATCCACACGAACCAGAACAAAGGCGGCGAGCTGCGCGGCCAGGTCGTGAAGTAAAGCCGACCTGACGACGCATGGCTTTCCCGCATCATCGGAAAGCCATGCGGTTCGCGTCGAGTGACATGCAGCCTTACCGCCTCCGGGGCGGTCTTCGGAACGAAGGAGGCAAGCATTGCGGCGATAGGGGGTTCTCATCATCGTCCAAGCTAAGACGCCGTTCAGCGCAAGGAGGGGGTGCGTTCGAAAAAGACGCAGCGACGTTTGCGCGAGATGTTCGAGATCATCAACAAGGTTGAGCCCCGTTTCGGTTCGGCGCTCATGGCGTATGCTTGGTATCGTTCGGAGCCGCTCCCTGGCTTTTCCGGCTGGAACGCGATGCAGCTCGTTCGGAGCGGTCGCGCGGCGGATATGTTCGACGACATCAATGCGGTCGACGCCGGCGTTGATCCGTGAGCCGTGTTTTATCGCGGTCCGCTCTATCGCGCTCTGAACCCGGTCCATGCGCACGACCCCCCAAGGCCGGCGGTCCGCCCGACTTCTTCGCTCGTTGTCC
>JAFAQA010000204.1 GCA_019246665.1 Hyphomicrobiales bacterium
CTCGTCGTCGTCATGGCGCTCGTCGGGGTGTGCGTCTTTTTGCTTCTCCATCTCGCGCCTGGTGATCCGGCCGCGATCATCGCAGGCGACAATGCGACGCCGGAGCAGATCGCCGGAATTCGCGCGCGGCTCGGCCTCGACGAAGCGCTTCCGCTGCAGTTCCTGCGCTGGAGCGCGGCGGTGCTCTCGGGCGATCTCGGCGTCTCGATCTTCTCCAACACGCCGGTCGCCACCCTGATCGGGCAACGCCTCGAGCCGACGCTCTCGCTTGCTCTCGCGACGCTCGCCTTCGCGGTCCCGGTGGCGCTCGTTCTCGGGGTGCTCGCCGCTTGGCGGGCCGGCACCTCGATCGATAGAGCCTCGATGATCCTCGCGGTCACCGGATTTTCGGCACCCGCCTTCGTGGTCGGTTACCTGATGATTTATGTCTTCGCCGTCACGCTCAAATGGTTTCCGGTGCAAGGCTACACGCCAATCGGCGAGAATGTTGCCGATTGGGCGCGCCACCTCGTCCTTCCGGCGCTCACGCTCGGCCTTGCCTATGTGGCGCTCATCGCGCGCATCACCCGCGCCACGATGCTCGAGGTGCTCGCCGAGGATTACATCCGCACCGCCAAGGCCAAGGGCGTCGCGACCGGCCCGATGCTGCTCAAGCACGCGTTGAAGAACGCCGGTGTGCCGATCATCACCGTCATCGGCATCGGCGTCGCCCTGTTGATCGGCGGCGTCGTGATCACCGAGACGGTCTATAACATTCCGGGTATCGGGCGGCTCGTGGTGGACGCCATTTCGAAGCGCGACTACCCCATTATTCAAGGGGTGATTCTGGTGTTCTCCGCCGTTTACGTCATCATCAATCTGGCGGTCGACCTTTCCTACACGCTCATCGACCCGAGGATCCGCTATTGACCGAGGCCTCGGCATTCTCGGCGCGCGAGCTCGCCGCCACGGCCGGCACCGGGCCGCGCCGTCGCCGCTTCATCAAGCGCCATGCCTCGCTCGTCGCGGGCGCCGTCATTCTCGCGATCTTCGTGGCGCTCGCGCTCGCGGCGCCTTATCTTCCGGGCGATCCCTTGACGATGACCCCCGCCCGCAGGCTGTCGCCGCCCGGTAGCGGCTATTTCCTCGGCACGGATGCGCTCGGCCGCGATGTGCTCGCTCGCACCATCCATGGGGCTCGCGTCTCGCTTCTCGTCGGCTTCCTCGTGGCGGCCGCATCGGTCGCGATCGGCCTCGCCCTCGGGCTTATCGCCGGCTCGATCCGCAAGGCCGACGCGCCGCTGATGCGCCTCATGGATGCGCTGATGGCGATCCCGGCGATCCTGCTTGCGATCGCGCTCGTGTCGCTCACGCGCGCCAGCGTCACGACCGTGGTGATCGCGATCACGATTCCGGAAGTGCCGCGCGTGGTGCGGCTCGTGCGTTCGGTGGTGCTCGGCGTGCGCGAGCAGCCTTTCGTCGAGGCGGCGATCGCGGGCGGCGCGCGCCTCCCGAAGATCATCCTGCGTCACATCTTGCCTTCGACCATTCCGCCGCTCATCGTTCAGGCGACCTATATCTGCGCTTCCGCCATTCTGGTCGAAGCGACGCTCTCCTTCCTCGGCGCCGGCTCCCCGCCCGAGATCCCGAGTTGGGGGAATATGATCGCCTCGTCGCGGCTTTACCTCGCGCGTGCACCGTGGACCATCTTCTGCCCGGGGCTCGCGCTCGCCCTCGTGGTGCTCGCCGTCAACCTTTTGGGCGACGGCTTACGCGACCGCCTCGATCCGCGATTAGCGCGTCGCATGTGAGGCAGCTTTGAGCGAGAAGCTCCTCAGCGTCCGTGATCTCAAGACGCATTTCTTCAATGCCGACGGTGTGACGCGCGCCGTCGATGGCGTGAGCTTCGATGTCGCGGCCGGCGAGACGCTCGGCATCGTCGGCGAATCCGGCTGCGGCAAGAGCGTCACGGCCTTGTCGGTGATGCGGCTTTTGCCGGAGAAGATCGCTCGCATCGTCGAGGGATCGATCCTTTTCGAGGGGCAAGATCTCGCGGCTCTCGACGAAAAGGCGATGCGTGCCATTCGTGGCAATCGCATCGCCATGATCTTCCAGGAGCCGATGACGAGCCTCAACCCGCTGCTTCGCGTCGGCGAGCAGATCGCCGAGGCGCTTCGCATCCACACCGGCGCCGATCGGCGCGCGGCGCGCGAGAAGGCCGCGCGCATGCTGCGGCTCGTGCACATCCCGGACGCCGAGAAACGCCTCGACGACTACCCGCATCAGTTCTCCGGAGGCATGCGGCAAAGGGTGATGATCGCGATGGCGCTCGCCTGCGATCCGCGTCTTCTCATCGCCGACGAGCCGACGACGGCGCTCGACGTCACCATCCAGGCCCAGATCCTCAAGCTCCTCATCGAGTTGAAGGCGCGCACCGGTGCCGCGGTGGTCCTGATCACCCATGATCTCGGCGTCGTCGCCGAGACCTGCCAGCGCGTCATCGTCATGTATGCGGGCCGCAAGGTCGAGGAGGCATCCGTCGAGGCGCTCTTCGATCATCCGGCCCATCCCTATACGCAAGGGCTGATGGCGGCGACACCGAGGCGAGGACGCGCCGCATCCGTGCGCCGGCTCGCCGAGATCCGCGGGCTCGTGCCGTCGCTGCGAGAAGAGATCACGGGATGCCCCTTCGCGCCCCGCTGCGCGCTCGTTGAGGAACAGTGCCGCCGCGAGGCGCCGCGCTTCACCGAGATCGCACCGGGCCATGGCGTCGCCTGTTTCGTCGCGCAGCGAACCGCCGCATGAGCGCGTCTCCCATTGCGGCGCCTGCAGCGAGGCCGCTTCTCGAGGTCGAAGGCCTTGCGAAATATTTCGCGACGGGCGGCGGATTGCTGAAGCAAGCCTCGCCTCGCCTGCGCGCCGTCGACGGCGTGAGCTTCTCGCTCGCGCGCGGCGAGACGCTTTGCCTCGTCGGCGAATCAGGATGCGGCAAATCCACCGTCGGCAAGCTCATCCTGCGGCTGATGGAACCGAGCGCCGGTGTGATCCGCATCGACGGCGTTGATGTGACGCTTGCGCAAGGCGAGGAATTGCGCGCCTATCGCAAACGCGTGCAGATGATTTTCCAGGATCCCTTCGCCTCGCTCAACCCACGCCTGAAAGCTGCGACCATCGTCGGCGAGCCTTTGGAGAATTACGGCCTCTTCTCGGCGCGAGAGCGAAACGAAAAGGTCACCGATCTCTTCGCGAGGGTCGGATTGCGGCCCGAGGCCGCGGAAAAATTCCCCTTCGAGTTCTCCGGCGGCCAGCGTCAGCGGATCGGCATCGCCCGCGCGCTCGCGCTCTCGCCCGATCTCATCGTCGCGGACGAGCCGGTGTCGGCGCTCGATGTCTCGGTCCAGGCGCAAGTGCTGAACCTGCTCGTCGACCTTCGCGACGCGCTCGGCCTTGCCTATCTCTTCATCTCGCATGATCTCGGCGTGGTCGAGCACATCGCGCATCGCGTCGCCGTGATGTATCTCGGCCGCATCGTCGAGATCGGCGGCAAGGAACGGATTTTCGATGCGCCGCGACATCCCTACACGCAAGCGCTGATGGCGGCGGCGCCTGTCGCCGATCCGCATGCCAAGCGCGAACGCATCGTTCTCGAAGGCGATGTTCCCTCTCCGCTCGATCCGCCGAAGGGTTGTGCCTTCCATCCCCGCTGCCCTTACGCCTTCGATCGTTGCCGGGTCGAGACGCCCGTGCTCACGCCACGCGATGGGGGACATTTCGCGGCCTGCCATCTGGACGAGGCTTGATCCGATTGCGCGGACATTGAGGAAGACGTGAATGGCGGACAGCCTAAGTTCGTCATGCGCGCACTCGGTGCGCGCATCCATGCCTTTCTTACGAAGGGGGGTTCGCGAATAAGGCGTGGATGACCGGGCCAAGCCCGGTCATGACGATGTTAATTCGGTGACGGTTTACTTAATTCCAGCTCCATCCTTGGCATTTCGGTAGAGCCTTGATTAAGCAAACCGTCACCGAATTAGCGGTGCGCCTGGCACCGGAAGCGCCGTCGTCTGCTTGATGCGCTCCATGGCGAAGCGCGAGGTGACGTTCTTCAGCGGCATCGCGGCGATGAGGCGCTTGTAGAACTGGTCATAGGCCGCCATGTCGGCGACCACGACGCGTAACTGATAATCGACCTCGCCCGCCATCCGATAAAGCTCCATCACCTCGGGCATCGCCGCCACCGTGTCGGCGAAGCGCGCGAGCCATTCGGCCGAATGATCGTTCGTTTCGATTGCGACGAAAACGGTGAGGCCAAGCCCGATCTTCTCGGGTGACACCAAGGCGACGCGCCGCGTGATGATGCCTTTCTGCTCGAGCCTCTGGACGCGTTTCCAGCATGGTGTCTGGGACAAATGCACACGCTCCGCCAGCTCCGCGATGGAGAGGCTCGCGTCAGCCTGGAGGAGAGTGAGGATCTTGCGGTCGGTCGCGTCCATCGAGCGAGGCATCGGGGCTGGAGCAGGGACAGGAAAATCGGTCAGCAAATCAGAGCACGATGGCACGCGCTTGCAAAGCGATGATGATCACGCTCCTTCCCTCTCCCCGCAATTGCGAAGCAATTGTGCGGGCGAGGGTGACCTCACGAAAGTGAGGTCGGGAGAGGGGCGGTGGGATTACGCCTGCCTAACAAGGTTCGCGTAGCATCCTCATCCGCCGCTCGCCAAGGCGAGCGGCACCTTCTCTCGCAAGCGGGAGAAGGAAGAGGCGCTGGAGCTTGTCGTCGCGATGGCGTCCAAACCGCGCCCGATGAGAACGAGCACCGGCCCGCCGGAATCGAGGCGCTGGGCGAGCTCAGGCAGCTCGGAAACCGTGCCGAAGACCTTGCGCTCATCCGGCCTGGTCGCCCGCGAGATTGCCGCCGCAGGGGTCGCCGGCAAGAGCCCGTTCTCGATGGCCTTGTCGCAAAAATCCGCAAGCGTGTGTTTCGGCATATAGAGGGCGGTGGTCACAAAAGGGTCGGCGATCGCCCCCCAATCGATGTCGGCCGGCAGCTTTCCGTCCTTCGCGTGCCCCGTGACGAATTGCACTCTCCTGGCGCGCTCGCGCTGCGTCAACGAAATGCCGAGCGAAGCCGCGGCCCCTTGCGCCGCGGTGATTCCCGGCACGATCGCGACCTCGATCCCGGCCTCACGGCAAGCCTCGATCTCCTCGGAAGCGCGTCCGAAGATCAGCGGGTCGCCGCCCTTGAGGCGCACCACATGCTTGCCTTGCCGGGCGAGGCGCAGCATCAACTCATTGATCTCGCCCTGCTTGCAGGAAGGCCCGTGACCGGTCTTGCCGACGAGGATACGCTTCGCTTCGCGGCGAGCGAAGTCGAGCACCTCGGCGGAAACGAGCTGGTCGTAGAGAATAACCTCCGCCGATTGGAGCGCGCGCACCGCCTTCAGCGTGAGAAGCTCGGGATCGCCCGGTCCCGCGCCGACGAGCGTGACGCGACCCTCAGGCGCGCCACGATGAGCCGAGCGCGCCGCCTTTTGGAGCAGGCTTTCGCGCAGCGCGGGCTGCGGCTCCATATCCGGTTCCGCGAGCGCCTGATCGGAAAAGCGCTCCCAAAAGGCGCGCCGCTCCGCGAAGCCGATGCCAAGCCGCGCGAGTGCCGGCCGCCATTCGCGTGCGGCACGCGCCCAATGCTTGAGCCCTTGCGGCAACAGCGCCTCGATCTTGGCCCGGATTGCCTGGGCGAAGACGGGCGCTGCGCCAT
>JAFAQA010000212.1 GCA_019246665.1 Hyphomicrobiales bacterium
CAACTCACCGACATGATGCACAGCTTCTTGTCCGGCGGCGGCGAATTCCACCCAGACGCGATCGATGAGGCTGTCTGGAGCTCGCTGCTGGCGCGAATGACCTTTCTGCGCGGCGATTTCGAGAATGACGCAACCTTCGCAGCCCTCAGGACACTGCTGCAGGCCGCAGAGCGGGAGCACAAGACCGGCGGCAATGTGCTGTTCTATTTGGCCGTCCCCGACCGCTTCTTCGGCCCAGTCGCCGAACACATCGCCCGAGCCGGCCTCGCCGATCAGCGATCCGGCGCCTATTGGCGACGCGTGATCGTGGAGAAACCCTTCGGCCACGACGTCCCTTCGGCCAAGGCGCTGAATGCGCGCCTGCTCAATGTGCTGAGGGAAGACCAGATTTATCGGATCGATCATTTCCTCGGCAAGGAAACCGTGCAGAGCATCATGGCGGTGCGTTTCGCCAACGGCTTCTTCGAGCCGGTCTGGAACCGCGATCACATCGATCACGTGCAGATCACGGTTAGCGAGACGGTTGGTGTCGAGCATCGCGGACGCTTCTACGAGCAGACCGGCGCCTTGCGGGACATGGTGCCCAATCACCTTTTCCAGCTTCTGACGATGATCGCGATGGAGCCTCCCTCAAGCTTCGATCCCGACGCGGTGCGCAATCGCAAGGCGGATGTGCTGAACGCGATTCGTCCCGTGACACTCGATGCTGCCGTGCGGGGCCAATATGGGGCTGGCGAAGTGCTCGGCCATCCCGTGCGCGATTATCGGCGCGAGCCGGATGTATCGCCCGACTCTCCTGTCGAGACCTTCGTGGCGATGAAGCTCGAAATCGATACCTGGCGTTGGGCGAGGGTGCCGTTCTACTTGCGCACCGGAAAATCGATGAGCGATCGCTGGACCGAGATCGCCATCCGCTTCCACAGCGCCCCGCTCTCAGTCTTTCAAGGCACCGACGTCACCCGCATGGCCCCGAACTGGCTGGTGCTGCAGATCCAGCCGAACGAAGGCATCTCCTTCCAATTCCAGGTCAAGCGGCCGGGACAAACGGTTACGCTTGCCCCGGTCGAGACGAGATTTGCCTATGGCGACTGGTTCCCGAAGCAGGCGAATGTCGGATACGAAACGCTGATCTATGATTGCCTGATCGGGGATGCGTCCTTGTTCCAGCGCGCCGATATGGTCGAGGCAGCCTGGAGGATTGTCCAACCGTTACTCGACGGTTGGGCGGCGGAGAGGCCGAGGGATTTTCCGAATTACCGGGCCGGCAGTGCCGCACCCAAAGCAGCCGAGGCGTTGCTCGCCAAAGACGGGCATGCCTGGCGGCCCATCGGCAAAACCATGTGAGGAGCCTTACATGCCACACATCTCGCTGTTGCTCGCAGATGTCGACGGCACATTGGTGACCGAACAGAAAGTGTTGACGGAACGCGCTCGAGCGGCCGTCATAGCAATGCGGGAGCGAGGCATTCGCTTCGCCATTACGAGCGGCCGGCCTCCGCGCGGCATGGCGATGCTGATCGAGCCGCTTGCGCTTGATACGCCGATCGCCGGCTTCAACGGCGGCGTGTTCGTGCGGCCCGATCTCTCCGTCATCGAGACCAGGAGCCTGGCGCCCGAGGTGGCGCGGCAGGCGATCGCCACCATCCTCGATGACCAGATGGATGCCTGGCTCTATACCGGCACCGAATGGCTGATCCATAACGAAGAGGCGCCGCATGTGGCGCGTGAGCAATGGACCGTCAAGTTCTCGCCGAAGGTCGTCGCTCGCTATGCCGATACGGATCTCGATCAAGCCGTGAAGATCGTCGGCGTCAGCGACGACCACACCCTCGTCGCAAGATGCGAGGCCGATATGGCTAATGCGCTAGGCACCCAAGCCTCGGCGAAACGCTCGCAGCCCTATTACCTGGACGTCACCCATCCGCGAGCGAACAAAGGCGCCGTCGTCGACGAATTGGTCAAGACGCTCGGCGTACCGGCCAACGAGATCGCAACCATCGGCGACATGCCGAACGACGTGCTGATGTTCGAGCGTTCCGGCTTCAGCATCGCGATGGGCAATGCGGGCGACGAGGTCAAGTCTCGGGCGAGTGCCGTCACCGACAGCTACAACGACGAAGGTTTCGCGAAGGCGGTCGAGCGGCACATCCTCGGCATCGGCGCCTGACCGCGGCATGGCCCGCGAACGTCAGTCGGAAGTGATGGCGCCAGCGTCGGCGCCATTATGAGAGGATCACCACATGAACACGCAATCGAGCGACTTGACCAGGAATCCGGCGGCGCCCGTCCCTATGGTCGGAAGCGGTGGAGGGCCGAAGGTCATGGCTCCGGCTGCCGAGAGCGTCACCTTCTGGCTTGGCATCGTTATCGTCGTCGTCATCTTTGCCGGCGGCCTGTTCGGTTATGATCAGGGCGTGATCTCCGGCGCGCTGCCCGGCATCAAGGCGTCGTTCTCCTTGAGCGTCTTCATGCTCCAGGTGGTGACGAGCTGGGTGACTTTGGGCGCGCTAGCCGGATCGCTCATCGCCGGGAGCCTCGGTGACGCGATTGGACGCAAGCGCACCATGCTGCTCGCAGGTGCGCTGTTCACGCTCGGCGC
>JAFAQA010000507.1 GCA_019246665.1 Hyphomicrobiales bacterium
AGCGGCGAGCCCACGATCGGGGGCGTGGCGGCGACGAACCTTTCCGGACCGCGTCGGATCAAGGCCGGCGCCTGCCGCGATTCCTTTCTCGGCGCGCGCTTCGTCAACGGACGTGGCGAGGTGGTGAAATCGGGCGGGCGGGTGATGAAGAACGTCACCGGCCTCGATCTCACGCGCCTCATGGCGGGCGCCTTCGGCACGCTCGGCTTTTTAACCGAGGTCACCTTCAAGGTCGTGCCCCTGCCTGAGACGCAGGCGACCCTCGTTGTCGACGGGCTTTCCGATCGACGCGGCATCGAGGTGCTCTCAGCCGGTCTCGGTTCACCTTTCGAGGTATCGGGCGCGGCGCATCTGCCGGCCGGTATCGGCAAAACAAACGCGCGTACGCTTTTGCGGCTCGAGGGCTTTGAAAGCGCGGTGAGCTACCGGGCGAAGGCGCTCGCCGAAATGCTGCGCGACTTCGGCGCGGCCGACATGCTCGACGCTTCCGCGAGCGAGAAGCTTTGGCGCGAGGTGCGCGACGTTTCCTTTCTCGCCTCTGTGCGCGACACCGCGATCTGGCGAATCTCGGTCGCGCCCACCAAATCTTCGTTCGTAACCGAGTCGCTCGCCGCCAAACTTTCCGCGCGCTGGTTTTATGATTGGGGTGGAGGACTCATCTGGTTTTCCTGTGCGGCCGAAGGCGACGCCGGCGCGCCGTTCGTGCATGAGGCCGCAAGGTCTGCCGGCGGTCATGCGCTTTTGGTGCGCGCACCGGAGGCCGTGCGCGCCGCCGTCGACGTGTTCCAGCCTCAGCCCGAAGCGGTCATGAAGCTCGCGCGAGCCGTGAAGGAAAGCTTCGATCCGGCCGGCGTGCTCGAACCCGGGCGCTTATACGCGGGGACGTAAGGGCACAAGATGCAGACCAATTTCACCCCGGCCCAGCTCGCCGATCCGGCCATGGCCTCATCGGAAAAGATTTTGCGCTCTTGCGTGCATTGCGGCTTCTGCACCGCGACCTGTCCGACCTATCTCCTCCTCGGTGACGAGCTCGATTCGCCGCGCGGGCGCATCTACCTGATGAAGGACATGCTCGAAGGCCAAAAGCCGGCATCGCCGGAGGTCGTGACGCATATCGATCGCTGCCTTTCTTGCCTCTCCTGCATGACGACTTGCCCTTCGGGCGTGCATTACATGCACCTCGTCGACCATGCGCGCGCCTATATCGAGGAAACGTATCGGCGCTCGATGAGCGACCGTTTTGTTCGCGCCGTGCTCGCCGCGACCTTGCCGCATCGGGCGCGCTTCCGCGCGGCGATCACGGTTGCGAGATTCGCGAAACCGCTCAAGGGAGTCCTGGGCGCGCTCCCTTTCATCGGTCCGCGTTTTGCCGCGATGCTCGATCTCGCGCCGGCCGTCGTGCCGGCGAAAGGGCCGGCGGGGCGGCCTCACATCTTCCCGGCCGTCGGCCGCCGCAAGGCGCGGGTCGCGCTTCTCGATGGCTGCGTACAGCCGGTGCTCATGCCGTCGATCAACGAGGCTGCGATCCGTCTCCTGAACAGGTTCGGCGTCGAAGTCGTGCTTCCTGCAGGTGAGGGCTGCTGCGGCGCTCTCGTGCACCATATGGGCCGCGAGGCAAGCTCGCACGCTTTCGCTGCGCATAACATCGAAGTCTGGTACGAGGAGATCGAGAAGAGTGGGCTCGATGCCATCCTGATCACCGCGTCGGGTTGCGGCACCACGATCAAGGATTACGGCTTCATGTTCCGCAATGATGGAAGGCTTGCGGCGAAAGCCGCGAAGGTCTCGGCGCTTGCGAAGGACATCAGCGAATATCTTTTACCACTCGAGCTCCCCACGCCAGCGCGCCCGCTTGGCCTCACCGTCGCGTATCATTCGGCCTGCTCGATGCAGCACGGCCAGAAGATCACCGACGGGCCGAAGAAGCTCTTGCGGGCAGCGGGGTTCAAGGTGAAGGACGTGGCCGAGGGACATATCTGCTGCGGTTCGGCCGGCATCTACAACATCCTCCAGCCGGAGCTCGCTGAAAAATTGCGCGACCGCAAGACCGGCCACATTGCGCGCACGAAGCCGGATATCGTCGCCACCGGCAATATTGGCTGCATTACCCAGATCGCGAAGGGTTTCGCGGATCGGGCGAAGGCCGGAGGGCCCGCCGCGCCGCCGGTCGTGCACACGATCGAGCTCTTGGATTGGGCGCTCGGCGGACCTCGCCCGGAGGGGATCGCGGAGCATTCTGTTTGGGCGCGGGAATCTGCCTGACGGCGATGTGTTGGTTTGGGCAGCAAGGTGCAAAACACATAACGCGCTATAAACAAGGCGAGCTTCTGCCTATCTCCTGTGGGCTTCCTGAGGATGAGTTGTGGACCTCTCGTTCCATCTGAAATAAATAAGCCGTTGAATCTAGACCGTGAATCTTAAATGTTTTATATATCGTTCGCGGTTCACAAAGCCGGCCTAGAGCCGGTGGCGTAACTGCCGGAATTGGCCGCTCTTCGGGGCGGCCGATTCTATTTTAGACGTACGATGGCATCTCGTGGTGTGGCTGCGCTCGCTTTAAGGTTCCGTTTTGCGAGTGGTATAGCATCATATATTTCATTCATCTGTTGAGCCATTTGCCATTCGGTCAGTTGATCGTGTTCGCCTTTGATTTTCATAAATGCTGCATACGCAATTAGATCAGCAGCTTGCGTGAAATAGCAATTTTTCGAATTTTTCTCATTGGCGTCCTTTGTGAACATATCCATCGGGAGATTTACGCTTGAGACGCCTTTCGGCCAACCACCCAAAGCGCTTCCTGTAGGCAAATACACCTGGGCCATCCTATAGAGACGGCGATACTCAGGGTGCCCTTGATCAAAGAAAGCAATCGCGTTCGTTTTGTTGTCAATGCAAGATCGACGCATCCGCTGGAATAAAGCGTACATTGCGGCTTCCAGCCGCTCATGCCCATAAAGATATTTGCCCCGACTTGCCGCGACCGACATAACCCCTTCGTTTGGGATAAAATGGAGTTCCGATAAAATCTCTCGGTAAGCTATAGCGGCTTGGCGATGCTTGAAGTTATATTTCCCGTGAAGAAAATTACCACGCGCCGATGCCAGTTTTAATCCGTGAAGCTCTTTTGAAAGCGGAATTTTCAGTCGCTCTCGCGTATATCTCCGCCATTCCTTTATCTTAGCCAGATGATTGGGCCAGACTATCTGCCAAGCCCCCTCCACGTTTCGCAGGAACGGAATGCGTATTGCGCTGACGACGTAGTGATTTTTATCGTGCGACTCATCTATGTAAAAGACGTCAATCCCACCGGAACGCAAAAGCATGATACCCACTCGTGTGGCGCAGCCTCCCTAACAATTAACATCTAATTAGGAGTTATCAATGAGGATTATGTCGTCTGCACGCCCTTTAGTCCGATAGCTACTGCTGTAGAGCTAAGTGCCTGGTGCTAAGAAGGATGCTCTGCATAGGTTTCCCGATAACTAGCCGCCCGCATTAATTAGCGGGAGCCATCTCCGCGACACCTCGCGCGGATCGTCGAAGGAGGCCTCGAAGCTCGAGGCGGCAAGTGCGGCCTGGACGTGCAGCACCGTCTCGCCGATGTTGCGAAAGCCGTGCTTGCGGCCTGCCGGAATCACCACCGATTGATTGGCGCCGAGTTTCGCCTTCTCCTCCTCCACCCAGATTTCGGCCTGCCCGGCCAGCACCGTAAGCACCTCCTCGACCGCATGCAGATGCGTCGGTGCGCCGCGCCCGGGCGTGCACCATTGCTCGAAAAGGCAAAGCTGCGCGGTGCCGATGAGGGCGGAGGCGCGCATGCGGGTCGTGACCCCTTCGCGCCATTCCTCGCATGCGTCATGCTCGTGGTCGATAATTCGCATCGCCAGTCACCTTTCCTTTGGCGATGGCGTTCACCCGCCATTGCCGGCCATTCCGAACACGGTCTTAACCGCGCCGATCGTTTCGTCTTGACTCGAGCTCTGCCCTGATCGCCTATTCGGCCGCTTTTTCATGCGCATTAACCAATCTGGGAGGCAACGATGCCGATCAGCGCTTTTGGGATCTTCGTGATCGTCATCGTGGTGTTCGCGATCCTGACCTTGCTTTCCGGCATCAGGACCGTGCCGCAAGGCTATAATTACACCGTCGAGCGCTTCCGCCGCTACACCTTCACGCTGCAGCCCGGGCTTGGCCTCATCGTTCCCTATCTCGACACCATCGGGAACAAGGTGAACATGATGGAGCAGGTGCTCGACGTGCCCTCGCAAGAGGTGATCACCAAGGACAACGCCTCGGTCAAGGTCGACGGCGTGACCTTCTTTCAGATCATCGATGCGGCGCGCGCGTCCTACGAGGTCGCCCAGCTCGGCACCGCGCTCCTCAACATCGTCACCACCAATATCCGCACCGTCATGGGGTCGATGGATCTCGACCAGCTTCTCTCGCATCGTGACGCGATCAACGAGCGGCTTTTGACTGTCGTCGATTCGGCGGCCTCGCCCTGGGGCGTGAAAATCAACCGCATCGAGATCAAGGACATCATGCCGCCCGCCGACATCGTCGAATCGATGGGCCGGCAGATGAAGGCGGAGCGCGAGAAGCGCGCCGCCATCCTCGAAGCGGAGGGCTCACGCCAAGCGGAAATCCTGCGCGCCGAAGGCGAGAAACAAGCGGCGATCCTCTCGGCCGAGGGACGCAAGGAAGCGGCCTTCCGCGATGCCGAGGCGCGCGAGCGCTCGGCCGCGGCCGAGGCGGCCGCGACCGCCGCAGTTTCCGAAGCGATCGCGCGCGGCAATCTCGCAGCGGCGAACTACCTCATCGCCGAGAAATACACGCGCGTCCTGCAGGCGCTCGCCGCCGCACCGAACCAGAAGGTGATCGTCATCCCGATCGAGGCCGCCTCGCTCGGCGGTTCGGTCGCCGGCATCGGGGAGATCGCCAAGGCCGTCTTCGGGCCGGATGGCGTCACGGGCGGCTCCGCGCGCTTGGGAAGCGTGACGGTGCCGGCCATGCCCTCTGCCGGCAATTCGGGTGGAGGCTGACGGATGGATCTTACCGATCTTTCCTCGCCCTGGCTCTGGCTGATCGTCGGTGTCATCCTCATGGCGCTCGAGCTCGCGGCGCCTGGTTTCTTCCTCATTTGGCTCGGCCTTGCGGCCGTCATCGTCGGGGGCGGAAATTTCCTCGAGCCCCTGCCCTGGGAAGCGAACGGGCTGGTCTTCGCCGCGCTTGCCGTGGCGCTCGTCTTCGTCGGCAAGCGGCTGACGCGGCGCGAGGGCGACGACGAGGCGACCGTGATGCATCTCAACCAGCGCGCCAATGCGCTCGTCGGGCGCGTGACGACGCTCGATCAGCCGATCATCGCGGGTGAAGGCAAAGTGCGCTTCGATGATGCAATCTGGCTGGCCTCAGGGCCAGACCTGCCGGCGGGCGCGCGCGTCAAGGTCGTCGGCGCGGCCGGGAAGGTGCTGAACGTGGTGAAAAGTGAAGGAGTGTGAAGTGAGCGGTGAAGCAGGCACTCAGCAGCGGGTCTTTTCACTTTTCACTTTCACTTTTCACTCCCCTCACGCAAAGCTCTTGCCGAGATAAGCGGTTACCACATCGGCGCGAGACGCGATCTCGTCGAGCGAACCTTCCGCCACGACACGCCCCTCGATGAGCACCGTGATCTTGCGGCAAAGGCGGCGCATCACCGCCATTTCATGGCTCACGATCACGAAAGTCAGGCCGCGCGCACGGCTCTCCTCTTCGATGAGCGCGATCAATTGATCCTTGATCACCGGATTGACGCCGGCGAAGGGCTCGTCGAGCAAATAACAGGTGAGCGCGGGCATCATGAAGCCCGCGGCTGCCTGCAACAGCACGCGCTGGCCACCGGACAATGTCTTGGCGGGCGCATCGGTGAGGGAGGTGAGGCGCACGAGATCGAGGAGGCGCCGGGCCTTCGCGACGCCTTCCTGGCATGCCTCGCGCGTCCTCGCCGCCGCGAGGTGTGGCGCGGTGAGATTGTCGAGCAGCGAAAGGTTGCCGAAGACGCGGCTCACTTGAAACGAGCGCACCAGCCCCTTGCGCGCGATCTCGTGAGGCTTGCGCCCGACAAGGCTTTCGCCCGCGAGAAGCACGTCGCCGGAGCTTGGTTGATGCACGCCGGTCATCAAGTTGATGAGCGTCGATTTTCCCGCGCCATTCGGCCCGATGATGCCGCGGATCTCGCCAGGCTGGACCGCAAGATCGATGGCGTCATTCGCGACGAAGCCGCCGAAATGCTTCGAGAGCTTGCGTGTCTCGAGGATCGGGGCGGCGCCGTTCATGGTTGGTCGTTCACGCTTGGTTATTCATGCTTGGCGAAGTCGTTCGCCGAAGAGGCCGCTCGGGCGAAGCGCAAGCACGAGAAGCAAGAGCACGAAACCGTAAGCGTTCTGATAAGCGGAGGCGATGAAGGTCGCGCCGAGCGATTCGGCGATGCCGAGCGCGACGCCCGCGATCAGCGCGCCCGGCACGGAGCCGAGCCCGCCGATCACGATGATCTCGAATCCCTTCGTCGTCGTGACGACCCCATCGGTCGGGTAGACCATGAAGACGGGCGCAAGCAGCGCGCCGGCGAGGCCGGCGAGGCCGACCCCGATGCCGAAGGCGATCTTGTCGAGCGACAGCACGTCGACGCCGGCGGTTTGCGCACCCACGCGGCTTTGCGATGTCGCCCTGAGTGCAAGGCCGAGCCAGGTGCGCTTCAGGAGAAGATAGAACAGCGCGATGGCGGCGAGCGCGGCGAGGAAAGCGGCGAAGCGCGCGCCGCTTTCCGGCAAGGGGCCGAGCATCACGCCCGGCAATTTCGTGCCGGGCGTGCGCTGATAAGGTCCGGAAATCGCGGTCGCGAGATTGCGCAAGAGAAGGAGGAGCGCGATCGTGACCACGGTCGCGTAATCGTCGCGCCGCTCGATGCCGCCGGTGAACATCGGCTTGATGAGGATAGGCTCGATCAGCCAGCCGATGAGGAACACCGTCGCGGCGGAGAGGATCGCGGCCACATACCAGAGGTCCGCGCCGAGCCAATAGGCGACGATCAGATACTGGGCGTAAGAGCCGAGCATGTAGAACTCGCCCATCGACCAGTTGATCATCTTCACGATCGAGTAGATGAAGGTGATGCCGAGCGCCATGAGGGCGTAAATCACGCCGATGACGATGCCGGCGATGAGCGCTTGGGTGAAGAGCTCAAGGGAAAACATCACGGCCTCGCTGTCGGAATGACGGTGACAGTGCACTTAATTCCGGCAATACTCCCGAAGCAAAAGGCTGCTTCTGGAACTAAGTGCACTGTCACCGCAATTCCTCTTCGGCAGTGCTATTTTCCGCTCTCGAACACGACCTCCGCCTCCTTCCAATCCTGGCCCGGTTTCTGGAACTGGAGGATGAGAACGGGCGGCGAAAAATTGTGCCAGAAGACGCCATCCGCTTTGGGGAAGGTGACGTCGCCCGAGGACCAGAAGGCGAATTTGCCGGTCTCGAGCGTTTGAATGATTGCCTTGGGGTCGGTGCTCTTCGCCTGCTCGACGGCTTGCGCGATGATCGCGACATCGCCGAAGCCGTTCAACGAAGAGTAGACGGGCGATTCCTTGTATTTCTCCTCATAAGCTTTGGTGAACCAGGTGCCGATCTCGGAAAGCGTCTGCTTGGGCGAGTAATAGGCGATGAAGTAGAGCTTGTCGCCGGTGTTCGGATGGAGTTGCCAGAATTGCGGCCGGATGGGCGCATCGTAGGAGACGAGCATCGGCACTTGCGGCGTGATGGCGAGCGTCGCCGCCTGCTCGATCATGAGATCCATGGGCGCGCCGACGCCGACATTCACGAGAAGATCGGGCTTGAAAGCCTTCACTTGCAGAAGCTGCGGCGTGAGGTCGGTCGAGGTGCGGTCGAAGGTGAGGCTCTGCAGCTCGATCGGCAGCTTCTTCTCCTTGATCTGCCGATCCGTCTCGGTGACGAGGCCGACGCCGTAATCGGAAGTTTCGGCGAGCAACGAGACACGCTTGAAGCCTTTCTTCTGCATGAATTCGAGCCAGGCGGCGACACGCAGCGGATCGATCAAATGCGTGCGAAACGCGACCTCGTAATGCTTCGCTGTGATGTCGGCGGCCGAGGTCTGCGTGCCGAGGGTCGGCACGCCCATGGATTTCGCGACTTCATTCGCGGCGATGTTCACCGAAGAATGGAAGAAGCCGGTGACCGCAACCGCCTTGTCCTCGCCCACGACACGTCGATAGGCGGCAACGCCGCCTTCCGGACGACCCTGGCTGTCCTGCACGGATAATTGCAGCTTGCGCCCGCCAAGCACGCCACCCTTGCCGTTGTAATAGTCGAGCGCGAGCTCCGCGCCTCGGCGAATGAGCTGGCCCGCGGTCGGATCGCCGGGCGGCGAGAGCGGCACGACGAGGCCGATCGTCACCGGCTCTTGCGCACGGGCATTGGCGCAAGCGAGGGCGCCGGCGAGGAGAAGCGCGGCAACGGCGAGGCGGCGGGTATCATACATGCGGGCGCTCCCGGCAAAGCATCGGTGTCGACTCTCGAAGAAAGTTCGCCGGACGCTCCGATGTCAATAGCAGGCGACGCGAACGCGGCGACCCACGCGGATCACTCAGGGAGGCGATGGCCATCAGCTGCCCTTCTCGTCGACGCCGGCTTCTCCGAAAGTGGCCATGCCGGAATGGCAGCGCGCCGCTGCCTTGATGAGGCCGGCGGCGAGCGCGGCGCCCGAAGCTTCGCCGAGCCGCATATCGAGATCGAGGAGCGGCACGAGGCCAAGGCGTGAGAGCACCTCGGCATGGGCGCCCTCGGCCGAGCAATGGCCCGCGACGCAATGGTCGAGCGCGCGCGGGTCGAGCGCGTGCAACACCGCTGCCGCCGCTGTGACGACATACCCGTCGAGGATGACGGGGATATGCTGCGAACGCGCCGCCAGGATCGCGCCTGCGATCGCGGCGACCTCGCGCCCGCCCACCCGACGCAGCACTTCGAGCGGATCGGCGAGATGGCCTTGATGGCACGCCATGGCGGCCTCGATCGCGGCGGCCTTGCGCCGAAGCCCCTCATCGTCGAGCCCCGTG
>JAFAQA010000238.1 GCA_019246665.1 Hyphomicrobiales bacterium
CCCTCTTGCGTGTCGAGGAGGAGCCGCCCGCGGTCAAGGCCACGGAAAAGGCCGATGACCTCACCCTTCGGCATTTTCACGCGCACGCGCGCCCCCAGCCCATGAGCCCGCTCGGCCCACGCCGCAAAATGCGCCTGCGAGCCTGGCGGCGCTTCCGCCCAATCGGAAAAACGGCGCGCGAACGCATCGGACAAAAGCAGGAAAAGCCGCTCGGCCGTTGCATCGGAGGCGAAACGGGCGAGCATCGTCGCTTCGGGCAAGGTCGTTGGAACGGCCGCAACATTGACGCCGATTCCGATGATGAGAACGAAGACGCCATGAGGAAGCTGATGGCCTTCGAGAAGAAGCCCCGCGCATTTCTTCCCGTCGACAAGAAGGTCGTTCGGCCATTTGAGCGAAAGCCGCGGATGATCAAGACCGGTGAGCGCTGAAGCCGCATCGAAGAGCGCAAGGCCCGCGACAAATCCCAATTCCGGAGCATCGCCTCTGCGGCAGCCTTCCACCAGAAGGAGACTCGCATACAGATTGCCGGCGGGCGAAAGGAACGATCGGCCATGACGGCCGCGACCTTGCGTCTGGCTTTGCGCCACAATCCAAAGCCTCGAGGCTTCCCCTTCTCGCGCTCGCGCGAGCGCCACGTCGAAAGTGGAGGAGACTTCCGCTTGCGTTTCCAAGCGGTAGCACGCCTCGCTTGCCGCCGTTCCAAGTGAGTAGGCTTCGCCGCGCGACCCCATCAAAATAGCGACTTCGCCGCCGCTGCCGCCGCTGCCACGATAGGGGACGGCACCAAGCCGAAGAGGACCATGGCGACGCCTGAAAGCGCGAGCAACGCTTTCAGCACACCTGAAAGCGGCATGAAACGGGCTGGCCCATCGTCGAAATACATGACCTTGACAACTCGCAGATAATAAAAAGCGCCCACCACGCTGGTGAGGAATCCGATGACGGCGAGCGGCACAAGTCCAGCATCGACCGCAGCGGAAAACACGTACCATTTGGCCCAGAAGCCGGCGAGCGGCGGGACGCCGGCGAGCGAGAACATGAGCGACATGAGCACGAACGCGAAGAAAGGCTGCGATCTCGACAAGCCGGCGAGATCGTCGATGGTCTCGACAGGCCCATCCTTGGTGCGCATCGCGAGGATGCAGGCGAAGCTGCCGACCGTCATCGCCATGTAGATGGCCATATAGACCAGCACGCCGTTGACACCGTCTTGCGTGCCGGCGGCGAGCCCCACCAGGGCGAAGCCGACATGACCGATCGAGGAATAGGCCATGAGGCGCTTGAGATTGCGCTGGCCAATCGCCGCGAAGGAGCCGAGCGCCATCGAGGCAATCGAGATGAATACCACGATCTGGCGCCACTCGCTCACATCCGGACCAAACGCCTGGATGAGGACGCGCGTCGTGAGCGCCATCGCGGCGATCTTGTTGGTGGCGGCGAAATAGGCGGTCACGGGCGTCGGCGCGCCTTCATAAACATCAGGCGTCCACATGTGGAAGGGAACCGCGGAAATCTTGAAGGCAAGGCCCGCCATGAGGAAGACGAGCCCGAACATCAAGCCCGGGCCGGCGCCTGCCTTCACCGCCGTCGCTATGCCGGCAAAGCTCACTGTTCCGGTGAAGCCGTAGATGAGCGAGGCGCCATAAAGGAGCATGCCGGACGATAAGGCGCCGAGCACGAAATATTTGAGGCCTGCCTCGCTCGCCTTGGCATTGTGACGATCGATGGCGGCGAGCACGTAAAGGGCAAGGCTCGACAGCTCGAGGCCGATGTAAAGTGCGATGAGATCATTCGCGGAAATCATCAACAGCATGCCGAGCGACGACAAGAGAACGAGAATCGCAAGCTCGAATTGCTTGTAGCGCTCCTGGCTCATCTCATCGATGGCGAGCGCCAAGGTCGCTGCCGCGCCGAGCAGCGTCACCACCTTCATGAACCTTGCAAAATCGTCGACCACGAAGGAGCCATTGAACGCCATTTGCGTCTGCGACGCCTGGAACACGGTGGCGAGCGCCGCCACGACAAGCACGGCGAAGGCCGCTCCGTTCACGAGGTTGATCGAGCGCAATCCCTGAAAGGCCCCGATCAGGATCAGCACGAGCGCGCCGCCCGCGAGCACGATCTCGGGCAGGATGGTGACAATGGAAGGAAGCGCGGCGGTCGTCATGGATCGAGCCTCATGGGACCACCAAGGTCGCGGCCTCGACCGCGCCAAGCGCAAGCCCTGTCGATTTGAGGAGAGCTTCGGTGGGCGCCGAGAAGGCGTCGAGAATCACCCCCGGCCTCACCCCATAGAAGATCACGAGAGCGACGAGCGGCGCCATCACGCACATCTCGCGCGGCGTCAGATCGAGCATGTTCATGAGCTCGGGTTTCACCAGCTTGCCGAAAATGATCTTGCGGTAAAGCCACAGTGCATAGGCGGCCGAGAGGATCACGCCGAAGGTGCCGAAGAATGCCACCCAGCTATTGACCCTGAAGGTCCCAACCAGGCTCAGGAACTCGCCGATGAACCCCGTAGTACCGGGCAGGCCGATATTGGCGAGCGTGAAAACCATGAAGGCCGCGGCATAGAGCGGCATGCGATGCACGAGGCCGCCATACGCGGCAATCTGGCGCGTGTGGGTGCGATCATAGACGACGCCCACGCAGAGGAAGAGCGCGCCGGAGACGAGGCCGTGGCTCACCATCTGGAACATCGCGCCTTCGATGCCCTGCGCCGTCATCGAGAACAGGCCCATGGTGACCAAACCCATATGGGCCACCGAGGAATAAGCGATCAGCTTCTTCATGTCCTCCTGCGCGAGCGCGACGAGCGAAGTGTAAATGATCGCGATCACGGAAAGAGCATAGATGAGCGGCGCGAAGTCATGCGAAGCGTCAGGAAACATCGGTAGCGAAAAGCGGATGAAACCGTAACCGCCCATCTTCAAGAGGATGCCGGCGAGGATGACGGAACCGGCAGTGGGTGCTTCGACATGCGCGTCCGGCAACCAGGTGTGGACGGGCCACATCGGCATCTTCACGGCGAAGGACGCGAAGAAGGCAAGCCACAGCCATTTCTGCATCGCGGGGGCGAAACGATAAGTCAGAAGCGAGGCGATATCGGTGGTGCCCGCTGTCTTCCACATCGCCATCACGGCGATCAAGAGGAGCACCGAGCCGAGCAGCGTGTAGAGGAAGAATTTGAAGCTTGCATAGATGCGCCGTTCCCCGCCCCAGACGCCGATGATGAGGAACATCGGAATGAGGCCGCCCTCGAAGAACAGGTAGAAAAGGACGAGATCCAGCGACACGAAGACGCCGATCATGAGCGTCTCGAGGATCAGGAAGGCGATCATGTATTCGCGCACGCGCCGCTGGATCGGGCTCCATGAGGCGAGGATGCAGAACGGCATCAGGAAAGTCGTGAGCAGAACGAAAGGCAGCGAATAGCCGTCGACGCCGAGCTTGAAGGTGATGGAGGACGAAACCCACGACGCCTGCTCGACGAGCTGGAAGGCGGAATTCGCCGGGTCGAACTGCCACCAGGCGACGAGCGACAAAAGAAAAGTCACGAGCGTCGTGAGCAGCGCGATGTAGCGGATATTCGAGAGCGCGGCCTCATCCTCCCCGCGCACGAAGAGAATGAGGGCCGATCCGATGAGCGGCAGGATCAGGAGGCCGCTGAGCACGCCGGGCATCACGGAGCTCCCATGATGATGAAATATGTGATGAAGCCGGCAACCCCGATCAGCATGGCGAAGGCATAATGGTAGAGATAGCCGCTCTGCAGCCGGACTGCACCCCTGGCCACATCGATGACACGCGCCGATACGCCGTCGGGGCCGAAGCCATCGATCAAGCGACCATCGCCTTCCTTCCAGAAGAAACGGGCAAGGGCGAGAGTCGGGCGCACGATGAGGAAGTCATAGATCTCGTCGAAATACCATTTGTTGAGCAGGAAGCGGTAAAGGATGGGATTGGCCGCGGCGAGACGTGCGGGCAAGGACGGGTTCACGACATAGAACCAGTAGGCAAGCGCGGAACCGATCACCATCATGATCAGGGCCGCGTGCTCGACGAGGAACGGCACATCCTCGACCTTCTTCACGAGCGCTTCTTCGAAGACGAGCCCGCCATTCCAGAAGCTCTCCGCCGCGCCGCCGAAAAAGACGCCCTTGAACAACAACCCCGCCGCGAGCGCCCCGACAGCAAGCAGCGCGAGCGGCACGAGCATGACGAGCGGGCTCTCATGGGGCTCGACCGGCCCATGACCATGGTGTTCCTCTTCGGCCGAGGCGGGCGCGACCGCCGTGCCGGCGTGCGCCTCGGCCTCGGCCCAATGCGGCGTGCCGGCAAAGGTCATGAAGACGAGACGCCAGGAGTAGAAGGCGGTGAGCAGGGCGGCAAAGGCGGTGCAGAGAAAGGCGAACACATGGCCAGCGCGGTCGCTCGCATAAGCTGCTTCGATGATGGCGTCTTTCGAGTAGAAGCCCGCGGTGAAAGGAAAGCCGGTGAGCGCCAAAGTGCCGATCACCATCATGGCGCCGGTGAAAGGAATGGATTTCCACAAGCCGCCCATCTTTCGCATGTCCTGCTCGTGATGCATCGCCGTGATGACTGAGCCGGCGCCGAGAAAGAGAAGCGCCTTGAAGAAAGCGTGGGTGAACAGGTGGAAGATGCCGATCGAATAGGTGCCGGCGCCAAGGCCGACGAACATGTAGCCAAGTTGCGAGCAGGTCGAATACGCGATGACGCGCTTGATGTCGTTCTGCACGAGACCGATGGTCGCGGCGAAGAAGGCCGTGGTCGCGCCGATCACCAGCACCGCGGTCTGGGCAAAGGGCGCCTGCTCGAACAAGGGCGAGAGGCGCGCAACCATGAAGACGCCCGCCGTGACCATGGTCGCCGCATGGATGAGCGCAGAGACCGGTGTCGGACCCTCCATCGCGTCAGGGAGCCAAGTGTGGAGCAGGAATTGGGCCGACTTGCCCATTGCTCCCATGAACAGCAAGAGGCAGGCAAGCGTCACCGCCGGCCAATCATAGCCGAGGAAGTGGAAGGTCCCTTTCGCGACTTCGGGCGCGCGCGCGAAGATGTCGTTCAAGGCGACTGTGCCGAACAGGGTGAAAACGAGGAAAATGCCGAGCGCAAAACCGAAATCGCCAATGCGGTTGACGATGAAGGCCTTGATCGCCGCGGCATTGGCGGCGGGCCGGTCGTACCAAAAGCCGATCAACAGATACGAGGCGAGGCCGACGCCCTCCCACCCGAAGAACATTTGCACGAGATTGTCAGCGGTCACCAGCATCAGCATGGCGAAGGTGAAGAGCGACAAATAGGCGAAGAAGCGCGGGCGCGAAGGATCTTCCGCCATGTAACCGATCGAATAGAGGTGCACGAGCGCCGACACGGTGTTGACGACGACCAGCATCACCACCGTGAGAGTATCGATCCGCAGCGCCCATTCGACCCGAAGCCCCCCCGAGATGAACCAGGGCGCGATGTCGACCGTCTCCGCACCCTGATGCGCAATGCCGACCTGGAAGAAGGCGATCCAGGAGAGCACCATGGCGAGCATCAGGAAGGCGGTCGTGACGATCTCGCAAGCACGCGCGCCGATCACGCGCCCGAGCCCACCGGCGATGAGGAAGCCGAAGAGCGGCAGGAAGACAATCGCTGAATACATCGCCGGGCCTGATCCTTCGCGAGCGGCTCAGCCGCGCATCATATTGACGTCTTCGACCGCGATGGTGCCGCGGTTGCGATAATAGACGACCAGAATGGCAAGGCCGATCGCGGCCTCGGCCGCCGCGACCGTCAAGATCAAAAGGGCGTAGACCTGCCCGAGAATGTCACCGCGGAAAGCCGAAAAGGCGACGAGGTTGATGTTCACCGCGAGCAGGATCAGCTCGACGCACATCATGATCAGGATGATATTCTTGCGATTGAGAAAAATCCCGAACACGCCGAGCGTGAACAAGATCGCCGCCACCGTAAGATAGTGAGTGAGCCCGATTGTCACGCGCCTTCCCCTATACGCCTTGCCGGAACGGCACTTTGCGCAGCTCGACGGCGGCAAGCTTGGTGCGCGCATTCTGCGCGGAGATATTCTGGCGCTTCACCCCCTCGCGCCGGTGCAAGGTGAGCACAATCGCACCGATCATGGCGACGAGCAGGATCAACCCCGCGCCTTCGAAGTAGTAGACATACGTCGTGTAGAGCACATCGCCGATCGCCTTCACATTCGAGATGTTGCGCGCCCCTTGCGCCACCGCGTTGACCGCGAGAGGGGTGCCGGCGATCTTCCCCTTGGTGACGATGATGGACGCCACTGCGATGAGCTCGATGAGGAAGAGCACGCCGATCAACGCGCCGATCGGCAGATATTGCAAAAAGCCCTGCTTGAGCTCGGCGAAATCGACATCGAGCATCATCACGACGAAGAGGAAGAGGACGGCGACCGCTCCGACATAGACAACGATAAGGATCATCGCCAGGAACTCGGCCGAGAGAAGCAGGAAGAGCGCCGCCGCGTTCACGAAAGCAAGAATGAGGAACAACACGGCATGAACGGGGTTGCGGGCGGCCACCACCATGAACGCCGAGCCGAGCAGGACGGCGGCGAAGAGGTAGAAAAAGGCGAAAGAGAAATCCATTCGTGCCTTGGCTCCGCTCGGCCGTGATCAGCTCGCGCCGTGTATAGCCGCGCAAGGTGAACCGCACAACGTGGACGGTTTCCCGGATTCAGGCGCGGCGTCGCAAGACCGCCGAGACGCTGGCCGAAGGCCCTTGGGGCGAGCCGGAACGGTCGAGGGACGATTGGGCATGCGATCGCGCGATCAGCGGTAGGGGGCGTCCATGGTGATGTTGCGCGCGATCTCGCGCTCCCATCGCGTGCCGTTATCGAGAAGCCGATCCTTGTCGTAGAACAGCTCCTCCCGGGTCTCCGTCGAGAATTCGAAATTCGGCCCTTCGACGATGGCATCGACGGGGCAGGCCTCCTGGCACATGCCGCAATAGATGCACTTCGTCATATCGATGTCGTATCGCGTGGTGCGGCGCGTGCCGTCATTGCGGCGCGGGCCCGCCTCGATGGTGATCGCGAGCGCTGGGCAGATGGCCTCGCAAAGCTTGCAGGCGATGCAGCGCTCCTCACCGTTCGGATAACGGCGAAGCGCGTGCTCGCCGCGAAAGCGCGGCGAAAGCTGACCCTTCTCGAAAGGATAATTCAACGTCGCCTTCGGCTTGAAGAAATACCGCAACGACAGGAAGAAGGCTGAGACGAATTCCTTGAGGAACAAGGATTTCGCGGCTTGATCGAGCCTCATGGCACATACCTCGTATTCACGCCCTGTCGCTCCGGCGCCCGCAGGCAACGATCACGCTCCGCGCGAAGGCGGGAAGCTTCGGGCAAATGAGATGACGAGCGATACGACACCGGTTTCCTCCTCAACTGCCGACCGGCGCCCAACCGAAGATCTGCAGCACGGCCGCGACGATGACGACCATGGCGAGCGAGATCGGCAGGAACACCTTCCAGCCGAGCCGCATCAATTGATCATAGCGATACCGAGGCACCATCGCCTTCACCATCGCGAACATGAAGAAAACAAGGCAGACCTTGAGGACGAACCAGAGCGCGCCCGGAATCCAGGTGAACGGAACGAAAGGTATCGGAGAGAGCCACCCGCCGAGGAACATGATGGTGGTCAACGCGCACATGGTGACGACGGCGACATACTCGCCGAGCATGAACATCATGTAGGGCGTCGAGGAATATTCGACCATGAAGCCGGCGACGAGCTCGGACTCGGCTTCCATCAGGTCGAAGGGCGGTCGGTTGGTCTCGGCGAGCGCCGAAACGAAGAAGACGACGAACATTGGCAGGAGCGGAAGCCAATACCAGCCGAGAAAGCCGAAGCGCGTGTTCTGCGCCTCCACGATCGCGGTGAGGTTGAGCGAGCCCGCGCACATCAGCACGGTGATGATAACGAAGCCGATCGAGACCTCGTAAGACACCATTTGAGCAGCGCAGCGGAGCGCCGCAAGGAAGGGGTATTTCGAGTTCGATGCCCAGCCGGCCATGATCACGCCGTAGACGCCGAGGGACGAGATGGCGAAAATGTAGAGGACGCCGACATTGATGTTGGCGATCGCCCAGCCGGCCTGAAGCGGAATCACCGCCCACGCGGCGAGCGCCAGAATGCAGGTGACGAGCGGCGCTAAAAGAAAAATCCCCTTCGAGGCGCCTGACGGAATGATCGGCTCCTTGAAGACGAATTTCAAAAGATCGGCGAAACTCTGCAAAAGGCCGAAAGGGCCGACCACATTGGGGCCGCGCCGCAACTGCACAGCGGCCCAGATCTTGCGGTCGGCGAGCAGGATGAACGCCACGCAGATAAGCAGCACCACGAGGAGCGCGATGCTTTTGATCGCGGTCAGGATGAGGGCAAGGAGCATGTCGGACATCGCCTACTCCGCCGCGATGGAAGCCTGGTCATGCGCGAGCTCTGAGCATTGCGCCATGACGCGCGAAGCCCTCGCGATCGCGTTTGACAGATAATAATCGGCGTCGCTTGCCGCGTAAGGCGCGTCGGATCCCGCCACTTCGAGTTGCGAGAGAGCCTCGATTGCGCCCGTGCCGTCTTGCGGCGCGATCGCATCGATCCCGGCAAGATGCGGATACTGCCCGTAGAGCAGCTTGCGAAGCTCGGACAAGGAATCGAAGGGCAACGGCTTGCCGAGCGCGCCGGACAGCCCACGCAGGATGGCCCAATCGTCTCGTGCATCCCCTGGCGGGAAGACCGCGCGGTCGCCCATCTGGACCCGCCCTTCGGTATTCACATAAGTGCCTGATTTTTCGGTGTAGGCCGCGCCCGGCAAGATGACATCGGCGCGGTGCGCGCCCCGATCGCCATGCGTTCCCTGGTAGATGACGAATGCGCCAGGCGCGACATCGACTGCATCTGCGCCGAGAAGGTAGAGGCAATCGAGAGCGCCTTCTCTCGCCATGGCGCGCGCGCTCATGGCTCCCTCCCCCGGCACAAAGCCGATGTCAAGCGCACCGACGAGCGAGGCTGTCGCGCTCAGCACGCTAAATCCGTTCCAGCCCTCGCGGACAAGAGCGAAGGCTTTTGCCGCTTTCGCGGCGAGCGCGAGCTGGGCAAGGCCTCCCTCGCTCGTCAGCGCGCCGCGTCCGAGAATGAGCAAGGGCTTCTTCGCCGCGCGAAGGGCAGACGCGAACTCGCCCTCTCCCGCCATCAGCGATGCGAGGCTCTGGCCGCCCGCACCGAGATGTTCGTAAGGGTAGGTGAGATCGGCGCGCTTGCCGATCAGCCCGATCCTGAGATTGCCCATCCGCCAGCGCTTGCGGATGCGGGCGTTCAGCACGGCGCCGTCACGGCGCGGATTGACCCCAACGAGAAGAATGGCGTCGGCCGCCTCGATGCCGGCGATCGTGGCGTTGAAGAGGTAAGAGGCGCGGCCGAAACGCGAGTGGAGCGGTGAATTGTCCTCGCGCACATCGATATTCGACGAGCCCCACTGTTCCATGAAAAGCTTCAGCGCGAACATTTCCTCGACAGTTGCAAGCTCGCCCGCGATCGCGCCAATTCGTTCAGGTCTCGTCCCTTCCATCCGAACCTTGATTGCGGCGAAAGCCTCGCGCCACGAGACGGCACGCAGCTTGCCGTCGGCTCCGCGCAGATAGGGCTTGTCGAGCCTTTGCTGGCGCAAGCCGTCGACGACATGGCGGGTCTTGTCGGAGATCCACTCCTCGTTCACGTCGTCGTTGATGCGGGGCAGGATGCGCATTACCTCCCGACCGCGGGAATCGACACGAATGGCCGAGCCCACACCATCCATGACGTCGATCGATTTGGTCTTGGTGAATTCCCACGGCCGATATTGCATCGCCCAGGGCTTGGCGGTGAGGGCGCCGACCGGGCACAGGTCGACGACGTTTCCTTGCAGCTCCGAGCGCATTGCATGCTCGAGATAGGTCGTGATCTCCATGTTCTCGCCGCGACCGATGGCGCCGAGGTCAGCGACACCCGCGACCTCCGTGATGAAGCGCACGCAGCGGGTGCAATGAATGCAGCGATTCATCGAGGTTTTGACCAGAGGCCCGAGATATTTGTCCTCTACGGCACGCTTGTTTTCGTGGAAGCGCGAGGAGTCCACGCCGTAAGCCATCGCCTGGTCCTGCAAATCGCACTCGCCGCCCTGGTCGCAGATCGGGCAGTCGAGCGGGTGGTTGATCAACAGGAACTCCATCACGCCTTCGCGCGCCTTCTTCACCATCGGTGTCTTGGTGTTGAGCACGGGCGGCTCGCCGTGCGGGCCGGGGCGCAGATCGCGCACCGCCATGGCGCAGGACGCCTGAGGCTTCGGATTGCCCTTCACCTCAATGAGGCACATACGGCAATTGCCGGCGATCGAAAGCCGCTCATGGAAGCAAAAGCGCGGAATCTCCGCGCCGCCGGCCTCGCAGGCTTGCAGCAGCGTATATTCGGCGGGGACATCGACCTCCCGGCCATCAACGATCAGCTTGGTCATTGGCAGCTCGCAATGATGCTTTGCAGCCGTGCCAACACATCTTGCACGACCGCGGGCGAGGGCTTGCCCTTGAGAGACAAGATCCCTTTGAAGTCGTTCGGGTCGACGGTGACCGAGCCGCCGTTCAGGGCGTCGCCGAGCTTGCGCTTCGCGGCGGCCGCACGGTCTTTGTCGATATGCATATTGCTCTTCACGACGTCGAGAATTTCCTTGCGCAAGATCTGGATCTCATCGAGATCCACGGTACACGTCTTGGCTTGCGCGGCGGCGCCGGCGAATGCAAACCAAAGGAGGGTCGCGCTTGCCAAAGCGCGCTTGATCGAGCTCCTTTGCCGAAGTTCGCGGCCAATTGGCTTCATGCGCTCACTCCGCGGCCTGCAGCACGGGTTCGGAATTGGGATTGGCCGCATAGGCGTCGATGCGCTCCTCGATCTCATGGCGAAAATGCGCGATCAAGCCTTGAATGGGCCAAGCCGCCGCGTCGCCCAGCGCGCAAATCGTATGACCTTCGACGCGCGTCGTCACATCGAGCAGCATGTCGATCTCGCGCTTATGCGCGCGTCCTTCCGCCATACGCGTCAAGACGCGCCACATCCAGCCGGTTCCCTCGCGGCACGGCGTGCATTGGCCGCAGCTCTCATGCTTGTAAAAAGAGCTGATGCGCGCGATCGCCCGCACCACATCGGTCGATTTGTCCATGACGATCACGGCCGCGGTGCCGAGGCCTGAGCGGAGCTTCGCGAGAGAATCGAAATCGAGAGGCGTGTCGATGATTTGGTGGGCAGGCACGAGGCGCACCGAGGAGCCGCCCGGAATCACCGCCTTCAAATTGTCGAAGCCACCGCGCACGCCGCCACAATGTCTGTCGACGAGCTCGCGGAACGTGATGCCCATCTCCTCCTCGACGTTGCAGGGGCGATTCACGTGGCCAGAGACGCAAAAGAGCTTCGTGCCCGTATTGTTCGGCTTGCCGATACCAGAGAACCAGGCAGCGCCACGGCGCAGAATTGTGCCGGCTACCGCGATCGATTCGACATTGTTGACGGTGGTCGGGCAACCGTAAAGCCCGACATTCGCCGGGAACGGCGGCTTGAGCCTCGGCATGCCCTTCTTGCCTTCGAGACTCTCGAGAAGCGCCGTCTCCTCTCCGCAGATATACGCGCCGGCGCCATGATGCACGTAGAGATCGAAGGGAAAGCCGTGAATATTGTCCTTGCCGATCAGCCTTGCCTCATAGGCTTCCACCACCGCGCGCTCGAGCGCCTCGCGCTCGCGCACATATTCACCGCGGATGTAGATGTAGGACGCATTGGCCCCCATGGCCATCGAGGCGATCAGGCAGCCCTCGACAAGGAGATGGGGATCGTTCCTCATGATCTCCCTGTCCTTGCAGGTGCCCGGCTCAGATTCGTCCGCATTCACCACGAGATAGTGCGGACGCCCATCGCTTTGCTTGGGCATGAAGGACCATTTCAGCCCGGTCGGAAAGCCGGCGCCGCCTCGTCCGCGAAGGCCCGAGGCTTTCATCTCGTTGATGATGAAGTCGCGCCCCTTGTCGATAAAGAATTTCGTCCCGTCCCAGGCGCCACGCTTCAACGCTGAATCGAGGTCGGCCCCGTGCCGGCCATAGAGGTTGGTGAAGATGCGATCCTTGTCGGCGAGCATGAAAGCCTCGATCCCTAGCGCTTGCGCGGTGACTTATTGCCGGGCTTCTTGCTCGTCCCGACGGCCTCGTCGGGGGACGCGGCATTGCCGGCAGGCGAGCCCGCGGGCGCGACGCCGAGCCCCTTGGGGGACGCCGGCTGGGCAATATGCACCTCGTTGCGGGAGCCCGGCACGGCGGGCCCGCCTTCGCCGGAGGATTTCACCGGTTGTTGTTCGCCGGTTTCCTCCTTCTCCTTCTGCCCCGTTTCCTCGAAACGCGTCTTCCAGCCGCCCACACGTGAACCGTCGTACAGACTCGGATCCGCGAGCGTCGTCGCGCCGCCGAGTGGCTCGGAACACATGCGCCCGGTCTGCGAGCCCGTCTTCACCGGGCGCCCGGCCGCGAGATCGTCGAGAAGCTTGCCGAAATTCGTCGGATCGAGATCCTCGTAATAATCATAATTGATCTGGACCATCGGGGCATTGCAGCAAGCGCCGAGGCACTCCACCTCGAGCCAGGAGAATTTGCCGTCCGCCGTAACCTCGCCCTGCTGGCCGATGCGCTCCTCGCAAATTTTCTTGAGCTCGAGGGCGCCGCAGACATGGCAGGGCACTGTCCCGCAAAGCTGAACATGGTAGCGCCCGACGGGCGCCAGGTTGAACATGGTGTAGAATGTCGCGATCTCGAGCACCCTGATGTAGGGTAAGCCGAGCATGGCGGCGACCTCTTCGATCGCTCTGCGCGGCGTCCAGCCGCCCACCTGCTCCTGCGCCTTCCACAAAAGGGGAATGACCGCCGAGGCCTGCCGGCCAGGCGGATATTTGGCGATTTGGCCCTTTGTCCAGTCGGCATTCTCAGCCGTGAAGGTGAATTCCTTCGGCTGCACGGCTTCGGGTGCGAGGCGTCGCACGGACATGATCACGAGGCTCCGATTTCTTGGCGCACGCGAGCACGCATCGAGACGCGCCTCCTTAGGCGTGAGGCGCTCACCGGTCCACCTCGCCGAACACGATATCGAGGGAGCCGAGAATCGCGGAAACATCGGCCAGCATGTGACCGCGGCACATGAAGTCCATCGCTTGCAGATGGGCAAAGCCCGGCGCCCTGAGCTTGCATCGATAGGGACGGTTCGTGCCGTCCGAGACGAGATAGACGCCGAACTCCCCCTTCGGAGCCTCGACCGCGGCGTAGACTTCGCCTTCGGGCACCTTGTAGCCCTCGGTATAGAGCTTGAAATGATGAATCAGGCTTTCCATCGAGCGCTTCATTTGCGGGCGGGTCGGCGGCACGATCTTGTTCGTCGTCGCCGAGACCGGTCCGCGCCTTTCCTTGCCGAGAAGCCGCTCCACGCATTGCTTCATGATCAAGGTTGATTGACGCATCTCCTCCATGCGGACGAGCTGCCGGTCGTAGTTGTCGCCATTTTTGCCGACCGGAATGTCGAACTCCATTTCCTCGTAACATTCATAGGGTTGTGACTTGCGCAAATCCCAAGGAGCGCCAGAGCCGCGTACCATCACGCCGGAGAAGCCCCATTTCCAGCATTCGGCGAGCGAGACGACGCCGATGTCGACATTCCTCTGCTTGAAGATGCGGTTCTCGATGAAAAGCGCGTCGAGGTCGTCGACGAGCTTGAGGAACGGGTCGCAGAATGCGCCAATATCCTCGACGAGCTTCTCGGGAAGGTCCTGATGGACGCCGCCCGGCCGGAAATAGGCCGCATGCATGCGTGAGCCCGAGGCTCGCTCGTAAAAAATCATCAGCTTTTCGCGCTCCTCGAAGCCCCAAAGCGGCGGCGTGAGCGCGCCGACGTCCATGACTTGCGTCGTGACGTTGAGAAGGTGAGAAAGGAGCCTGCCGATCTCGCAATAGAGCACGCGGATCAGTTGGCCGCGCTTCGGCACCTCGATCCCGAGAAGCCGCTCGACGGCAAGCGCGAAAGCGTGCTCCTGATTCATGGGCGCGACATAATCGAGCCGGTCGAAATACGGCACAGCTTGCAGGTAGGTCTTGTGCTCGATGAGCTTCTCGGTGCCGCGATGCAGGAGGCCGATGTGAGGGTCCACCCGTTCGACAACCTCGCCGTCGAGCTCGAGCACCAGGCGCAGCACGCCGTGTGCGGCCGGGTGCTGCGGACCGAAATTGATGGTGAAGTTGCGCAGCTGATGTTCAGTCATAATATTGCAACGCCCGGCGGCTGGTGGTGAACGGGCAGCGGTGAATAGTGAGTAGTGAGTAGTGAGAATAGCTTCCCCTAGCGCCTGGCTTGGGAAGAACTTCGATCGGATCGACTGCGAACATCAGGCTTTCACCTCTTCAGCCTTGCGCTGCAAGGAGCGTATAAGTGATCTCAACATTCTACCCAATTCGTCCCACTTCGTTAGAAGCGGCTCTGCCGCGGCAGAAGAGGCAAGGCGCACGCGACACGCCAGCAACAGATGCGTTTCCAGCTCCTTCAGGGATCCTTGAGCGTTTCGCAAGAACTGCACAAATGCACCTGTCGTTTCCCGGCCATATCCCTCCGCAATGTTGGCAGCGATTGAGACAGCCGATCTTCGTATCTGAGCTGTCAATCCGTACATTTCTTCCTTCGGAAAAGAAAAGGTGATCTGATAGCAGCGCTCCGCAAGCGACATCGCATCTTCCCAGACCTGAAGGTCTCGATAGGACCTGAGGCCCGATCGTTTCACTGCGTCCACTGACTGCTTGCTCTACTCACCACTCACCACTCACTATTTCGCCTTCTCATCCCCGGGCAACACGTATTCCGTACCTTCCCAAGGCGAGAGGAAATCGAATCGCCGGAACTCCTGCGGCAGGCGGACCGGCTCATAGACCACGCGCTTCTCTTCGTTGTCCCAGCGGACCTCGACGAAGCCCGTGAGCGGAAAATCCTTGCGCAACGGATAACCTTCGAAGCCGTAATCGGTAAGGATGCGCCGCAGATCGGGATGGCCGGAAAACAGGATCCCATAAAGGTCATAGGCCTCGCGCTCGAACCAGTCCGCGGCAGGGAAGACTTCGACGGCCGAGAGCACGGGCGTGCGCTCGTCGACTTCGAGCTTCACGCGAACGCGTCGGTTGTATTTCGGCGACAACAGGTGATAGACGACGTCGAAACGCTTCTCGCGCGAGGGGTAGTCGACGCCACAAATATCGATGAGGCTTTTGAAAAGGCAGTCCGGCGCGTCCCGAAGATGTGTGAGCACGTCGATGATCGCCTCGCTCCTCACCAGCACCGTGAGCTCGCCATAGGCGATATTCACCGAGGTGACCGCCCGCGGAATCGCAGTTTTCAGAGCTTCGCCGAGCTCCTGCAGTGACGTATCGATATTGTTTTCCATCTCTTATGCCTTGACGGCGGCCCGGTCGGAGAGGCCACCCGTGCCGATCTTCGACACGATCTCGTGGTGAGTGACCACCTCGTCGAAGCTTGCGAGCACCGCGCGGGCCTCAGGCTCGACGAGTGCCTTCTCGGGATCAGGCCCCGCGAAAGCCTCGATTGCCGCCATCGAGTCCCACTTCGTCATCACCAAAACCTCAGCCTCGCCTTTCTCGACTCGTTGTAGCAATGAGGCGCCCAGAAAGCCCGGCAAGCTGCGCAGATGCGGAAAGACCGCACCTTCAAGATGCCGGCGATAGGCGCCGGGCCGATCCCGCTTTTCTCGTCCGCGCCACATGCGCACGATCACGGAGGCCTGTGGCATTGCCATCTCGGCCTAGCGCTCGATGGTGCCGGTGCGGCGAATCTTCTTCTGCAACAGCAAGATGCCGTAAAGGAGAGCCTCCGCGGTTGGCGGGCAGCCGGGCACATAGATGTCGATCGGCACGATGCGGTCGCAGCCGCGCACGACCGAATAGGAGTAGTGATAGTACCCGCCCCCATTGGCGCAGGAGCCCATCGAGATCACGTAGCGCGGCTCGGGCATCTGGTCGTAGACTTTGCGCAGGGCCGGCGCCATCTTGTTGGTCAGTGTTCCGGCCACGATCATCACATCCGATTGCCGCGGCGAGGCGCGCGGCGCAAAGCCGAAGCGCTCGACGTCGTAGCGCGGCATCGAGACTTGCATCATCTCGACGGCGCAGCAGGCAAGCCCGAAGGTCATCCACATCAAGGAACCGGTGCGAGCCCAGTTGATGAGCTCGTCGCTCGCCGTGACCAGGAAGCCCTTATCCGCGAGCTCGCCGTTCAGCTCGCCGAAGAATTTATTGTCCGCGCCGACGGGCTTGCCCGTCGATGGATCGAGGATGCCCGTCGCGGGGCGCGAAATGTGAGGGGCGCTTGCGGTCAATCCCATTCGAGCGCTCCTTTCTTCCACTCATAGACGAAGCCGATGGTGAGCACGCCGAGGAAGATCATCATCGACCAGAAGCCGAACCAGCCCAAGGCGCCGAAGGTCACGGCCCAGGGAAAGAGGAAGGCCACCTCGAGATCGAAGATGATGAACAATAGCGCCACGAGATAGTAGCGCACGTCGAATGTCATGCGTGCATCATCGAAGGCGTTGAAGCCGCATTCGTAGGCCGACAGCTTCTCGGGATCGGGTTGTCGATAAGCGATCAGGAAAGGCGATACGAGCAGGGCGAGCCCAATCACCACCGCAACCCCGATGAAGATCACGAGCGGCAGATAGGCGCTCAGGAGATCGTTCACCATGTAAAGGCTCCGGCCAAGACAAACTTCACGGCCGCTTCCCGTCGGCGGCAATCAGGGCTTATCGCGTCGCAACATGTGCCGCAAGGGGGCGCTGGACTGCGGACACGGGCCTCGCCCGCGGTCGAGACTGAACCGCAAGCCGCGTCGCCACCACGAGGACGAGCATCGCGAGGAGTTGATGGGCGAGCGCGAGGCTGAGGGGCACGGCCAGCACGAGCGTCGCGATCCCGAGCGCGACCTGCGCCAGAACAAGACCGGCAAGAAGGAGCCCGAGGCGCCGAGGCGCCCCTCTCACCTCCGCCCTCCACCAGATGACCGCATTGGCGAGTGCGAGCGCCAGCACTCCATAGGCGAGCATGCGATGATCGAACTGAATGAGCGTGACATTCTCGAAGGGATTAGCCCACCATGGCACGGCCGTGAAGAGCTCACCGAGCGGCGGCACCAAGCGTCCGTCCATGTCCGGCCAGGTGTTGTAGAGAAGGCCCGCATGCGAGCCGGCGACCAAGGCCCCGAGCACAACCTGCACGACGACGAGGCCGAGAATGAGCTTCGAGAGGCGCGCTGCGCGAAGCGGTGCCGCAATTTGAGCGCGGACCGCTTTGCCTTCATCGAGCGAAGTCGCGAGCGCGACGAGCGTCACGAGAAACAGGCTTGCGAAAAGGAGATGGGCAGCCAGGTCGAGCGGCTCGACTGCAATCATGCCGGGTTTCAGACCTGAAGCGACCATGACCCAGCCGATCACTCCTTGGAGGCCGAGGAGCAGGCCCATGCCGGCAAGGCTTGCCCCAAGCCGCCATGAGAACCGGCGTGTCACGAGCCCGAAAAGAAAGCCCCCGGCGAAAAAAAGCCCGATGAAGCGGCCGAGTTGCCGATGCGCCCATTCCCACCAGAAGATGTGCTTGAAGTCCTGCAGGCTCATGCCGGCGTTCACCAGCTTCGCTTGGGAGCTTTCCCGGTACCTGGCGAATTCCGCGAGCCAGTCGCTGCTGGAAAGTGGGGGCAAGGCGCCGGAAACAGGCCGCCATTGCGTGATCGACAGTCCCGATCCCGTAAGCCTCGTCGCCCCACCCACCGCCACCATGAGAATGACGAGGGCTGCGGTCGTCCAAAGCCAGAAAGTGATCCAACCAGGCACGGCGCGGCGCGCCTCTGCCGAAGAGGCAAGGCTGAAAGCTGGAGCCTCGAGGGTTGATAGGGTCATCGCGGGCGGCCGAGAATAGAACCTTGATGGGACATAAGCGGCTTGGCCCGTGCGATCAACGGATCAGGCTGCGTCGCAGCGCCGCCCCCGGTTCCAGAGGAGGGTTGGAACCCCGGAGACGAGCGTCTCGAAAAGTCGCGCCTCCTGAAAGAGCCCGTTCATCGAGATGCGCGGCAATGCGTGCAGATGTCGCGCATGCGCGGAAAATAGCACACCGGGCCGTGTCGTGACGGCCCCCGCAAAGCCAAGTGAGGCGGCCGCCTCGAATTCGCGAAGTCCCGCTGATTCCCGATCGCCGAAAGGGTAAGAGAAATGCGCGGGGGTGATGCCAAGACGCCGGCGGATCGCCTCACGTGAGCCGGCCATCTCCTGGAGCATGCTCGTCTCGTCGCATTTCGCGATCACCGGATGTGTCAATGTGTGCGCGCCGATGGTAACGAGCGGGTGGCGAGCGATTTGCGCCAGACCCTCCCAATCGAGACACAGCCGATCCACGAGCGCAAAGGCATCGATGCGAGCCTCGTCGGAAAGCGCGGAGACAACATCGAGGCGGCGGCCCTCCGGCATGTCGCGCAACTGCCAATAAAGAGTCTCGAAAACGCGCGCCTTTTCGCCGTCGCCGCGCGCGAGCGCCTCAAAGCTGAAATCGGAACGCTCGATCCGGACACGATCGAGCCGCCGCAATGCTTCCTCGAGCTCGATCCACCACAAACGCGCGCTGCGCTCTGCGAAACCTGGCGTGACGAAAAGCGTCATCGGGGCGCCATGCCGCTCAAGGACCGGCAGGGCATCGCTGAGATTGTCGCGGTAACCGTCATCAAAGGTGAGCGCAGCGAAGGGCGTTCGGCCCCTTCCCGTGCGCAAGCGCGCCACCGCCGCGGTCAGCGTGACGAGCTCGTAACCAAGACTCTTGAGGCAGGCAAGCGCGACATCGAGAAAGTCCGGCGTGATCTCGAGGATGCCGTTCGGCGAAAACCCTCGCCCGGAGGGAACACGCACCCGATGCAGTGTCAGGATGACGCCAAGGCCGCGGGTCAAGGGCGCAAGGAGGTTGCCGAGACCCGATTTGCCAATGGCCTCGAGCGCGGCGGCAAAAACGGAATGTCTCGTGCTCATCGCGATCCTTACTCGAATTTTGCTGGTTGTCTTGGGGCTCGACGCGCCGCGACCGCCGTCGCGGGCGCCCAAGCTTGCCTCGGACCTAGGGATACCCGGTCAACGTGAGGTTAATGGGAGACCGCTCCGGCTCCATGCAACCGAATCATGCCCGCGCTGCCATGCCCTGGGTGCTTGCACTCGAACTTGCGTTCGGCCATGGACAATGGCGATACCCCTGACCCTGAAAGGAGTGCCCCATGCCGGCCATCGACGACCGTCTCAAATCTCTTGGCATCGCCTTGCCGACCCCGGTCCCACCCGTTGCCAATTACGTCCCCTTCGTGATCAGCGGGCAGCAACTCGTCATCTCCGGTCAGATTTGCGCCGGGCAGGATGGCAAGGTCGCCGAGCGTCACCAAGGAAAGGTAGGCGGCGGCGTGTCCGCGGAGGCGGGCAAGGAGGCAGCCCGTTTCGCCGCCATCAACGTACTCGCCCAGGCCAAGGCCGCGCTCGGCGGGCTTGATCGCATTGCGCGTTGCGTGCGGCTTGGCGGCTTCATCAATTGCGCCCCCGACTTCGGGCCTCTACCACAAGTGATGAACGGGGCTTCCGATCTGATGGTCGAGGTCTTCGGCGACAAGGGGCGTCATGCGCGCACCACAGTGGGTGTCGCCAATCTGCCGCTCAACTGCGCGGTCGAAGTCGAGGGGATCTTCGAGCTTACCCGGTGAAGCCATCTCTGGCCTGGCTGGTCGCCCGGCCGATCGCGCATCGAGGCCTGCATGACAGCGCGAAAGGCGTGATCGAGAACACCGCCTCCGCGGCTCTCGCGGCGATCAGGGCAAAATACGCGATCGAATGCGACGTGCAGGTCACGGTCGACGGAGAGGCCGTCGTGTTTCACGACTTCACACTCGAGCGGCTTACGGAGGGCTCAGGGTCCGTGGACGCAATCGCGGCCGACGCGATCGGCAAGCTCGCGCTGCGCGGCAGCTCGGACCATATCCTGCGGCTTTCAGATTGGCTCACCCTCATCGGCGGCCGTGTGGGCGCCGTGATCGAGATCAAGAGCCGGTTCGACGGCGACTTGCGCCTTCTGCACCGGGTTGTCCAGGTGATGCGCGGATATCGAGGTCCCTTCGCCTTGAAATCATTCGATCCCGCCGTCATTGCGAAGCTGCGCGAAATTGCTCCCACCATTGCGCGTGGCATCATCGCCATGAACGATTATGAGGATCGCGGCCATGCGCGCCTGTCGCCAGCTCAGATCCGTGACATGGCAAATCTTTTGCATTTTTCACAAACGAGGCCGGATTTCCTCTCCTGGTACGTCAGCGACCTTCCCTGTGCGGCGCCTTTTCTGTGCCGCACGCAATTGGGCGTGCCTGTCGTGGCGTGGACGGTGAGAACAGCAGAGGAGGGCAAGCGAGCGAGCCTTCATGCCGACCAAATGGTGTTCGAAGGCTTCAAGGCTTGAACGCCCCGCACTAGCTTTCACGCATGTCGACCCGTTCACCCATCGCCGCCCGACCGACCGAATTCGTGCTGCGCGCGGCCGCCTCCTTCGCGAGCATCGACGCGGCGTCCTGGGATGCCTGCGCCAATCCGCCCGTCGCACCGCGCTCCATGCCTTTGGGCCCGAACGAGGACGATCCGTTCAATCCCTTCATCTCACACGCTTTCCTGAGCGCGCTCGAGCAGTCGAAATCGGCGACGGCTCGTGCCGGATGGAGCCCTTGCCCTCTTCTCGTCGAAGATGCCGAAGGGGAGCTTGTCGCTTGCGCGCCCGCCTATCTCAAATCGCACTCGATGGGCGAATATGTCTTCGACCACGCTTTTGCCGATGCTTACGAGCGCGCCGGCGGCCGCTATTATCCAAAGCTTCAGGTCGCGGTGCCTTTCACCCCTGTCACCGGCAGGCGTCTATTGGTGCGGGATGGACCAGTTCGCGAGGGCGCGCGCGATGCGCTGATCGGCGGTCTTGCGGCGCTGATGCGCCAGACCGGCGCGTCATCGACCCATGTCACTTTCGCCGACACCGCCGATTGGAATGTTCTTGCCGAACGCGGCTTTCTCAAGCGGCTCGATCGGCAATTCCATTGGCTCAATGCCAACTACCGGAATTTCGAGGATTTCCTGGGTGCGCTCGCCTCGCGCAAGCGCAAGGTGATCCGCCGTGAGCGCAGAGAGGCATTGTGCGACGGCATTTCCATCGAGTGGGTGACGGGAAGCGACATCACGGAGGCGCATCTCGACGCCTTCTTCGCCTTCTATATGGATACAGGCTCGCGCAAATGGGGCAGGCCGTATCTGACGCGCGCCTTCTTCTCGCTCTTGGCGGAAAAGATGCGCGACCGGCTTCTCTTCGTCATGGCGAAGCGGTCAGGCCGCCACATCGCGGGTGCGATCAATGTCATCGGCGATCTCGCTCTTTACGGACGCAACTGGGGCTGCATCGAGGATCATCCCTTCCTGCATTTCGAGGTCTGCTACTACCAAGCGATCGAATTCGCGATTTCTCGCAAGCTTGCTCGCGTCGAGGCAGGTGCGCAGGGCGAGCACAAGCTCGCCCGCGGCTATGTTCCGGCTGAAACACATTCGGCGCATCTCTTCTCCGATCCGCGCCTGACACGCGCCGTCGCCGACTACCTCGAGAATGAACGCCGCTATGTGGAGATGGGCAATCGCGAGCTCGCCGAGGCCGCCCCTTTTCGACGCGCCGAGGCCGAGCGCGAGGAATAGGGGGGACGTGGCATCGCCGTCCGCGAGCAGTCGCGGCGCGCGAAATTCGCCTGTCTCGGCCCGGGTGAAAATGCCTCCGATCTTGTCGTCCGACATCCGCCTTCGTTCGTCCTAGCGCTCTCAATCTGCAACTTTTCCTGCGTAAGGGGAGTTTGAGCTGTGAGGAAACCAAGGAAGAGGCAATGTCGATGAAACACCGCTTTTACATTCCAGCCGTCCTCCTGCTCACGCTCGGACTGGGGCTTGCGTCGCTATCCGTTGCGCGAGCCGCGCCGCTCGCGCCTCCTTCGGCTTCCGAGCCCCTTCCGGCACGCCTGCCAGCTATCTCGACACCCGCGGACCTGGTCGAAGCACGCTATTGGCGCCACCGCTATTATTGGCGGCGTCACTATTGGCACCGGCACTATTGGCATCGCCATTACTGGCACCGGCACTACTGGCACCGGCACTACTGGCACCGGCACTACTGGTATCGTCGCCACTGGCATTATCGGCGTTGGCACCGCTGGCACCATCCCTATTGGCATCGCCGGCACTACTACTGGTACTGAGCCGGAAAGCCCCGCAAACGAGCTCTGGGCGGGACTTGGCGCGGTTTGCCTTGCCCCGAGCGTCCCCGTAACCGGTTCAATCTCGCCGTGCGGAGGGCGAAAAGCCCTAAGCCCCCGAAAGCCCCCAAGGCCCGCACCAAGATTGGTGCGGGCTCAGCGGATGTCCCGCCAAATCGCCTCGCTCGGAATATCTGCGCGCACAGGGTTCGCTCGCGCGATGCGCGAATAAGACTGAGCCGTTCGTCGTTTCGAACGCCAGCCGTTCCCCGATTCGAATAAGAGTCGCTCATGCGCGGTTCAGGTTTCGCGTTAGACTCTATTGATCTTGGCACGAATCAGCCGAGAGCCAATTAGCATGGAGATTTCGATGTCGACGAAACCCTTTCTCAACACCCTCGCCGCCGGCGCGGTCGCAATGCTCGCATGCGTTGCTTCCTTGAGCGGCGCGCACGCCATGCCGATCGCCTTGCCCGCGGCTGGGGCAACAGCTCAAGACATCCATTCTGGGGAAGCGGTCGCTCCTCGTTCGGACCTGATCCAGGATGTGCACTGGCGCGGACGCGGCTGGCATCGGCGCGGCTGGCATCGTCATGGCTGGCATGGCCGCCGCTGGCGGCGGCACTGGTATTGATTCGACGACCCTCAAGCGAAAAACCTTGACATAGCGCGGGCGCGCCCTATCCGCCTCGTCGGCACGGGCAAGGCCCGCAGAGCCTGGTTGGCCTTCGACGGTTGCCAGCACGCCGCAAAATACCGGCGCAGCCTAAGCTTTCGGAAAAGTGGTCTCCACTTTTCCGAATGAGCTCCAGCCTGCTCGCCCGCCTTTTGAGTGCGGCGAGCGCCCCACGGGGCGCTCTGCTCTATGGCCTGGCCGAAAGGAGGGCTCGTGCCGTCTCGGACCCGCTCGCGAGCGCAGCCTCTACCGTTCCGACGTCGCGCCCCGAATAGAGAGCCTCACCGGAGAAGAACACGCCATCGCCGTTCGAGCTGCGGAGCAGCGGCTGAATCTTTCTCGTCTCGAGCGTGACATAAGAGTAAGCGCCCCGCGCGAAGGCGTCGTTCCCCCAATTGATAGCCCTTGCGCTGACGAGATTGTGCTTGAGGTGTTCCACGGCGACATCGAAAGCCTTACCAAGAGAGGACAACGCGAACTCGACGAGTTCGGCTTCGCCAAGGTGCATCACTGCCTTCGTCCGGGGGCCGGAAAGCCAGCCGGTGAGCACGGGATTTCCGGAGGGATACTGGGTCCACCAGGTTGGAACGCTGTCTTCGGTGAACAGGAACGAGAGGTCGTCGAGATCCTTGCTGCCAGTGCCTGCCCACCATTTCGTAGCGAACCGCAAAAGAAATTTCACGACATTGCCGAACCCCATTTGCTCGCTTAGAGCCACCTTCTCGCGCGCGGAATGAGGAAGCTCGATCTCGCTCAACAGGTGAAGCGGCACGGCGAGAATCACGGCATCACCCTCGTAGGCGCGGCCATCGGCGCAATATGCGACCATTCGTCCGCCGCTCATTCCGATCGCTTTGATCACGGCGCCGAGATGGATCGAGGCGCCTCGGCGCCGGCACTGGTCCACCAAGAACTCGACGAGGGCGCCATACCCCCCGACGACGCGCCCGTGGTTGCCCAGCCCACGACCCACCCATTCGTCGCGCAGCCCGAATGTGCTGGCGCGAGCCGGATCGGCCGCATCATAGCCCTCAACCATCCTCCTGATGACGCGCCGCAGCTCGCCGTATTGGCTCGCGGCAAAATACCTCTTGACGAAGTCGGAGACCGGCAAATCGGCTTCCAATTCGGTCAAAGCCTTAAACAGGCGATCCGCGTCAGGCACCGAGGATTCGGCCTTCGAGAACACGCCATCACGAACCTTCCATCGCGTGCCCTGGATCGGTGAGATTGAAAGCCCGCCCTCGAGAAGCAAAGCGCGAGTTTCTGGCGCATCGCCATGGATGAACTCAGGCCCGCCCTCGGCCGGATATCCGAATTCCGAAGTCGGAAGTGGAAAAATGCGCCCGCCGCAGCGCTCGCGAGCTTCGAGAACCGTCACCTTCTTGCCCGCGCGCCCGAGCTCTCGGCAAGCCATCAACCCCGCGGCGCCTGCGCCGACGATCACGACATGACCTGAATGCGAACTCGACATTCCGACAATCTCCGCCCGCACTCATGCCCGATGCTCATAAGTCCATGCCGATCATAGCAGCTAATCGCCCGGACAACCGGGCGAAGTTCTTCGCCGACCTGCTCGCAACGAAAAGCGGACGACACACAGCGATTCCCCTGGTAGCTCCCCGGCCGGAAGACGGGCTGGAAAAACCGGGTGAACGAAGTCGAGGAACGTTCTGAGCCGTGATCACGTTGCATCTCGCTAGCGATAAATGGGAAAAGCTCGTGGCCAAGGGACGAAAATTCGCGCTTGCGCTCTCAGGCGGAAACGCGCTCGGTGCCTTCGAGGGAGGCGCGCTCGCGCACCTTGCTCGCGATGGTCAAATGGCTGACTTCATCGCCGGCACGTCGATTGGAGCCATCAATGCTGGCCTCTTTCTCGGCGCGCGAAACGATGACCCTGAGGCCACACTAAGGCAGTTCTGGGAAGAGCTCGCTCAGGATATTTTTGCCTTCTCGCGAGACCAACAGGCCGAATGGGCAGGGCTGAACTCGTTGCTTTTTGGCCGCCCGACCGCGTCGCGCAGCCATGTCGGGTCGCTGCTGGCTGGGCAACGCAGCGAGGTGGCGCTGCAGGATCAAGGTCCGTTGGCGCAGACGCTCGAGCGACTGATCGACTTCGATAAGCTCGCAACGCGCAGGACGCGGCTCGCCGTTTGCGCCGTTGCGCTTGACCCGGATGAACCCGTCGTCTTTGACAGCGAGAGCACACGCATTCAGACCCGGCACCTTGTCGCAAGTGCGTCGATCCCGGTGCTCTTCCCACCTGTCTTCATTGATGGGCGCGCTCATGTGGACGGTGGGCTCTCCTTCAATCTTCCGCTCGAACCCGTTCTTGCCTCGGTTGAACCGCCCTTCGATTGCTTCGCGCTCGATCTTTTCCCGCTCGGCGGCAAAGTTCCCACCTCGCTTGGAGAATCAGGAGAAAGGGTTCAAAACCTGATCTTTGGCCTGCAGTCGCGCCGCATTCTTCAGGATATCCGGCTTCGCGGGAACTGCCGCGTTGTTCATGTGCCCTATCATCCTGCGGAGCCCGAGAGCGCAGCCAAAGCTTTCGACTACTCGCGAGAATCCATCCGGATGCGCTGGCAGGCCGGCGAGGAGGCGATGCGGCGGGCCTTGGTACTCTGCGAAGACGCGAAGGAGAGTCTCGACCGCGTGGGTTAGCCGTGACAGCGCGATCCGATCTCGGTCATCGCCACGCCGCAGATTTTCTATCGCCGTCTCAACAAGAATCTTTGCACCTTGCCGCTCGGTGTCTTTGGCAATTCCTCGATGAACTCGATCTCGCGCGGATAGGCGTGCAGTCCGAGGCGAGTGCGAACATGTTGCCGCAACTCGGCCTTCAGCTCTTCCGAAGCAGCAACACCGGGACGGAGAACGATGAACGCCTTCACGATCTCGGTCCGCTCCGGATCTGGCTTGCCGACGACCGCGACCTCGGCGACGGCGGGGTGCTCGATGATGCTGCTTTCGACATCGAAAGGACCGATCCGATACCCAGCCGAAGTGATGATATCGTCGTTGCGGCCGACGAAGAAAATGTGCCCCTCGGCATCCTGCTGCACCGTATCGCCGGTGAGATACCACTCGCCGCGGAAGCTCGGCGTGTCCGCACCCCAATAGCCGTCAAAGGCGAAAAGCGGTGATGTCGGGCGATGAACCGCAAGCACGCCAGGCGTGTCCGGCGGCACCGGGCGCAAATCTCCATCGAGCACCGCCACCGAGAATCCCGGCATGGGGAGGCCTGCCGCCCCAGGCCTGACAGCGTGATCAAGAGCATGGTGATTGTTCACCACCATCAAGATTTCGGTCTGACCGTAATGGTCACGAAGGGGCGAGCGAAGCACGCGCTCGGCCCATCGCATCACCTCGGGGTTGAGCGGTTCGCCGGCGCTACTCGCGACCCGCAACTGCCCCGCGATCCGGCCCATCGCGTCGCCCGCTGCCATCATCAGCCGATAAACCGTGGGAGCGGCTGCGATATTGGTGATCTTCTTTGAAACGATGAGACGCAATGCCGCTTCGACCGTGAAGCCACCTTCGAAAAAGGTCGTGGCAAGACCAAGTTGCAAAGGCCCGATGACCGAGAAAGCCATGCCATAGGCCCAGCCGGGGTCAGCCACATTCCAAAAATGGTCCTTGGACTCGAGGCCGATTGCGTCGCGCATATAGATGGCGATGTTGAGCAGGATCCGAAGGGGCCAGCGGACCGCCTTTGGGTTCCCGGTGGTGCCCGAAGTGAAGAGGATCACGAACGGATCCTCGCCGCGCAGCATGACGGGTGCGCTCTCGGCCGATTGGGCGGCAAGTGCGGCGGCGAAGCCATTCCCAACGAGCATCACTGGCGGGCAGTTCGCAAGCTTATCAAGCTTCGGGCGATTGGCTTCATCCGTCACAATGAGCTTCGCTCGGCTTCCTCCCGCCGCCGTCACTCGGCTCTCGATTGCCGCGGGACCGAAGGCGGTGAAGAGCGGCTGGTAGATGGCTCCGACGCGCCATGCACCCAGCGTCACCACCAACAGCTCCGGGATGCGGGGAAGAAGCCCCGCGACGACGTCGCCCTGTCCGATGCCGCGCTCGCGAAGCAGGTTAGCAAAGCGGGCAGATTGGTCACGCAATGCCTCGAAGGTGATCGTCTTCTCCTCGGCGAAGTCCTTGCTGATCCAATTGAGTGCGGGATGATCGCCTCCCACCCAGCGATCGCAGCATTCGATCGCCGCGTTCATTCCATCCGCCAGGCGTCCATGCAGCACCTGGTTCGCCAATTCCTCGACCGAGAGGTCGCTGTAGGCTTCTTGATAATCGCGCATCACCGGCTCTCCAGGCTTCGCTTGCAAGCGTACAGGATAAAAGAACCCGCGCTCCACGACGATCTTGCCCGGCTTCAATGCCCGAGGAAAGAATTTCTCAAGTTGGATTGCGCGTGGCCGATCGGGCCACGTATCTTCACGAATGATCCAGCTTGGCTAGGAGATCCGTCCCGATGGCCATCGAAAAATTCTCGATCAACGTCTCCGACGAGGCGCTTGCCGATCTGTCACGCCGGCTCGATGCCACGCGCTGGCCTGACGAGATCGAGAACACCGGATGGGAGGGGGGCACGAACCTCGCGTATATGAAGTCGCTTACCGACTATTGGCGCAACGGCTATGATTGGCGACGCCAGGAGAGCGCCCTCAACAGCCTCCCTCACTATCGGATCGCCCTCGACGGCCTCAACATTCACTTCCTGCATCAGCGAGGCAAGGGCCCGAAGCCTCTTCCGCTTATCATGAGTCATGGCTGGCCGGGCAGCTTCGTCGAGATGGTGAAGGTGCTTGCGCGCCTCACCGACCCCGCGGCGCATGGGGCGAGCGCCGAAGACGCTTTCGACGTCGTTATCCCTTCGCTGCCAGGTTACGGCTTTTCCGACCACCCGCGCGAGCGCGGCATGAATCCCACCAAGATCGCGGCGCTCTGGGCGGACCTCATGACGAAGCTTGGGTATCAACGCTTTGGCGCACAAGGAGGCGATTGGGGCTCCGCCATCTCCAGCGCCCTGGGGCTCGCTCATGCCGAGCGAATGATCGGCGTGCATCTCAACTACATCGCCGGCCGCTTTCTTCTGGGCGGCACGCTGAACCAGCCACAACAGGACGCGGTCGCGAAGCAGTACCTTTCGGAACTGCGCGGATGGTGGGACAGCGAGGGCGGTTACAACCATCAGCAAGCGACAAAGCCGCAGACTTTGAGCTATGGGCTCAACGACTCACCTGTCGGCCTCGCGGCTTGGATCATCGAGAAATTCCAGACCTGGAGCGATTGCGGCGGCGATCTCGAGCGTGTGCTCACGCGCGACGAACTCCTCACCAACGTGATGATTTACTGGGTGACGCAAAGCATCCGTTCCTCGACGCAGCTCTATTATGAATCGCGCGAGCGGCCCCTCCGGCTCTCCCCGGAAAATCGCGTCAAACCGCCAGTGGCGGTTGCGGCCTTCCCGAGAGAGATTCCGCTGCCTCCTCGCGCGCTCGCGGAGCGCGGCTATAACATCGTGCGCTGGACCGTGATGCCGAAGGGCGGCCATTTCGCAGCGATGGAGCAACCCGAGCTCCTCGCCAGCGATATCCGAGAGTTCTTCAGACCGCTTCGGTAGTGCATCAGAAGACAAGGGCAACGCGGCGCTTGCATGCGGCCTTAATCGCAACACAATCGCCGCGCTCGATTGCAGGGTTGCAACTGGGACTCTCGGAGCATTCCATGCGCAAAATCTTCGCTCTCGCGCTGCTTTCATTCGCTCTCTTCGGAGGCGTCGCTGCTTTTGTGATCGCGGACGCATCGCGTGCGGCTGCCTGCGACTATCACGGCTCTTGAGCCTCGCTTTCTTGGCACAATGATTGCCGCGACTGGTTGACGCGCCCCGGGCGCCCTTCGCGCATCGTTTGGCTCACAAGGCTAGAGTCATCTGGAAAAAGGGATGCCACTTTTCCGGATATTTGTGCTCGCCTCTTTTGTGAGCCCCTCGTGCCCTGCGATAAAGCTTCCGATTGAGAACGCTCTATCAAATGAGATTGCGGCTTTCAGCATGGGACGAATTGAACCGTCCGCGACCTGAGCCGATTTCTCCGCCTGTCCAATTAGCTGTTTATTTGACCAAGGCCACAAGATAGGCTGGCCCATTGCCCTCAAGGGAGGTTGCGATGCCGAGCCGCCGTAGCTTCGTGCTGGGAGCCTGTTGCCTCTTCCACCCTTGGCCAGCGTTCGCTGCGGTCCATCCGCGAGCCTTCATTTGCGCAACACCGGACGGACCCACTTCGAATGCCGGTCCGCCGGAGCCGGACGCTCGATCCCAATCGGGTTTCAACGGCCATCACTATCGCAAGGCAACGCTAAATCCGCACTCACTTTGGTCGCGAAGCGACGGCGCAACGCCAGGAACCGGAGTGATCACGCTCAATGTACATTTCATGAACGGCACCCCTCGTGAACGCGCTCTTGTGCGCCGCGTCGCGCCGGAATGGACAATGGGTGACCTCGGCAAGCGCATCCACTTCCGTTTTGATGCTCCCCGCACGGGTTCCCATGTCCGTGTCCTGTTCAGGGGCGGAAAGGGCAATATCTCGGAGGTCGGGCGCGAGGCCCTGGGCGTCCCGGAGCTCCGGCACACAATGAACCTGGACGACATCGATCGCCGGGGCATCCTGCACGAATTCGGTCACGTTCTGGGTTTGCGACATGAACATCAGAGTCCCAATAACGGCATCGTCTGGAACAAGCCCGTGGTGATCGCCGAACTTCGCGCAAGCGGCTGGTCGAAAGACAAGGTCGAAGAGAACATCTTCAAGCGCTTCAGCCAGGATTGCGCCTGCATCGGGGACACGACGGTCGATCCGCGGTCCATCATGATGTACCCCATTCCGCGAAGGTGGACGCTCAACGGCTTCTCGTCACATCTGAACCAGAACATCTCGGCGCGGGATCGCCGCTGCCTTGTGCGGGAATATCGGGCATGAACGGCCGAAACCAATACGCTCGAAAGGTGAGCAGATGACGCTGGAGAAGAGCCTTGGTCGAAGCGTCGGCAGGCGGGCGGTGTTGGCCGCCGGGCTTGCCATGCCTGCCCTTATCGTGAGATCGGTCTTCGACAGCACCGCGGCCGCCAAACCAATTGAAAACTATCGCGACTTTGAAAGCAACGTGCTTCCGTTTCCGTTATTTGGCGGAACTCAGGCACCGGAGGAGACGGAAACCACGATCGCGGAGAGGATCCTGTCACGCTCGCCGAGGACCTCGCCTCTCGGCGTGATGCTTTACCTCGAAGCCGTGAAGCGGGTGAACAAGGATCGTGAGGCCTATAATGGCGGCTGGAAGACGCGCTGGAATCCGGTGATCGTTTCCTTCTTCCAGGAGACGAGCACAAAACCAGAAGGGGACACCACGTCCTGGTGCGCCGCATCGCTCAATTGGGCGCTCGCGCGCGCCGGCTATCGCGGTGGAACCAAGAGCGCGAGCTCAGGGAGCTTCCGAGCAGCACCCGGACGAACCCATCGGCCACGTCCTGGTGACATCGTCGTGTTCGGCCAGACCGATCCCGAGGCCTTCAAGGCTGGCAGGGGGCATGTCTGCTTGTTCCTGGCGCAATGCCATGATGCGGTGTTGGTGCTCGGTGGCAATCAGACGAACCGTTTTGGGCATCATTCCGTCTGTCGCAAATGGCTGGCAAAGGACGGCGAGGAACTCAAGCTTCATTCGTACCATTCGATTCACGCCTTCAGGCAGGCGGCGCCCCCAGCCAAAGCTTGACCCAACATGTCTCCGCAATCCGGCCCGCCTGCGCATTCTTGCCCATGATCGAAATGCATGACTAAGACCGGGGTTGCGCTCAAGAGCGGGGTACTCACCTTCCTGCTCACCGACGTGGAAGGCTCGACGAAGCGCTGGGAAGCATGGCCGGGGCCGATGAGCGCGGCCGTGGCGCGCCATGATGCGCTCTTGCGTGAGGTCATCCTCACAAGAGGCGGTCATATCTTCAGGACGGCGGGCGATGCTTTCTATGCGGCGTTCGCGTCTCCCGCCGCCGCGATCGATTCTGCTCTCGCCGCCCAGCAAGCGCTTGCAAGGGAGGATTTCTCGGAGGTCGGCGGGCTTGCGGTGCGAATGGCGATCCATGCCGGGCCCGTGGAAGCGCGCGAGAGCGATTATTTCGGTCAGGGGATGAACCGCTCCGCCAGGCTCCTTTCCATCGCTTATGGCGGTCAGGTGCTGGTCTCCGGCGTCGCCGCAGAGATGGCACAGGGTGCCATGCCGGCACAATCGAGCCTCATCGATCTCGGGCACCACCGCCTGAAGGACGTCCCGGATGCCGAGCAGATCTACCAGCTCGCAGCCCCTGGACTGCGTGCGACCTTTCCGACGCTGCGTTCCGTGGGCGGCAAGGTTCACAATCTCCCGCGCCAGCTGACCTCCTTCGTCCGCAGGGACGCCGAGGTCGCCGAGGTCAAAGCGCGGCTCGCCAATTATCGTCTCGTGACGCTCACGGGGTCGGGGGGTGCTGGAAAGACCCGCATGGCGCTCGAAGTCGGTGCTGACCTGCTCGCCGATGCGATCGACGGCGTTTGGCTCGTCGAGCTCGCCCCTCTCGACGACTCTCGACTCGTTGCCGAGATGCTATGCAGCACGATCGGCATGCCGGTCGGAAGCAGCTCGGCGACCGAGAGCGCAGTCGGCTATTTGCGCCAGAAGAACGCGCTCGTGATCTTCGACAATTGCGAGCATCTGATCGACGCGGCGGCGCGCCTCATCGAGATGCTCGTCCGCAGCTGCCCGTCTTTATGGGTACTGGCCACAAGCCGTGAACGCTTGGACATACCCGGTGAGAACACCTACCGCGTGCCCAGCCTCGGCATTCCGCCGCTCGCCCGGGACCTTACCGCGGCAAGCGCACTCGAACATGATGCCGTGCGTCTTTTCGTGGAACGCGCCGGAGCTACGGTCGAGGGCTTTGCGCTCACGGACGCCAATGCCGCGGCGGTCGCCAATATCTGCAGGCAGCTTGACGGCATTCCGATGGCCATCGAGCTCGCGGTTCCGCAGCTTCGCATGCTGGCACCCAAGGGGTTGGAGGCGCGCCTGCAAGATCGGTTTCTGCTCTTGGTGAAGGGGAGCCGGACCGCGCTGCCGCGCCATCAGACCTTGGCCACCATCTTCGATTGGAGCTACAACCTCCTCAGCGAAGCCGAGCGCACGCTCTTCCGGCGACTATCGGTCTTCGTGGGCGGCTGGACCCTCGAGGCTGCGGTCTTCGTCGCGAGCGGCAGCCAGCTGTCGGGCGAGGCCGTCTTCGACCTTCTCTCGACGCTTGTCGACAAGTCGCTCGTCATCGCGGAACTCTCGGCAAGCGAGCCCCGCTACAAATATCTTCAGACGACGCGGCAATACGCCTTCGGCAAGTTGCAAGAAAGCGGTGAGCGTGGTCGGCGACGGCAGCTTGCGGAATACATAATTCAGCTTTTTGCCGAGGCCGGAGCGACATGGCCCAGCATGGCGACGGAGACTTGGCTGGCGCGCTATGAACCGGAGCTCGACAATCTGCGCGCCTCTTTGGATTGGGCGTTCGGTCCCGAGGGAGATGTGGGCCTCGGCGTCGAACTGACGAGCCACAGCTTGCGCATCTGGGACGAGCTGTCGCTTCTGGCCGAACGCGAGCGCTGGTTCGCGACGGCTTTCGAACGCAAGGAATCGAGTGCCCCTTCAACCACGCTTGCAAGACTATGGCTCGGTCGCGTTTCGAACAGCGCGCATGGCGATCGGACCAATCTCGAGCCAGCCCAAAACGCTGCAAACTTGTTTCGAGAGGCTGGGGATCTGCTCGGGCTCGGTGAGGCGCTCGCCAAGGCAGGGGCGGCGCTCCAGACACCTGAGGCAACGGAGCAGGCGCTCCCCTACCTCGATGAGGCTTTGGCAGTGTTGGAGCCGCTCGGGCCGACCAAGCCTCTCGCAGGCTGCCTACGGTCCTTGGCTGTCGCACGCTACTTCACGAAGGACTTCGACGCGGCGCGCCGCCTTGTGGCCGAATGCGAAGCCGTCGCACGCACCCTCGGAGATGGAAGGGGCATTGCGGCCGCGCAGATCGCCTCAGCCGAGCTCGAATTCGCGGCTGGCGCCGTCGACGAGGCCATCGCGCAGATCAAGACGATGCTTGCAGGCCATCATTACAATCGACGTCAATTGACCTTGGCCCTTGGAAACCTTGCCGCTTATCTGTTGGCGGCCGATCGTGTTTCAGAGGCGCGGACCACTGCCGTGGAGGCATTGAGCGAAGCTCGTGCCCTCGTCTGGCGCGCGGCGGTGGTTCGCATCATCGAGCATCTCGCCTTGGTCGCGGCGCTCGGCGGCAAGACGCGAATCGCGGCGGGGCTGCTCGGCTATGGGGTCGCCTTTTATGCCGGAGGCACAGCGAGCCGGGAGTTCACGGAGCTGTCGTCTTATGATCGCCTCACCGCCACGCTCGCAAGAGAGCTGCCCGAGGCGCAGGTTGCTGCCTTGATGGCAGATGGAGCGCTGTGGAGCGAGGACCGGGCTATCGAGACGGCGAGGAGCGTGTGACCCGCGTCTGAATGCGCGTCGGCGGGCTCTCGGACGGCAGTGGCCAAGCCTCCATGCCGTCCACCACGCTTGCCCCGGTTCAACCAGCCGAGGCCCAGATCAGTCCGAGCACGTGCTCGCGTATGGTGACGAACTCCAAGCTCGCCTTGATCGACCGGATGTCGTCGCC
>JAFAQA010000361.1 GCA_019246665.1 Hyphomicrobiales bacterium
ATCTCCTGCATATTGGCCCAGATCGCCTTGCGTTTCGCGGGATCGAGCTCCTGCTCGGCGGCGTCGATCAGCTTGTCCATTTGCGGGTTCGAATAGCCGATATAATTCGAGCCGCCGTAATTATTGGCCTCGGTCGGAATTTGCGCCGAAGACAAGGTGCGGCTCGGCGATTCATTCACATTGCTCGACCACGCATACATGGCGAGCGCCTCGTAGAGGCGCTTCTTCACCGTCTCGCCGAAGAAGGTGCGGGCCGGCTCGTTCTTGATGGTGACCTCGATGCCCGCGGCCTTCCAGTTCGATTGCAGGACTTGCTGCTGCAGCTCCCGCAAACGGTTTCCCGCGGTCGTCGAATATTCGAGCGAGAGGCGCTCGCCCTTGTCGTTGCGGCAGACGCCGTCGGCGCCGGGCTTCCAGCCGGCTTCCGCGAGCAACGCCTTGGCCTTGGCAAGATCATAGGGGTAGTGCTGGATCTCGCTTGCGAAATCGGCGCTCAGCGGATTGACCCAGGTGTCGGCGACCGGCTGCAAGCCCTGAAAGAGCTTGTCGACGAGCGTCTTGCGATCGGCCGCATAGACGAGCGCCTGGCGCACGCGAACATCGGCGAGGATCGGATTGCCGACCTTCAGATCGATGTGCTCGTAGGTGAGGCTCGGCTTGAAGATGTAGGTGAATTGATCGGGATGCTGCTTTTTCAGCTCGAGCACCTGATCGATGGTGAGGCCAACGCCTTCACCCGCCACCATGTCGACATCTCCCGAAAGGAGATTGGCTTGCAGCGCCGCCGTGTTTTCGATGAGCTTCAAGACGATGCGCTTGAAGCCGGGCTTGGTGCCGGCCCAATACGGGTTCGGCTCCATGACGATCTGCGCGCCGGAGGTGTAGCCCGTGACGATGTAGGGGCCATCGAAAAGGCCGGGCGTCGTCGGCGCGCGGGCATAAGCCGTCTCCTTGATGTAATCGCCGTTCGCTTGCGCCTTGTGGAAGATCGGTCCTTCGACATGCTCGGGTAGGATCTGATCCCATTCGTTATAGGATGAAAGCACCTTGTCGAGATGCAGGACGGCGGTCGCGTCGTCGACGACATCCACCTTGTCGGCTCGCGTCCAGGGATGCGTGTTGGAGAAGCCGGTCTTAGGGTCGCGCGCCAGCTTCCAGGTGAAGGCGAGATCCTTCGCCGTGACCTTTTCGCCATCGCCCCATTTGAGATCGGGCTTGAGCTTGATGGTGACGGCCATGCCCTTCTTGCCGTCAGGGCGGTCCTCGACCTTCGCGAGCCCGTTCTCGATGGTCGGCAGCTCGGCGCAAATCAGGCAGGAATTCTTCCAGCTCGCGTCGTAAGCGGTGATCTGCCGCATGACGAAGCCGAGCGCGTAGGCTTTGATCACCTCGGCATCGATATTGGGGTGCAGCGTCGAGGGAAATTGCGCTACCCCGATCGTGAGCTGATCGTGGGCTGCAGCTTGGACCGGGCTCGTCGTGAGCAAGCCGGCCGACAGACCCGCCGCGCAAAGCGCGATAATGTGTTTCATGACGGCCTCTTAAGACTAGGGATGGCTCTAATCTCGCATGCTAGCTTTTCGCCCGTGCGCGTCAACGCGGCTTGCGGTGCGAGCGTGTGATCCCTACGCTTTTAGCGCATCGGGCTCAAACTGTCCGGTCGTGAGCGTCACCGAAGGAAGAAGGTCCATGTCGCGCACCGATGAAGGCCGTCCGTTCTTGCCGCTTGCCATCGCCGTGCTCACCGTGTCCGATACGAGGTCCCTCGAAGACGACAAATCCGGCGCCACGCTGGAGAAGCTGCTCACCGACGCTGGGCACAAGCTCGCTGCCCGCGCCATCATCGAGGACGACAGGGCGTCGATCGCCGCGAAGCTTCGGGCCTTCATCGAGGATCCCAAGATCGACGTGGTGATCACGACCGGCGGCACCGGTTTCACGGGCCGCGACGTGACGCCCGAAGCCGCCGAGCCCCTTTTCGATAAAAGGATGGAAGGGTTCTCGACGGTGTTCCACCAGATATCCTTCGGCAAGATCGGCACTTCGACCATTCAGTCGCGAGCCACGGCGGGGCTTGCCGGGAGCACCTTCATCTTCGTGTTGCCAGGCTCGCCCGGCGCTTGCCGCGATGCTTGGGAAGGCATCCTCGCCTCGCAACTCGATTACCGCCACCGTCCCTGCAATTTCGTCGAGATCATGCCGCGCCTTGACGAGCATTTGCGCCGCAAGGCCGGCTGATCGCGTCAAGACCGCAAGTCCAGGGTGACAGCCCTTTCGATCGGCGCACGTGATCGCGCGCCGCGCCAGTGCCCAGCCACCTTTGACAGGAGGTCGGCCTCCCCGCGGGGCACGAGCAGACGAAGACTGTCTCGCGCCGCGAAGCCAAAGACATCGAAGAGCTTGCCAAGCAGCGCGCGCTTCCCCCAGCCTGCGTCCGTCGAAAGCGCAAGGAAGGCAAGCGGAAGACGTGTTTGCGCATATCGCGCGATGTGATCGCGCAAGCTTGCCGCGACGGGAGCGCCGGGCGTGTCGCCGGGCTTAAGCGCCAAGAGCCATTCCTTTCGCGCGAGCTTGACGGCGCGCTCCAGGGCAGCGCGCTCGTTTGCGCAGTTCTCGACGAGGGTGCAGCCGGCCGCTTCCGCCACGGCGCCGGTCGCGTCGCGCGAGAAAAGATCGGCGACGATCACGTCGCCGATGAGGCCTTCGGCCGCCAAGGGAGCGAGCGCCGCAAGGCTGCGCAGCAAGGGCTCCTCCTCGTCACGGGCGATGAAGATGACGGTGATCATGTCGATGGCGTAAAGGCGAAGCTCGAGCCTTTCCAGGGTCTCGTCAGGCGGGGACTCTAAGATGAGCCCTTTCCAATCGACCCTGCCCCTCCATATCTTGAAATGGAAGACCTCGCATTGGCTCCATGAAGGATCTCAACATCGAGCACCCTCGCGATCCCGGCCCAGGGCAATTCCTTAGCCGATCTTCAGGGGAGCCCTCCTTTGGAGACGCCGGCTCGGCGTGAGATAACGCCGGAGCCGGAATGCCCTTCATTGCGGATCACGCGAACAGGTTCGGAGCCTCGATATGCTGGACAAGCCTCAGCGCGCAGCCCTTCTCGATGAGATCGCGCGGATAAGCGGGGCGCGTTATGTGCTCACCGAGGCTTCCGACCAAGCTGCCTATCTCACGGAAATGCGCAACATGTTCCACGGGCGCGCGCTTGCGGTGGTGCGTCCCGGCACGACCGCAGAGGTGGCGAAGCTGCTGGCGTTGGCCTCGCGCAGCCGTACTCCCGTCGTGCCGCAAGGGGGCAATACGGGCCTCGTCGGCGGGCAAGTTCCGGACGCCTCCGGCGATGCGATCATCTTGTCGCTCACGCGGCTCGACAAGGTGCGCGAGGTCGACCCCTTGTCGAACACGATGACGGTCGAGGCTGGCCTTACGCTTCTGAAGGCTCAGGAAGCCGCCGCGGCGGCGGATCGGCTCTTTCCGCTTTCATTGGCTTCGGAAGGTTCATGCACCATCGGTGGCAACCTCTCGACCAATGCGGGAGGCGTTGCGGTTCTTGCCTATGGCAATGCGCGCGATCTCGTGCTCGGCCTCGAGGTGGCGCTTGCGGATGGGCGCGTGATGAACGGCCTCTCCAAGCTGCGCAAGGACAATACCGGCTACGATCTGAAGAATCTTTTCATCGGCGCGGAAGGCACGCTCGGCATCATCACGGCTGCGGTTCTCAAGCTCCTCCCGCGCCCGACCTCGCTCGCCACCGCCTTCTGCGGCCTCGGTCCGGCCGAAGCCGGCCTCGCGCTTCTGGCGCGGATGAAGGCGGGTGCCGGTTCCGCGCTCACCACCTTCGAGCTCATTCCGCGCATCGGCATCGACATGGCCTTGCGCCATGGACAGGCCACCCGCGATCCGCTTGCCGGCCCTCATG
>JAFAQA010000522.1 GCA_019246665.1 Hyphomicrobiales bacterium
CCGACATCTCGACCTTCGACCAGATGAACAAGGTCTGGGACGGCTGGGTTTCGCAAGGCAACACGCCGGCGCGCGCCACGGTCGAGGCGAAGCTCGCCGCGCCGCGCTTCAAGGTGGAGATCGGCGTCGTCGCGGCAATCTGACAAAGGCGCCGGTGGCGGAACGCCGGGAACGGGGAGGAGAGAGGGATGCGCGCCGTCATCTTGGGAGCGGGTGTCATCGGCGTCACCACCGCCTATGAGCTGGCGCGGGACGGGCATGAAGTCACGGTGCTCGATCGGCTCGCGGAGCCGGCTTCGGAGACGAGCTTCGCCAATGCCGGATTGATCGCGCCGGGCCATGCCTATACCTGGTCCTCGCCGCGAGCGCCCGGCATTCTCTGGCGCTCGCTCTTCGACAAGAGCCAGGCGCTTCGCTTCAAGCCCAGCCTCGACCCGCGCCTGTTTTCCTGGACGTTGAAGTTCCTGCGCAACTGCACCGCGGAGCGGGCGCGCACCAACACAAAGCGCAAGGTTCGGCTGTGCATCTATTCGCAAGGCGAGCTGCAACGCATCAGCGCCGAGAGCGGCGTGGATTATCATGAGCTGAAGGGAGGGCTTCTCTACCTCTACCGTTCGGCGCAATCCTTCGAGCGCGGGGCCTCGCACACGAACATCCTTTCGGAGGAGGGCCTCGAATTGCGGACGGTCGACCGCGACGAGATGGCGCGCATCGATCCGGCGCTCGAGCCCGTGAAAGATCAGTTCGCGGGAGCGATCTTCGCACCGAGCGACGGCAGCGGCGATGCCCGCATCTTCACCTTGAACCTTGCCCGCTATTGCAGCGAACGACTCGGCGTCGACTTCCGTTTCAACACCGAGGTCACCGGCTTTGCGACGTCCGGCGATCGCGTGACCGGCGTCACGACAAGAAACGGTACGGTTTCCGGCGAAGAGTTCGTGATGTCGCTCGGGGTCTTCAGCCCCTTCCTGTCGACGAAGCTCGGCGCCTCGCTGCCGATCTATCCGATCAAAGGGTATTCGGTGACCTTGCCGCTCGAGGGGCACAATAACCCACCGACCATCGGCGGCGTGGATGAGGACAATCTCGTCGCTTATGCGCGCTTCGGCGACCGCATTCGCGCGACCGCCACCGCCGAATTCGCCGGCTACGACAAATCGCATAAGCCCGCAGACTTCGACTACATGCTGGGCGTGATGCGCAAGCTCTTCCCCGACGGCGCGAATTACGAGAAGCCGAGCTATTGGGCGGGCTTGCGTCCGATGACTCCGGAAGGCACGCCGATCTTCGGGCGCGGCCGTTACCGCAACGTCATGTTCAACACCGGACATGGGCATATGGGATGGACGATGTCGGCGGGCTCGGCCCGCATCACGGCCGATCTGATCGCGGGGCGAAAGCCGGCGATCGACATCACCGGAATGACGCTTGCCGCATAGTGGATCGATTTCGACGGATGCTGACCATCCGTCGATAAAATCGATTCACAACATTATGAAGTTGTGGTCAGGCCTATTCCGACAAATGCAGACATTTGTCGGGGCCGGACCACTGGAGCTCCGGCCAGCCCCGCGCCCGAGAGAAAGGATGCCCATGTCGATCGAACGCTTGACCCGTCGCTTGGCTGCCGCACTTGTCCTTGGCCTTGCCGGTGCGAGCGCCCCGGTTGGCGCGGCGTTCGCCGCTCATGACGAGCTCACGATCGGCATCTCGCAGTTTCCGTCGAGCCTTCACCCTTATATCGAGGCCGAGGACGTGAAGCTCTATGCGCTCGGCTTCGTCACGCCGCGCGTCACTGGATATGGCGAAGGCGCGAAGCTCTCCTGCATTTTGTGCACGCAAGTTCCAACCGTGCAGAACGGGCTCGCCAAGATCGAGGATCGGCCAGACGGCCACAAGGGCATGGCGGTGACGCTCGAGCTCAAGCCCGGGCTCAAATGGGGCGACGGCGAGCCCGTGACGACGAAGGACATCGCCTTCACGGCGCGCGTCGCGGCGGATCCGAAATCTGGCTTTGCCCTTCCCAAGGGCTGGGCAAAGATCGACAAGGTCGAGATCGTCGACGACCGCAAGGCCATCATCCACCTCAACTCACTTTATGTGAGCTACAATGAATGGGCGCAGCTCCTGCCCGAGCATGTCGAAGGCCCAGCATTTGAAAAGGCCGCGGGCACCGGCGCTTACAACAAGGAGAGCGTCTTCAATCGTGCGCCGACGACGCCAGGCCTTTATGACGGCCCGTATCTCGTCAAGGACTACCAGTCGGGCGCGCAGATCGTTCTCGAGCCGAACCCGTATTGGAACGGCGAGAAGCCTCAATTCAAGCGCATCGTCCTGAAGTTCATCGGCAACACTGCGGCGCTCGAGGCCAATCTTTTGTCCGGCGATGTCGATATGGTTGCGGAGGGAGGGATCGGCCTCACGGTTGACCAGGCGCTCGAGCTCCGCAAGAAATATCCCGACCGCTTCACCTATATGTTCCTGCCCAATCTCTACATGGAGCATATCGAGCTCGCTCACGACAACCCGATGCTTCAGGATGTGCGCATCCGTCAGGCGCTCGTCTACGCGGCGGATCGCAAGACGCTGACGCAGAAGCTCTTCGACGACATGCTCCCCGTCGCCGCGAGCTTCGTGCCGCCGAGCCATGCGAATGCCGCGAAGGACCTCGCCCCTTTGCCTTATGATCCCGAGAGGGCGAAAGCGCTCCTTGCGCAAGCCGGCTTCACGCCGGGCCCCGACGGCATCTGCCGCAACACCAAGGGCGAGCGGCTTTCCTTCGAGTTCACGACGACCGCCGGCAACCGTGTGCGCGAGCTCGAGCAGCAGGTGCTGCAGTCGAATTGGAAATCGGCCTGCATCGAGGTGACGATCAAGAACGAGCCGGCGCGCACCGTGTTCGGCGAAACGCTGAAGAAGCGGAAGTTCACCGGCATGGTGATGTTCGCTTCCGGGCTTGAGATGACGGAATCGCCGCGCAACGGCTACACCACGAGCGGCATCCCGACCGAGGCCAACGGCTATGGCGGCTCAAATTATTCGGGCATCTCGATCCCGCGCTTCGATGAGCTCACGGAGCAGGCCGAAAAGGAGTTCGACCCCGAAAAGCAGAAGGTGCTCTGGGCCGAGATGCAGAAGATCTATGCGACGCAATTGCCGCAGATACCGATCTACTTCCGCGCCGACGCGCATGTCGTGCCCCATTGGCTCCAAGGCTATACGCCATCGGGGATCGGCGATGCGACCTCGAACTGGTCTTATGCCTGGCGGGCCGAATGAGCCGAATACGTCAAAAAAAAACAAATAACGGGGTGAGGCAGCCATGCGGATCCAGCGATTCTATCGTGGTATGAAAGGGGCCCTTGCGGCCTGTGCGGTTCTTCTCAGCCTGGCCTCGCCCAGCCTCGCGGCGCATGACGAGCTCACCATCGGGATCGCGCAATTCCCCTCGAGCTTCAACCCGTATATCGATGCCGAGACGATCAAGGATTATGTCCTCGCCTTCGTCACGCGCAAGGTGACCGCCTTCGACAAGGACTGGAAGAACTCCTGCCTTTTATGCGCCGAGCTGCCCACCGTGAAGAACGGGCTCGCGAAGCTCGAGGATCGCACCGACGGCCAGAAGGGCATGGCGGTGACGATCAAGCTCAAGCCCGGCCTTAAATGGGGTGACGGCGAGAATGTCACCGCGAAGGACATCGCCTTCACGGCGCGGGTGGCGCGCGACCCGAAGTCCGGCTTCTATTTGCCGAAGGCGTGGGCGCACACGGAGAAGGTCGAGGTCGTCGATGATCTCACCGCCGTCATCCACCTCGATTCCATCCAGACGAATTACAATGAATGGGCCCAGCTTCTGCCGGTGCATATCGAAGGCCCGGTCTACGAGGAGGTGGCGGCGAGCGGCGGCTACAATAAGCAGACGGTGTATAATCGCGCGCCGTTGACGCCCGGCCTTTATGACGGCCCTTACCTGATCAAGGATTATCAATCAGGCGCGCAAGTCGTGCTCGAGCCGAACCCTTATTGGAGCGGCACCAAACCTTACTTCAAACGCATTGTGCTTAAATTCATCCAGAACACCGCGGCGCTTCAGGCCAACCTTCTTTCCGGCGATGTGGACATGGTGGCGGGTGAAGGCGTCGGTCTCACCATCGATCAGGCGCTCGAGCTGCGAAAGCAGCACCCGAACGATTACGTCTACCTTTTCGTGCCGACCCTCGCCTATGAGCATATCGAGCTCGCCCACGACAACCCGCTGCTCGCCGACCTCAAGGTGCGCCAGGCGCTTGTCTACGCGGCCGATCGCAAGACCTTGACCGACAAGCTGTTCCAAGGCTTGCAGCCGGTCGCCAACGCCTTCGTGCCGTCGATGAGCGCCAATTTCTCGAAGGATGTGCCGGCCTACCCGTACGATCCGGCGAGGGCTAAGACGCTGCTGACGGAGGCCGGCTTCACGCCGGGGGCGGACGGGATTTGCCGCAATCAGAAGGGCGACCGCCTCTCCTTCGAGTTCACCACGACGGCCGGAAATCGCTTGCGCGAATTGCAGCAGCAAGTGCTCCAATCGAACTGGAAGGCGGCTTGCATCGAGGTGACGATCAAGAACGAGCCGGCGCGCACCATGTTCGGCGAGACACTGAAGAAGCGCACTTTCCCCGGCATGGTGATGTACGCGTCGAGTTTTGAGGTGAATGAATCGCCGCGGCGGAACTACGCGACGAGCGGCGTTCCCTCGGCTGCGAATTCTTACGGCGGCTCGAACTATTCCGGTATCTCGATCCCGAGGCTCGACGATCTCATCGATCAGTCCGAGCGCGAGCTCGATCCCGAGAAGCAGATTGATTTATGGGCCGAAATGCAGAAGATCTACGCGACCGCGCTGCCACATGTGCCGCTCTTCTTCCGGGCCGAGCCGCATATCCTGCCGAAATGGCTCAAAGGCTATGTGACCACGGGGCATGCCGATCTCTCACCGACATGGGCAGAGGATTGGCGTGCGGAGTAATGGCGCTCACCCTTTCCTGATCGTGGGAACGTAGGGCGCAACCATTTCCGCTCATCTCCGCGAAGGCGGAGATCAAGCCTTCTGCCGGCCCGCCAGCATTGAACCGGTCTGGTTCCCATTCGCGGGAACGAGCGGGGTAGGGCGCCAGCGCGGCCGGGTGGCTCTTGCAGATTTGCCAGTTGCCGCTACTTAGGCGCGCGCCGATCTCCTCTTCTCCTTCCGCGGAACTCATGAACGAAACGCGCTTTCCCCATTTTGCGGCCGCCGCGCCGCATAGGCTCGCGGCCGAGAGCGGGCGCGCGGTCATGGCCGAAGGCGGCAACGCGATCGAGGCGATGCTTGCCATGGCAGCGACCATCGCGGTCGTCTACCCGCATATGAATTCGCTCGGCGGAGACGGCTTTTGGCTGATCGCCGATAGCAAGCGGCGGGTACGTGCGATCGAGGCTTGCGGCGGCGCCGGCGCCAAGGCGACGATCGCGAGCTATCGCGAGAAGGGTTACGACACCATCCCCTCGCGCGGGCCGCTCGCGGCCCTCACGGTTCCGGGAGCGGTTGGCGGGTTCGGGCTCGCCTATGAGCTTTCGCGCAGTCTCGGCGGACGCCTGCCGCTCGGTGATCTTCTCGCGGACGCCACGCGGCTGGCGCGGGAAGGCTTCCCGGTCTCCGCTTCGATGGCGCGCAACGAGCCCTCCGAATTCGAGGCCCTCGCCGAGGCGCCCGGTTTCGCCGACGTTTTCCTCACCGAGGGCAAGCTGCCGAAGGCCGGCATGACGCTTCGTCAACCGGCGCTCGCCGACATGCTGTCGCAGCTTTCCGATGCCGGCCTCGAGGATTTCTATCGGGGCGATGTCGGGCGCGAGATCGCGGCGGATCTCGCGCGCATCGGCAGCGCGGTGACGCGCCGCGACCTCGAAGCCTATCGCGCGGTCGAGCGCGAGCCGTTGAGCGTCGAGATGAAGCTTGCGCGCCTTTACAACGCGCCTCCGCCGACGCAAGGGCTCGCCTCCCTCATGATCCTTGCTCTGTTCGAGCGGCTCGGGGTCGAAAGAGCCGAAAGCTTCGCGCATGTGCACGGGTTGATCGAGGCGACCAAGCGCGCTTTCGCGGCGCGCAACCGGATCGTCACCGATTTCGATCGCCTGAAAGAGGATCCTGCGAGCGTGCTCACCAAGGGCAATCTCGATCGGGAAGCCGCGGTCATCGATCGCAAGAGGGCCGCACCTTTCGGCGGCGCGGTGCCGATCGGCGACACGGTGTGGATGGGGGCGATCGATCCCGACGGCGTCGCGGTGAGCTACATCCAAAGCACCTATTGGGAATTCGGCTCCGGCTGCGTTTTGCCGCGTACCGGGCTGCTCATGCAAAATCGCGGCGTGTCCTTCTCGCTCGACCCGGGCGCCCTGAACCCGCTCGAGCCGGGACGGCGACCCTTCCACACGCTGAACCCGCCGCTCGCCCTCTTCAAGGACGGGCGCGTGATGTCTTATGGCGCCATGGGCGGTGACGGCCAGCCGCAATTCCAGGCGGAGCTCTTCACGCGCCATGTGTGTTTCGGTGAGCCTTTGCATAAGGCCATTGACGCGCCGCGCTGGCTGCTGGGGCGCACCTGGGGAAAGACCAGGATCGATCTCACACTGGAGAACCGCTTCGATCCGAGCCTGGTGCGGGCGCTCGAGCAGGCGGGTCACCCGGTGCTGGTGCTCGATCGCGCCTATGACGAGGGTCTCGGCCATGCCGGCGCGCTGGTCCGGCATCGTGACGGCTCGATCGAGGCCGCGCATGATCCACGCTCGGATGGCGGCGCGCTCGGAGGCTGAGGATGATCTCGGGAATGTGCGTCGGAGAGCGCATCGCGACGCGCGCCGCTGTGTCGATCACCTCACTCAGGCGATGGCCATGAAGTTCACTTTTCTCGGCACGGGCTGTCCTGTCGCATCACCCATGCGCGCAGGACCCGCGCATCTCGTGACCGGCTCGCGAGCGCGTCTCCTCATCGATTGCGGCGCCGGTGTTTCGCAGCGGCTCGTCGCGGCCGGCGAGCGCGGCGCCGACATCGATGCGCTGATCGTGACGCACTACCATTCCGACCATGTGGTCGATTTCTACCAGCTTCTCGTGTCGAGCTGGCATCAAGGCCGCGCGCGCCCTTTCGTGGTGCATGCGCCAGCGAACGTGATCTCGCATATGCGCCACATCCTTGAAGCTTACGCCGATGAGCGTGAGCTTCGCATCGCCCATGAGCGGCGTCCCTCGAGCCTCGGCCTTGAGGTCGAGTTCCATGAATTGGCGGAAGGGCGCGCGATCAGGCTCGGCGATCTCGAAGCCGAGCCTTTCAGTGTCGACCACCGGCCGGTCAAGCCGGCCTTCGGCCTCGTCCTGCGCCAAGGCAAGACGCGCGTCGTATTCTCCGGCGACACGAGGCCCGTGCCTGCTCTCGTCGAAGCTGCGCGAGGCGCCGAGCTTCTCGTCTGCGAGGTGTTCGTCGATCGCGAGATGATGCCGACGCAAGGGGTACGCTCGGCCGAGACGATCGCGGCGGTCCGCTCCTACCACCTCACCCCCCGGCAAATCGCCAAGATTGCACGCGACGCGGGGGTCATGGCGCTCGCGCTCACTCATTTCGTGCCGCCGAACGCGGATCGCTCGGCGCTCGTCGCGGAAATCCGGAAAGGCTTTCGCGGGCCGGTGATCGTGGGAGAGGACCTCATGTCGATCGATCCGGCGCTTCGCACATTGTCCTTCGCGAACCTTCACCTCGCCTATTGACGATATTGCCGCCTTCGAGAAGGAACCTTCCATGAAATCCGCTCTTCGCCGCCTCTCCGTGCGCCTCTCCGGATGCCTTTTTGGCTGGATCGCGGACCAGCGGGTGCGGGCGGCTTTGGGGCTCATCCTCACGCTTGGCGTGCCCACGACGGTCACCTCGTCCTCGGAAGCCGCGACGCTCGATGCGGTGAAGGCGCGCGATCAATTGATCTGCGGCATCAATCCGAACCTGCCGGGCTTCGGCCAGCCCGACAAGGAGGGTGCGTTCAAGGGCTTCAACGCGGATATCTGCCACGCCATCGCGGCGGCCGTTCTCGGCGATGCTTCCAAGGTGAAATTCGTGCCACTAACGGCCACGATCCGCTTCCAGGCGCTCATGTCGGGCGAGGTCGATCTTTTGACCCACAACTCCACCTGGACGATGCAGCGCGACACGGGCGCGGGGCTCCATTTCACCGGCTTCACCTTCTTCGACGGGCAATCCTTCATGGTGAAGAAGTCAGCCGGCATCACCTCCGTCACCGAGCTCGGCGGTGCTTCGGTGTGCACGCAACAAGGCTCGACGAGCGAGCTCAACGCGGCCGACTTCTTCCGCGCCCACAAGCTCAAATACGAGCTCGTCTCCTTTGCGAGCGATGACGATGCGGCGAAAGCCTTCGGCGACGGACGCTGCGACGTCCTCACCTCCGACACGTCCGCGCTTGCTTCCGCGAGATTGAAGCTCGCCGATGCCGAAAATTACGTGATCCTCCCCGAGCTGATCTCGAAGGAGCCGCTCGGCCTCGTGGTGCGCGATGGCGATGACAAGTGGTTCGACGTCGTCCGTTGGACCCTGAACGCCTTGATCGATGCCGAGGAGCTCGGGGTCACGAAGGGGAATGCCGTCGACGAGGTGAAATCGCCGAATCCCGAGGTGAAGCGGCTTCTCGGCGTCGAAGGGAAGTTCGGCTCGCGCATCGGCCTCTCGGAGGATTGGGCGATGCGCGCCGTCCAGGCGGGAGGCAATTACGGCGAGATCTTCGAGCGTAATGTCGGCGCGTCCTCGCCCTTGAAGCTGCCGCGCGGGATGAATGCGCTCTGGTCAAAGGGCGGCATCCTTTACGCGCCACCGATCCGGTGAACGAAGGAGAGGAGCAGGCTTCCATCTCTTGGAGCCGACCGGACCGCTAGGAACGATCGCTTGACCAAGGGACAGCGCTAGTAAAGACGTCGTTACTAGTGAGAGGCGACGAGGAACGTGATCGTTCGTTGGATGTATTGGCCGCCAAACCATCCCCGGGGCACGACGCACCGAATTTCATTCGACCTTAACTGGCTCTGAAAGGGTGCCCCCCATTGACAATTTCCGCGAAACCGTGCTTCCCACGCAGCATCGGCACCGCGCCGAGGAGAAGCTCAGTCCATGCTCGTGAAGGCCGCGAATTTCGCCCCGAAAACGACCGCGACGAAAACGTCGGCCGCGAAAGCCGGCACGACGCGCTAAGCCTGTCCTCGCTCCGGGTCCTCTCTCCCGATGGGGATGAGGAGGCGGCCCGCGGTTCAGTCCCGCGGCAATGAGGCGGGGGAGAGCATCAAGGGCATTTTGGCCGAGGCGGCGAGCGCCTCGCGACCAAGGCAAATCCAGAGAAAGCTCCAGATCTTCAAGACGAAGATCTTACAGGACACGAGGATAATCCGATGGGTTACAAGGTCGCTGTAGTTGGCGCCACGGGCAATGTGGGCCGTGAAATGATGACGATCCTAGCCGAGCGCGCCTTTCCGGCCGATGAGGTCGTGGCGCTGGCATCGCGCCGCAGCGTCGGCCAGGAAGTCACCTTCGGGGAACAGACTCTGAAAGTGAAAGCGCTCGACTACTTCGATTTTTCGAGCACGGATATTTGCCTCATGTCGGCCGGCGGCGCGATCTCGAAAGAGTGGTCGCCCAAGATCGCCGCGCAAGGCGCGGTCGTCATCGACAACTCCTCGGCCTGGCGCTACGACACCGACGTGCCGCTCATCGTGCCCGAGGTGAATGCGGACGCGGTCACGGGGTTCGCCAAGCGCAACATCATCGCCAACCCGAATTGCTCGACGGCGCAGCTCGTCGTCGCGCTCAAGCCTCTGCACGACGCGGCCGCCATCAAGCGCGTGGTAGTTTCGACCTATCAATCGGTGTCGGGTGCCGGCAAGGACGCGATGGACGAGCTCTTCGAGCAGACGCGTGCCGTGTTCACGGCGAGCGAGGTGAAAGGGGGCAAATTCCCCAAGCGGATCGCCTTCAACGTCATTCCGCAGATCGATGTCTTCATGGAGGACGGCTCGACCAAGGAAGAGTGGAAAATGATCGTGGAGACGAAGAAGATCCTCGATCCGAAGATCAGGCTGCACGCGACCTGTGTGCGCGTCCCCGTCTTCATCGGCCATTCCGAGGCCGTGAATGTCGAGTTCGAGCGCCCGATCACTGTCGAGGAGGCGCGCGAAGTGCTGCGCTCAGCGCCCGGCATCCTCATCGTCGATAAGCGCGAGCCCGGCGGCTATGTGACGCCGCATGAGGCGGCGGGCGAGGACGCGACCTATGTGTCGCGGCTGCGCGAAGACCCGACCGTCGAGAACGGTCTCGCCTTCTGGTGCGTCTCCGACAATCTGCGCAAGGGCGCGGCCCTCAACGCTGTGCAGATCGCCGAAGTGCTCATCAATCGCGGCCTGATCAGCGGAAAGCGGAAGGCGGCCTGAACAAAGCGGGCGCCGCGTCGGCGCCCGTTCTTCCATTCACCACCCCTGTCCTAATCCTGCTTCAGGATCGCGCGATCGACGCTCCATGCGCCCCCGCCCGCGAACACGAGGTAGAAGAAGAGAAAGCAGTAGAGCATGGCGGAGAGGCCGCCATTCTGCCCCGGAAAGAAGGAGCGCGGGAAATAAACCATGAAATAGGCGACAGCCATGTCGCCCGACAGAATGAACGCCACGACGCGCGTGAAGGCGCCGATCAGCAAGAGGAAGCCGCCGACGATCTCGATGACGCCCTGGACGTAATAGATCGGCGTCATGTCGATATGTGCTGGACCCGGAAAATCGAAATATTTCTCGAGCCCGAATTCGAAGAAGCTCGCCGCCGCGACGATGCGGACGAGGCTGAGCACCTGGGGCGAATATTTCTGCAAGCCCGCGAAGGGTGACGTCATGACGGCGCTCCCACGGCTCTGGTGGATTTACTCTGACAGACGATCTCCGTCAGTCAGAGAACCAATCCACACAGTAGAGTTGTGCTCAGGCCCTTCCGAGAAACGGGAACCATTTGTCGGGACCGGGCCGCTGATGGCTAATCCTGATGCAAGATTTTTCGGTCGACGCTCCAAGCGCCCCCGCCGACGAAGACGATATAGAAGAAGATGAAGCAATAGAGAATGGCGGCATCACCACCGTTCAGCGCGGGAAAGAAGGATCGCGGCAGATGCTGCGTGAAATAGGCGACCGCCATGTCACCGGCGAGGATGAAGGCGACCGGCCGCGTCCAGAGCCCGAGCGCCAAAAGAATGCCGCCTGCGATCTCGATCAGGCCTTGGACATAGTGAAGCGCGTCCCCGGGAGGCGTGGACGACGGGAAGCCGAAATATTTTTGTAAGCCGTGCTGAAGAAAACAAAGCGCCGCGATGATTCGCACGAGGCTGAGAACCTGGGGCGACCACTTCTCCCAGCTTTCAAACAAAGACGTCATGATGATGCTCCATACGGGCT
>JAFAQA010000062.1 GCA_019246665.1 Hyphomicrobiales bacterium
TCAGCTCACGCTTTCGGCGAACCTCGCATCCGCGGCGGCAACCGCGCTCGGTGTGCCGACATGCATCCAGAAGCCTTCGAGACGAAGGCCGAAGAGCCTTCCCTCGGCGGCCGCCTTGTCGAAAATCAGGTTGAGCGAGAATGCACCCTCGGGCGTATCGGCGAAGAGCGACGGGTTCAGGATCGAGACACCGGCGAAAACGAAAGGGCACATCTCCCGGTCTCGCCGACGCCGTAACCTCCCGAACGGGTCCATGGCGAAGTCGCCCCTGCCTTCGTAGCCAAAGCTCGTCGCGGTCGGTGCGAGGAGGAGAAGCGCGTCCATGCGCGACACATCCCAATATTCGAGGAGGCGCGTGAGGTTGGGGCGGGGCCCTTCGGCCCAGATATCGTCAGTGTTGACGACAAGAAAAGGCGCATCGCCGAGCTGCCGCAAGGCCTTCTTCACGCCACCGCCCGTCTCGAGCAGGCGCTGACGCTCATCCGAGATGAGGATGCGCGGAGACTTGGCGCGCCGGCGGCCGAGGTGACTTTCGATCAGCGAAGGCAGGTAATGGACGTTGACCACCGCCTCCTCGATGCCGGCCTCGGCCAATCGATCGAGCATATGGTCGAGAAGCGGTTTGCCGGCGACCTCGATGAGGGGCTTGGGCGTGGTGGTGGTCAGGGGGCGCATGCGCTTGCCCAATCCCGCGGCGAGGACCATGGCACGAGCGGGTTTGGCCTTGACGGCGGGAGACATGTCCATGAGATCTGTCGAGAAGGACTACTGCACCGCGCCAAACACGCCCGGCAGATTGGTCTCATACCAGAGCTTGAGATCGCGCAAGGCCGGATGCGTCAAATTCCGCATCAAATATTTCTTGAGGCGCGGAATATGCGCGAGATATTGCGGCTTGCCGTCGCGGCGGTCGAGCCTGGCGAAGATGCCGAGGATTTTCGTCGCCCGCTGGGCTCCCAACGTCGCATAGGCCGCCGCAAATGTCGCGAGGTCGAATTTTCCGTCCGCGGCTTTGCGCGCATGCGTATAGGCGGCGAGCAACTTGAGCTCGAGTTCCGGGGGAACATCCACCCGCGCATCCTGAAGCAAGGAAGCGAGATCATAGGCGGGGTGCCCGATCACCGCATCCTGGATATCGAGCAGGCCGAGCTTGGCCAAGCCCTCGCGCCCGGAAAGCCAGAGAAGGTTCGGTGAATGAAAATCTCGCAAGGTCCAGCTTCGCGCCCCCGTGACGATCGGCACCAGTGCTGAGCGCCAATGGCGGGCGAATTCGGCCCGCGCAGAAGCGGGCACGGGCGAGCGCAGCACATGCGGCGCGAACCAGTCGTTGAGAAGGTCGACCTCGACGAGCAGCGCTTCGAGATCATAGCGCGGGATCGAATGCTCGCGCCCGGGCTCGATCGGCAAGGTTTCGGGAAGATCACGCCGATGAAGATCGGCCAGGAGCTCGGCCGCCAGGGCGTAGCGCTCGGCGATTGGTCCGCCCGCTTCGACCACGCCTTCGTCGCCCAGGTCCTCGAGGATCAGAAGGCCTTCGTCGAGATCCCGCGCAAGGACCTTCGGTGTCGAGTAGCCGAGCTCAGCGAGGCCTTGCGCCATGGCGACGAAGGCGTCCGCGCGCTCGGCGAGCTTGGCAATCGCGCTATAAGGCCGGCCATCGCGCAAAGGCGGACCATCCGGACGTGGCGGCGAGATCATCAAGATCGCGCTTTCGCCGGGGCGCCACAATCGCTCATAAGCGCGCGTCGATGCATCGCCCTGGATGAATTCGCGTTTGGCCTCGTTCCAGCCACGTGAAGCGAGCAGATCGAAGGCAGCCCTGGCGAGGCGAAGGCGCGCTTGCCAGGCGCCGGTGCCGGTGAAGGTGACGATGCGTTCCTCCGACGCTTTCGCCGCGGCGGCCGGAGGGAGCGCGAAGGTGACATCGAGCCTCTCCGTGGCCGTGTCGACGCCGGCGCGCTCGGGCCATTCGACGAGGACGAGCGCGTTCTCCGACATCTCCTCCCAGCCGAGCGCCTCGAGCTCGTCGCGCGACTGGAGCCGAAAAAGATCCGCATGGATGAGCGCGCAGCGCTCGCTCTCATAGACTTGCATCAAAGTGAAGGTCGGGCTCGGCACCTCGATCGCGGGGTCACGCGACACGGCGCGGATCAAGCCTCTGGCAAAAGTCGTCTTGCCGACGCCAAGCCCTCCCGACAAGGTGATGAGATCGCCAGGACCAACGAAGCTCGCAAAGTGGCGCGCGAGCCGGTTCGTCTCCTCTTCGCCCTTGGCCACCATCGTCCAGGTGAAGCTTTGCTGCTCATTTTCAGTCATTTGCGGCATCGTCGTCGCGTCGTGCATGGTCAGCTCGCAGCCCGAGCCTGGATGGCCGCGTCAGGAAAGACGCAGGTGACGACGGTGCCCCGCCCGGGAGCTGAATCGAGCCAGACGCGTCCGCCATGCAGCTCGACGAAGGAGCGAACGATCGACAGGCCAAGCCCGAGCCCCCGATGGCGCGCGCCGGTGGTGTGGCTCTCGAAACGATCGAAGACGCGCTCCTTCAGCTCGTCGGGGATGCCGCGTCCTTCATCGGCCACCGTGAACACGATCTCGTTGCCCTTGCGCTCGGCCTTGAGGCGCACGGCTTGGCCGCTCGACGAAAAGCCGATGGCGTTCGACAAAAGGTTGAAGAGCACCTGGCGCACCCTTTTTCTGTCGCCGATGAAGGAGCCGATATCGCTCGTCGTCGCGATCTCGAGACGGATCCCGGCTTCCGCGAGACGGTCTTGCACGCCTTCGGCCGCTGCCGCCATGGTCTCTCGCACATCCACGGCGCCGAGCTCGAGATCGATCGAGCCTTTGTCGATCGTGGCGAGGTCGAGGATGTCGGTGACGATGGCGAGAAGCGCCGCCGACGAACGCGAGATATGGCCCGCATAGTCGAGCTGACGCTGGTTCAGCGGCCCGACGGTCTGATCACGCAGAAGCTGGCTGAAGCCAATGATATTGGTGAGGGGGGACCTCAGCTCGTAAGAGACGAGGTGGACGAAATCGTCGCGCAGATTGGCAGCACGCTCGAGCGCTTCGTTGCGCTCGCGAAGGGCCCTTTCAGCCGAAACCTTGTCGGTTACGTCCGTGAAGGTGATGAGCGTTGCCCCATCCGGGAGGGGGGCCGCCGCGATGTCGAATTGGCTCGAATCGCTGCGCGGCAGGCGCCGCTCCAAGGCTTTTCTGCGGTCGCTCAATCCCGTCACGATGGCGCGCATCGCTTCCCACACCTTGGCATCGGGCGCGAGCGCCCGGCACCTCTCGATGATCGCATCGATATGGGGGGCCGCGGCGAGGAGGGTCGGCGCCAAGTTCCAGCTCGTCTCGAAGGCGAGGTTGTGCAGCTTGAGCTTGCCGTCAGGGCCGAACACGGCGACCCCTTCCTTCAGCGTATCGAGCGTCTCGCTTTGCACGCGCGTGAGCGCCTCGAACTTCGAGGCTAGCTGCATGCGTTCCGTCACGTCATCGAAGAGGTAAGTGACACCCCCTTGCGGATTGGGCGAGGAGACGACACGAAGGGCCCTCCCATCCGGTGGGTACCACCAATCCTCGCGCGTCTCGACTGATTGATAGGCGGCGAGGATCTGCGTTTTCCAGCCACGATAATCGCCCTGCTCGGGAAGGCGGCGCTCGGAACGGAGCTTGTCGAGGATTTCACCCTCCGTCGGCGCATTCTCGAGATAGGATTCGTCGAGCTGCCACATGTCGCGATAGGCGCTGTTCCAGGAGACGAGGTGCTTCGTGCCGTCGAAGACGGCGACCGCCGTCGGCAAGCGGTCGATGAGAAGCGCATGCGCCTTCGCCTGACGGTCGAGAGCGGCCTCGAGCGCCTCGATGTCGCTCACATCGAGCGCCACCCCGGCGCTGCCCGCCGCCCCTTGCACGCTCACGACATCGAAGAGGCGGCGCTGGCCCGCGGCCACGGCGTTGAGCTTCTCGTGAAAGACGCCGCCGTCACGCAAGACGCGCTCGCTGCGTTCCTTGTCGGCGCGTTCGAGAAGCTCGAGGCCGCGCGCCACCGCATCTTCGGGATCTTGCGCCTCGACGCAGCGCGCATAAGCCGTGTTGACCCAGGCGAGCCGTCCGAGCCGGTCACGCCGCCAAGCAGGGCCAGGGAGCGCCTCAACCAAGGCGCGGAGATTATCGGCCTCCTCGGCGAGCTTGCGAAAGGCCTCGGACGCCTTTTGCAGCTCGAGCCGGTCGCCCGTCGTTTCGCGCAGGCGCAAGACGGCGCGGCCGGCAACGGCGCGCCCTTGCGCCTCGACGAATTGGCCTGCGGTCGTCTGCATCGCAAGATCGAAGCCTTCACCTCGGGACCGCAATCGGTCGAGCGCGGCTTCGACCGCTCCGGCGCGATCAGGTGGAAGCCAGGCACCGAAAGCGAGGAGGCGGTTGACGCTGGCCTGTGCCCCGAGGAAGCTTTGATCTCCCTCGATCACTGGCGGCTCGTTCTCGCCGGCCCAAACGACGAAGACCTGCCGTTCCGCGTTGAGGAAGAGCTTTGCCCGGTCGAGCGCGGTCTCGGTCTCGGCCGCGCGGTCGGAGAGCCGCCGCAGGCGCCTCGTCCAGACATCGCGTGCGCGAATATGCAATACGGCGACGGTGATCGAGAATATGGTGAGACCGACCACGAAGGCGGTCGAGAAGATGCCGCGCGGCTCATCTGTCAGGAGGCCAAGATCGGCGAGTCGCGTGAGCCGCGCGCCGTCCTGGGCCGAGGCGGGGTCCGCAAACCCAAGAAGTGAGCTCGCCACCACGCTCGTGAGAAGAAGAGCCTCGCTCACCCGACTGAAGCTCGGCAGGAACGCCGTGGCGCGATTGCGCCCGGTCGCGGATTTTCTGCCTCGACCAGCCCTCCCCTGCAATCTGCCGTCTCCCGCGATGCGCCCTCGTGGTCCGGCCCCGACAAATGGTCCTCATTTGTCGGAAAAGGTCTGACCACAACTCATTTTATGGATCGATTTTTCTGACGGATGGAGACATCCATCAGAATCGATCCATGGCGGCCGGCTGCCGGCCGGCGCGAATCACCTATACCGTAATTCACGTAGCCGCACGACCGAAGCCCCTTTTGGCGCAAAGCCGGGTGCCTGGTGGCTCGGCCCGGCAAATGATCCCCATGTGTCGGAAAGGCCCTGACCACAGCTCTGTAAGATTGTAGCTCGATTTTTCCGAGGAATGGGGGTCATCCGTCGGAACCGATCCCCAACGGAGAGCGCAATCAATAGCGGTAATGGTCCGCCTTGAACGGCCCATTCTCCGGCACGCCGATATAGGCGGCCTGGTCCGGACGAAGCCTGGTGAGCTTCACGCCGATCTTCGCAAGATGCAGGCTCGCGACCTTCTCGTCGAGGTGCTTCGGCAGCGTATACACCTTCTTCTCGTATTTGCCGGCGCGCGTGAAGAGCTCGATTTGGGCGAGCGTCTGGTTCGTGAAGGAAGCCGACATCACGAAGGAGGGATGACCCATCGCGTTGCCGAGATTCACCAGCCGGCCCTCGGATAAAAGGATGATGCGCTTGCCGCTCGGGAACTCGATCTCGTCGACCTGCGGCTTGACATTGTGCCATTTGAAATTGCGCAAGCCCGCAACCTCGATCTCATTGTCGAAATGGCCGATGTTGCAGACGATGGCGCGGTCCTTCATGGCGCGCATGTGATCGACGGTGAGCACGTCCTTGTTCCCGGTCGCGGTGACGAAGATGTCGGCGCGCGGTGCCGCATCCTCCATCGTCGTGACCTCGTAGCCCTCCATCGCGGCCTGCAGCGCACAGATCGGGTCGATCTCCGAGACCATGACGCGACATCCCGCCTGGCGCAACGAGGCGGCCGAGCCCTTCCCCACATCGCCGAAGCCCGCGACCATCGCGACCTTGCCGGCCATCATCACGTCGGTGCCGCGCCTGATACCGTCGACGAGGGATTCGCGACAACCATAGAGATTGTCGAATTTCGACTTCGTGACCGCGTCGTTGACGTTGATAGCGGGGAAGAGGAGCCGCCCTTCCTTCTCCATCACATAAAGGCGGTGCACGCCCGTCGTCGTCTCTTCCGAGACGCCCTTGATCGATGAAGCGAGCTTGGCGAACCATCCCGGCTTCTCTGTGAGGGTGCGCTTGATCAGCGCAAAAAGGATCTCCTCTTCCTCCGAGCTCGGCTTCTCGAGGAAGCCGGTGTCGCCCTTCTCGGCGCGTACCCCCAGATGCACGAAAAGCGTCGCGTCGCCGCCATCATCGAGAATGAGATTCGGTGCGCCGCCATCTCCCCATTCGAGGATCTTGCGCGTGTATTCCCAATAATCCTTGAGCGTCTCGCCCTTCACCGCGAAAACCGGAACGCCGGACGCCGCGACCGCGGCCGCGGCGTGATCTTGTGTCGAATAGATATTGCACGAGGCCCAGCGAATATCGGCGCCGAGAGCCTTCAGCGTCTCGATCAGCACCGCGGTCTGGATCGTCATGTGGAGCGAGCCAGCGATACGCGCGCCTTTCAGCGGCTTTTTCGGGCCATATTCCTCGCGAACGGCCATGAGGCCGGGCATCTCGGTCTCGGCGATCGCGATCTCCTTGCGGCCGAAGCCTGCGAGGTTGATGTCCTTGACGACGTAGTCCGTGCTCATGGCGGCTCCGATGGAAGGGAGGCGGCCGGGAAAGGGCCGCGGGAGAATTGCGCGGGGTGTTAACAGCAAAGCTTCGGAGACGCAATCAGGATATAAGCATTTGCTTATACCGCATATAAATCATTGCCGCGACATGGGGGCGGACCGAACCACGAAAAGCTGTCACTTATCTCTCCGGTCCGCTCTGACATCCATGTGTATCCGGGGTTGGACACCCGTTCCCCTGCGCCAGCTTTGCAGCTTGCTCCCGGCATGGTTCAATGCACGCGAGGCGCCGCACGCCGCGCCATGACCTCAAGGTTTTCTTCGTGCCGACAAATTCTTTGCCCCCAAAGCCGCGTGTCGGCCTCTTCGTCACCTGCCTCGTCGACCTTATCCGCCCCTCGGTGGGCTTCGCCGCGGTGCGGCTGCTCGAGGAGGCGGGCTGCATCGTCGGGGTGCCTATCCAGACTTGCTGCGGGCAACCAGCCTACAACTCGGGCGATCGCGCCACCGCACGCGCCATTGCGAGCCAGGTGATCGAGGCTTTCAGCGGCTTCGAATACGTGGTCGCGCCGTCCGGTTCCTGCGCCGGCATGATCCGTGCGCATTTCCCCGAGCTCTTCGCCGATGATCCCAACCTCGTGGGGCCCGCACGCGCGCTCGCCGAGAAGACCTATGAGCTCGTCTCCTTCCTTGTCGATGTGATGAAGCTCGAGCGCGTAAAGGCGCGCTTCGACGGCAAGGTGACCTATCATGATTCGTGCTCGGGCCTGCGTGAGCTCGGCGTTCGGGCTCAGCCCCGCAAGCTGCTCACCGCGATGGAGGGGCTCGAGCTCACCGAATTGGCCGATGCCGATGTCTGTTGCGGCTTCGGCGGGACCTTCGCGGTGAAATACGGGGACATCTCCAATGCCATCGTCACCGAGAAGGCGAAAAAGGTGAAAGCGAGCGGAGCGCCGACCTTGCTCGCCGGCGATCTCGGTTGCCTCATGAATATGGCCGGCAAGCTGTCGCGCGAGGGCGAACGCATCGAGGTGCGCCATGTGGCGGAGGTGCTCGCCGGGATGACGGCCGAGCCGCCGATCGGCGCGCCCGCGCCGAAGGGGTGAGGCGCCGACCACCCGCTGGGGCAGAGGTCAAAAGCACGATCAGCCGGGTCACCTTCCGGCGGCCGCGCGCCGCAAGCGATCATTGATGGCCTCGCCCAATTGCCTCTCGGGAATCGGCGAGACCGCGATGCACGGCGACCTCCTGCAGGCGAGAGCAGCGTCGAGCTTGCGCAAATGCCCGAAGAGATTCGCCGCCGCTTCTTCGAGGTCACTCACTTCGCTTAAGTTGAGCACCGCGGATGCGCGCTCGAGCCCATCTGGCTCGTTTCTGCCGAACAGCAAGGCTGCCTCGTCACGCTCGATTTGGTGCGCCCCGAGTCGCAGGCTCGCGCGCGGCGCATAATGGGAAGCCAGAAGGCCAGGCGAAACGGGGCGAGGATCGTCTCGCACGCTGGGAGCCGGCGCGCCATGCTTCGCGGCGCGCGCGCGCAAGCGGTCCGTCGAAGCTTCTCCTGCTTTCCCGAGCTTGCCGACCACGAGCTCGATCGCTTCGCGCGGAATGCCGCCGGCGCGCAACAGCACCGGTTTTGTCGAGAGGCAGGCGATGATCGTCGATTCAAGCCCGATGGGAGTGGGGCCGCCGTCGAGCACCACGTCGATGCGCCGATCGAGATCGTCGAGCACGTGGGAAGCCTCGGTAGGGCTTACACGGCCCGAACGATTGGCCGAAGGCGCCGCAATGGGCGCGCCGGTCGCGTCGAGAAGACGCCGCGCCAGGGGATGGGCCGGCACGCGCAGCGCCACACTGTCGAGCCCGGCCCGCGCAAGGTCGCAGACGCTGGCGCGCGCAGCGAGCGGAACAACGAGCGTCAGCGCACCAGGCCAGAAGGCACGGGCGAGCTCGCGCGCCGTGGCGTTGAACAGCCCTTGTGCCAAGGCCGCTTCGAGATCGGGAAGGTGAGCGATAAGCGGATTGAAGGAGGGCCTGCCTTTTGCCGCATAAAGGGCCGCCACGGCACGCGGATTCGTGGCGTCGGCGCCGAGCCCGTAGACCGTCTCGGTCGGAAAAGCGACGAGCCGTCCCGCGCGCAAGAGAGCGGCGGCCTCGGCAATCCCCACCGCGTCGGGAGCCAAGCGCCGCGTCTCGCGAAGGTTGCGTCTCGCGCCGCGGATTGACGGGGATTGCTTCATTGCTCAACTATCTTTCGGCAAAAGCCGATGCCGCCCTTAGGATGACATCGATCATCGCCTTCCGCTTCGTCTGCTTGTCTTGTCAAGCGATGCAGTTGATTCTCGAGAAGGGGCCAGAGAGCAAGGGGCCAGGAGAGCAAAGAGCCAGGAGACTTGCAAGATGACTTACCGTGCTCCAGTCGCGGACATGCTGTTCACGCTGCGCCATGTCGCGGGGCTTGAGCGCCTGATTGCCGAGGGCCTGGCGCCGGAGCTCGAGGAGGATGTGAGCCCGGCAATCCTGGAGGAGGCGGCGAAATTCGCCGCGGAGCGCCTCGATCCGTTGAATCGCGTCGGTGATCAAGAGGGCGCGAAATTCGAGGACGGCATCGTCACTGCCCCTGCGGGTTTTCGCGAGGCCTATCGGGATTGGGCCGCTTCCGGCTGGAACGCGCTCTCGGGGCCTGCCGACTATGGCGGCCAGGATCTCCCGACGCTCATCGCCACCGCATGCGGGGAGATGTGGAACTCGGCCTGCATGGCCTTCGCCCTCGGCCCGCTGCTCACCTTCGGCGCCATGGAGGCGCTCGACGCGCATGGCTCCGACGAGCTCAAGGAAACCTATCTCGGCAAGCTCGTCTCGGGCGAGTGGATGGGCACGATGAATCTCACCGAGCCGCATGCGGGGTCCGATCTCTCGCGATTGCGCACCCGCGCCGAGCGGGCGGGCGACGGCTCCTACAAGATTACCGGCCAGAAGATCTTCATCACTTACGGCGATCATGATCTCACCGAGAACATCATCCACCTGGTGCTCGCCCGTTTGCCGGATGGGCCTGCCGGCACGCGCGGCATCTCACTATTTCTCGTGCCGAAATTCCTCGTCAGGGCGGATGGCTCGATCGGCGAGCCGAACGATGTGCGCTGCCACTCGATCGAGCACAAGCTCGGCATTCACGCCTCACCCACTTGCACCATGGTGTATGGCGACAAAGGAGGGGCCAAGGGCTTCCTGATCGGCGAGGAAAATCGGGGCCTCGCCTGCATGTTCACGATGATGAACAATGCACGGCTCAATGTCGGTTCCCAGGGCGTGGCCATTGCCGAACGCGCGACCCAGCAGGCGCTCGCTTACGCGCTCGAGCGGCGCCAAGGCCGCGCGCCGGGCGCCAAGGGCCATGACACGGGCGAACAGATGAGCCCCATCGCCGAGCAGCCTGATGTGCAACGCATGCTGCTCACCATGCGCGGGCTGACCCAGGCGGCGCGCGCCTTGTGCTATCTCACCGCGGAAGCCATCGATCGCGCTCATCGCTCCGCCACGCCCCAGGCACGCGCCGAGGCTTTCGAGCGCGCCTCCGTCCTCACGCCGGTCGCCAAGGCCTTCTCCACCGATATCGGCGTGGAGGTGGCTTCGCTCGGCGTGCAAGTGCATGGCGGCATGGGCTTTATCGAGGAGACGGGCGCCGCGCAGTATTTGCGCGATGCGCGCATTGCGCCGATCTACGAAGGCACGAACGGCATCCAGGCGATCGACCTCGTCACGCGCAAATTGCCGCTGGGGCAAGGCCGCGCGGCCGCCTCGCTCATCTCAGGCATGCGCGCCACGGCACAGAAGCTCGTCGGGATCAACAATCCGACATTCGGGCAAATGGGGGCACGGTTGAGAGACGCGGTCGAGGCGCTCGACCGGGCAACGCAATACATGCTCGGCACGGTGGACACGGCCCTTGCTGACGCGCTCGCGGGTGCCACGCCCTATCTTCGCCTCTTCGGGATCGCGCAAGGGACGGCCGCGCTCGCCGAAATGGCGCTTGCGGCTCATGGGCAAGCGAGCAAAGGCGATACCGACCCGGCGCAAGCGGGGCGCATCAGCATTGCGCGCTTCTTCGCCGAAAATATCGCGACCGGCGCTCCCGGCCTTGAGGCCACCATCACGACGGGCGCCGCTTCGATCCACCACGCCGCCGCCTCGGCGCTCGCGTCTTGAGTCTCGCGGCCGGCTGTCCTCTCGACGGCCGAACCTGCCTCGTCGCGGGCGGGTCGCGTGGTGTCGGGCGCGGCATCGCGCTTGCGCTCGGCGAGGCGGGCGGGCGCGTGATCGTCACCGGCCGTTCCTCGGAGGCCGGTGCCTCGACCGATGGACGCCCGGAGACCATCGAGGAGACGGCGCGCGAAGTGAGCGCGCGCGGCGGTGACGGCTTGCTGTTTCGCTGCGACCACACACAGGCGCGCGAGCTTGACGCGCTCATGGCTTATGTCAGGCGCGTGGCGCCATCCCTCGATCTCGCTGTGCTCAACGTCTTCGGCGGCAATGACGGCTTCGATGGTGAGCGCTACCCTGACGGCTCTTCCTACGGCACGCCTTTCTGGCGACGGCCGGCCGCGCGCCTCGGTCACCTCATGGAGAGCGCCGTCTATGCCAATCTCCTCACGGCGCAAGCGCTCGCGCCCTTCATGGTGGCGGCCCGCAAGGGCCTGATCATCGTCAGCACATTCGATGCTGGTGGCGCCTTTCTCGGGGATGCCTTCCATGATCTTGCCATGGCTTCCACCGCCCGCCTGGCCTTCGTCATGGCGGAAGACCTCGCGCCGCATGGCGTCACCGTGCTTTCGCTCTCGCCGGGGCTCGTGCGCACCGAGCGGGTGATCGCCGCCGGCCTCGGCGAGGAGGCAAAGGAAAGCCCGCTCTATGCGGGACGTGTCGTCGCGGCGCTTGCCGCCGACAAGGACGTGGCGCGCTTCGCCGGCCAGGTGCTTCATGTCGCCGATCTCGCGCGGCTGTACGGCGTGCGAGACTTGGACGGCTCACAGCCGGAACGTTACGTCCCCATCAAGCCGGAGGATGTGCCGACATGACGACCAGCGACGTGACGATCTCGCGCGAGGACGGCGTCGTGGTCATCGCGATGACCAGGCCCGCGAAGAAGAACGCCTTGACTCAGGCCATGTACGACACGATGCGAGCCGCCTTGGAGGAGGGCGCGAAGGACGCGAGGAGCGGTGCCATGCTGCTCACCGGTTCGGACGGCGTGTTCACGGCGGGCAACGACATCCATGATTTTCTCTCGCGACAGGGAGCTCCCTCCGAGTCGGCGGGCTTGCGCTTCATCAAGGCGCTCGCCGCCTTCGAAAAGCCGCTCGTCGCGGCGGTCGACGGGCTCGCGATCGGCATCGGCACGACCATGCTGCTCCATTGCGACCTCGTCTATGCGAGCCCTTCGGCTTCGTTGAAAATTCCGTTTGTCGATCTTGGCCTCACGCCCGAGGGCGGTTCATCGGTGCTGCTGGCGCGCCGCTGCGGCCTGGCGCGGGCGAGCGAGCTAATGCTTCTCGGTGAGGCAATCTCGGCAGAGCGCGCCGAAAGCTTCGGTCTTGTGAACGCCATCGTGCCGGCGCAAGAGCTTCTCGCCCATGCGCTCGCGAAGGCGAAGGCGCTCGCCGGCAAGCCGCCGGCTGCGCTTGCCGCATCGCGCCGGATGATGCGAGGCGACACTTGCGAACTGCTCGCCGTGATGGACCAGGAAGGGCGCGAATTCGCAAACCGACTCGCGATGCCTGAAGCGCGCGCCTCTCTCCTCGCTTTCACGAACAAGAAGCGTCAGGGCTGAACCTCGGCCGCGGCTCGCCAGGGCGGCCCAAACATTATTCCGCCAGTTTCCCGACGCCGTCGCGAGCCTCTCGTGCGGCGCTCCTTTTCGGGTAAAGCAACGCGTATATCGCAAGGCCGATCGCAAGGCTTGCGGCGACGACCATGTAGGCCGCGCGGTATGCGGCCTCAGGCCGGACATCCCCGCCCGCCGGAAACCAGCCGAGCACCATGCCGCTCAGGATCGGTAGCACCGAGGTGCCGATCACCTGAAAGAGATTGACCGCCGTGGCGCCGCGTCCTGCGATCCGCGCCGGAAAGCGGCTATTGGCGTCGGCGACGTTCACGACGCCGAAGGAGGTGACCCCGCTGAA
>JAFAQA010000296.1 GCA_019246665.1 Hyphomicrobiales bacterium
TTGCCCTTGGCGTCCTTTTCGTCGCTGTCCTCGACCATGGCGCTCGCGAAGGAGAGGCCGATATTGGACGAGGCTGTCTTGGGATCGAGCCACCGCGCAATGTTCCAGGCGATGTGATCGGCGGTGAGTTCCTCACCGTTGTGCCACGGCACGCCCTTGCGCAGATTGAACGTCCAGGTCCTGAGATCCTCAGTCGGTTTCCAGCTCTCGGCGAGCATCGGGCGGGTTATGTTGTCTGCCCCCGTCATCGACAGATATTCAAGCGTGTGCCGGGTCTGATTGGACATCTGCACCCAGGAATAGGTCGCCGGATCGTCCATCTTCTGGACCTCCATGGCTACCTTCAGAATGCCCCCAGCTTTTGCCTTCGGGTCGTCCGGCGGGAAAGGCAGGTTGCTTGCCGCATAAGCGGGCGCCGGAAGGCCGGCTAATGCATAGGCAGCCGCGGCCGAGGTTCCAAGCAGTGCCGCGACACGCACAAATTCGCGGCGGTCCATATGTCCGTCGCGAAGGAGTTCGAAAGCTTCCGCAAGTTTGGGATGATCGAATTTCGTCGGGTATTTCGCTGGCATCTCTGGTTCCTCCTCCGAAGAGCCATATCGGCCGCACTATCCCCCAGCGGTTCTTATTTCTTAAATTCATACGCGACGATCTTCGGGATGCCTAGCCCTTTTTTAAGAATATATGATCGTCGTGATGATCTTTAGATCGTCGAAGGTGAACTCCTGCGCTCGAATTATTGCAATCTTGGAATTTTATATTTTGATTCGTTTCAACGGCGAAGACGGTCGCCAAGGTTGACATCTTCAATTATTCCACGCGACCCCAAAACGGGCGGCGAAATCAAATTCCTGCCTCCCATCCCCATTCGCTCCAAGAAATCGGGAAGGCGACCTCTCGTGACACTGCTGCGACGAACCCTCACCATATTGTGAGAAGTACCTGTCCTGATCACTCCGCTCACAAGGTCTCACCAGGCTCGAGAGAAGCGGCAGAATGACGGGCTCTCGAGCACGATGCGCTAAGTGGAAGCATCGTCGCGAAAAGATTTATTTCAGCAATGATTTAGCATATTTTGGCGATTTACCTTAAGTTAACATACTTAATTCACTTTGCTGACTACTTATTGAGCCCGAAAACGGGCTTCGTTCGGAACGCCGGGCGGATCCTCGAGACAAGTACCGTGACTCTCGCGAATGGAGGCGTTAAAGTTCGCCCGCGTTCCCTGGCCTTACGAATTTTCGAAATGCCAGCGCGGCGGGCGGTGACGGAGCTGATCGGGTGGAAGCGCCGGAAGGCGTCCACCTCGGGTTTCGTCGTGGGCGCGCCTTCACCGCGCGAGAACGTCAGGAGGGAAATGCGCCGATGACATATTTCTTCGCGCTCGCATTCTCGCGCACCGACAAGGGAAAAGCTCGGGCGGAAGCCGCGCTCAGGGCGCTTAACGAAGAGCATGCCATCTCGATGGCGGCTCATTTCGAGGGTGATGGGCGAGGCGCCGTCGCCTTGGCGAAGTCCGGAGACCCTCCCGTGCCGACGGGAGAAGGTGTCGAGATCCTCGCCCGCTTCGGCGATCTCCCCGAGGATGGCCTCCTGATCCCGACCGTGAGCGAAGTCTTGGCCGCGACACCCTCCTACGTTACGCAGGCAAGCGGGTATCCGCGCCCGAAAACCGCGTTGGCCCGACGTTGGCGGATCAGCCGGTGGAGAAGTAGTTCGAAGTTCACGGATAAGCATCCGCCTATCTTCGCGCAGGCGCATAGGCGCTCGCTGATGATGACCTCACTCGTCGCCGTGGCGCTCTCGCTCTCGGGGGGAGCCATGCTCATCATCACTGCCAAGGCGGGACAGCGCGAGTCGCGGCTCATGGAGATGGCACGCCCCGCTTGCACGCACACGGCTATCACCAATGAAGAGCTGCGCCGTCTCGTCCGCAATGAATATAACACCGGGACTGACAAGCAGAACACGCTGCGCAGCGTCGTCGCCTTATGCCAGGCGAATCCCCGATTGCTGTGAGCCGCGCTCCTCGGCACTTCCGGAGGAAGGGTTGAGGGGCAGCAAGGCCTGCATCGGGTCCGGCTCTGTCGAGAGCTTCGCGGTTGGGCATTCCACGGCCTGACGTTCCGCGGCTTCCCTGGCCTTGCGCAGCTCACGTAGATGATTGGTTTTCGCGACGAACTCGGCGTGGCGCTCCTGTTGCTCCGCGACTCGGCGTTGCGCACGTCGGTCAAGCTCTTCTTCTTGTGAGCACCTGCGCAAGCCAGTTTGCGTCAAGCTGTCCGGCTTCGAATCGCAAAGGCTTCGGACCGCGTGCGTGGGCCGGCTCGGCCGCTCCTTCACGGGCTGGGCGATTTCATAAGGCTTGAGGGGGACGACGCTCGAGGGGACAAAGCTCGGCGGCGCGACGCTAGGTGAAACAACCGCCCCATCGGCCGAGGCGCCCGAAGCGGATTCGGACCAGGATGGGCGATCCTCTGCCGGCTCGTCCTGCGAAATGTTGTTTCTTGCCCAAATAGCGGCCTGTGTGCGGTTACTGGTGCCGATCTTGCGGAAGATCGAGTTCACATGGACCTTCACGGTCGCCACCGCGATGTTGATTTTGTTGGCGATGACTTTGTTCGAATGCCCTTCCGCGAGGCAGCGCAACACGCATTTTTCTTGGGCCGACAGCGTCGCCCCCTTGTTCGATGCCGCTCCCGACGCCGAGGCGTTCTCTTGAGAATCTCGGACCAGCGGCAAAACGCCGGGAAGCAGGAAGTTTTCTCCAAGCACCACCAACTCGAGGGATTTGAGGAGAACGTCGCGCGTGACGCCTCGTGCAAAGCAGGCATGGGCACCCGCGCGAAACAGCAACAATAGGTTGTTGATCTGATCCGCGTCGGTGAGAACGGCGACACGAGCCGTGGGAAATCTCTGCTTGAAGCATTCGATCTGGGACGCCGCAAGGTTCAAATCGTCACCCGCATCGACGATCAGCAAGAGAGGCTGATCTTGGAAGAAAGAGAGCGCGGTCTCCTCGGCAGTGCAAACCGAGGCGACGAGGCGAAAATCAGTGCCGCTCAATATCGAGGTGAGGCCCTCCTGGAACAAGCCGCCCCGTCCCAGGATGACGGTCGAGACCGCCTGCGGTTGCCCACCCAACAATGCGTGAGGTTGCGTCACGACGGCGCTCGCCGGCGCCACGGCCTTTGCCACCGTATCCTGAACACCCCCCGCCGTCACAGCGAGGTCTGCGCACGGGTCATTTTGATCCAACTCGCCCACCTCTTCGCCTCTTTATTCTCATTGTTGAACACACTTCAAACTTTTCTAGGCGAATTAGCAGGAACCGTGCCGCCTTTGCGGACCTCGCTTCTGGCAAAGCCAGGGGTCCGATCGACGATCAACCTGCGTCCGTGCACAAGCAGAACGGGGCGTCGGCGGCACGCAAGCGGCAAGCTCGCGACGGTCGTGTTCTATCGAGGCCAGCTGCTCTCGAGCCTCGCCGCGGGGTACAAGCCGGTTTCCAGGAAGGACACCCGGCCCCCGAGCCGGGGCCATTATATGGCTGGCTCCAAATAGCCTTACCTGTCGCATTAGAATTCCCATTCCTGCACGCAGAACGCGAGTCGAAGCCCGATAACTAACGAACTATTAACAGAAGTTAGGAAATTCAAAGGCACACGGTCAACAATTAACGATATACGCCGAAGGATATTTCGGGGTGCCTCCTTCTTACCTCCGTCTGGTTCCACCGGCCGATCTGGAAATTTTGAACAACCCGGACATGAAGCACCCGATCGAAATTGTCCTGTGAGCGGTCGACACCTTAAGAGAAAGCGCAGTGCCACCCCAGCAGGGCCCGAACTCGCGGTCCCTTGCGGTCGAGGAGCCAAGACTCATCCGAGCCGCGCCGTAACCCCTTGCTGCACAGAAATGTTTTTCCCAGGCACATTCCGTCGAATTAAAATCGAATGTTAGTGATATGATCAATTATGTTATAATTCGACTCCATCAGTCCGCATCGAGCAAAGGTCTTTCCCGAACGATCGCAGGTGCTCAGGAAACGGAGGCGCCTTCCTGGGCAACGAA
>JAFAQA010000360.1 GCA_019246665.1 Hyphomicrobiales bacterium
CGCGCTCGAATGTCCCGCGGGCATCCCGAGGCAGCCGCGCGTAGTGTGCGCGTCCGCTGCCGCTCCGGCCGGAGGCCAGGTCTGCTAGTCGCGCCTGCCTTGAAGTGAGGCGAACGCCTCGGTCGCCAGCGCCGTCGGCGACCCCGAAGAAGACATGCATCGCGAGGCGCTGGCCGGCCATCGCCGGCGCCTCGTTCCACTCGCCGCGGGTGAGTCCGATCAGGGGTGCGATGGCGCCGATGTTGACGGCATACAGGCCCGCCCCGAACACCGCCCCGGCCGCGATCGGGTGCGCGCGGACGTACGGGCGCGCCATCCCGTAGCCAGCGCCGAACATGGCCGAGGCCGCCAGGTGGTTGGCCTGTTCGAGCACAGTCGTGCCGTGCTCCCCGAGCACTCGTCGAGCCCCGAAGGTCTCGTCGAGCCAGTCCTCGGACCGCTCGGCGAGGGTCTGGCGCAGCACCCCGTCGGGGCTTCAGCTTTACGCGCTGTTAAGCCGGTCTCTCCATTCATGCAGGCCGTGCCTCGGTCGCACGGCGATGATGCGCGATGAAGGCCGCGACGCCAGACGGCCAAGCTCGCCGTCGTTTCGGCATGTTTCGGCGCCAAGCAGTGTGCGCTTCGAAGGAGCTTCGGATGCAATCCCAAGAACGAAATGCCAAAAGGATGAAAATGGAGGCCCGGTTTCAGAGAAACCGACGCGCGGGCGCGGCACTGACGCCGGTGCTCGCCGTGGGACTTGGCCTCGCGCTGAGCGTCGGCGCGCAGGCGGCTGATGACTCCGCCGTCGGGCCGGTGACCAAGCTGCCTATGCCGCGCTTCGTCAGCCTGAAGGCGGACAGCGTCAATCTGCGTGAAGGGCCCAACCGCGATCACCCGGTGAAGTGGATTTTCAAACGCGCCGGGCTGCCCGTCGAGATCACGGCCGAGTTCGAGCAGTGGCGACGAATTCGCGATTCGGAAGGCACTGAAGGGTGGGTGCTGCAAAACCTTCTCTCGGGGCGCCGCACCGTCCTTATTGCCCCATGGTCGAAGGAGGATGCGATCAGCCTGTTCGAGCGACCGGATGCCGGCTCCGCCGCGGTGGCCAAGCTCCAGCCGCGCGTTCTGGCCTCGGTGCACGATTGCTCGCGGAATTGGTGCCGCCTGAAAAGCGATAAATTCGACGGCTATATCCAGGAGGATAAGCTTTGGGGCGTTTATCCGCGTGAGACCGTCGAGTAAGCGCCCAGCTTCGCTCTATCGTTCGCAGCCTTCTCAATTGAGCTTGACACTTAAGCCTCGCTGCACGCCCGGCCGCGCGGTGAGTGCCCCATACCAGCGTTCGACATGGGGAAAGTCGCCAAGCGCGACCTGATGGCGTTCGTGGCGCCACGCCCAGCCCAGAATCGCGAAATCGGCGATCGAGAGCGGCCCCGCGACGAATTCCACCTTCTCAAGTCGCTTGTTGAGCACACCGTAAAGGCGTCGCGTCTCACTTGCGTAGCGCTCGAGGCCGTAGCGACGATCTCCCTCGTCCTTCACTTGCAGGAAATGATGCACTTGGCCGGGCATCGGTCCAAAGCCTCCCATCTGCCACATCAGCCATTCGAGCACCGGCACTCGGTCGCGGAGCGTGGCGGGAAGGAATTTGCCCGTTTTCTCGCCGAGATAGAGCAGGATCGCGCCTGATTCGAAGATGCTGATGGGAGTGCCGTCCGGGCCTTCCGGATCGACGATGGCCGGGATCTTGTTGTTCGGGCAGATGCGCAGGAAGTCCTGAGCATGTTGCTCGCCCTTGGTGATGTTGATCGGAAAGACGCGATAGAGGAGCCCCATCTCCTCAAGCGCGACGCTGACCTTGCGTCCGTTGGGTGTGTCCCAAGTGTGCAGTTCGATCGTCATTTGCGAGAGCACCCGTGTGGCGAGATTTGGATCGGAAAAAGTCACACAGGATCGTCGCGGCCGGGCGCAGAACGCCGAGACCTCGCGAATCCTGTGTCCTTGAAATCGAGGCGCAAGTCGAAAGGCGATCGCGGATGATCTAACTTTCTTGATCAGCCTTTCTCGGTCTGGTTCTTCCGCCGCAACCGCACGACGACGTCCACTCGGGCCACTTCGAAGCCCTCGGGCGCGGGCGGCACGTCACTCACCTCGACGGCCGAGGCCGGAATATCGATGACGCGCCCCTCATCCTCGACGAAGAAGTGGTGGTGCTCGGTGATGTTCGTGTCGAAATAGGTGCGCGTGCCGTCGACCGCGATCTCTCGCAGAAGACCCGCCTCGGTGAACTGGTTCAATGTGTTGTAGACGGTGGCGAGCGAGACCTGGAGGCGCGAGCGGGAAGCCTCCTCGAAAAGCGCCTCCGCCGACAAATGCCGGTGCCCTTTGGCGAAGATCAGCCAGCCGAGCGACAGGCGCTGCCTGGTGGGACGCAATCCCGCACCTCGCAGCCGCTCGCGCAGATCCCGCACCACGCAGGCGCCACCCGCCTGGCCTGGTCCGGGCACTCGCAGCGTGAAGCTTGGATTGAGCGTCGTCATCTTGGTCCCAACCGGTCTTGAATATCGCTTTCTGATAATGACATAAGCTCTTGCAGGCCCGGCTGCAACAGAGGGCTTTTTGGCTTGGGTGCGCACGCCTTGGCAGCTGGTGCGGCAAGCCGGCTTGCCGCGGTTCCCGTCCAGGGGCTGCGCTTTTCAATTCGACGTCGATTGTGATACGAGGCAGCCGAAGCGAACCGGCATCGGGGCGCCGTTTTCCGCCACGATTGGCTGCAGGGAGCCGGACTACGCCTATGTCTCGCCGCAACAGCTTCTCTTACGAAGATCTGCTCGCATGCGCGCGCGGCGACCTGTTTGGACCCGGCAATGCGCAACTGCCCTTGCCCCCGATGCTGATGTTCGACCGCATCGCTTCCATCGGGGAAAGCGGCGGTTCGCACGGCAAGGGTCACATCCTGGCCGAGCTCGATGTTCGGCCGGATCTCTGGTTCTTCGATTGTCATTTCAAAGGTGATCCGGTGATGCCCGGCTGTCTCGGCCTTGATGCGCTTTGGCAGCTTTGCGGCTTTTTTCTCGGCTGGCTCGGCGCACCCGGGCGAGGCCGGGCGCTCGGCGTGGGCGAGGTCAAGTTTTCCGACCAGGTGCTCACGACGGTGAAGAAGGTCGTCTACGGCGTCGATCTCAAACGCGTTTTTCGAACCAAGCTGGTTCTCGGCATCGCGGATGGGTGGTTGGAGGCCGATGGCCGGCGTATCTACGATGCCAAGGATCTACGTGTAGGTCTGTTCCAGCAGCCCCATGCGAGCCCGGCGACGTGACGGATATGGGAGCGGCAGGTTCCAGGCGCGGTTCGCCTCGCCGTCGATGCGGAATTTGGCTGGGGGAACCCCACGATAGACGAAAAGCGGCGTCGGGGAGTTGGTTG
>JAFAQA010000380.1 GCA_019246665.1 Hyphomicrobiales bacterium
TTCGATGCAGAGAAACGGCGCGCCGGGTTTCGTCCAGAGCGCGATGTGGGGAAAATCCTCGACCGAGATCGCGATCCCCTGTCCGCGGCCGTTCACATAAGCCACGTCGGTGCTCGCGACATCGAAGAAGCAGAGCGCGTCATTGGAGAAGAGCTCAGGCGCCAGCCGCAATCTGCCGTTTTGAAGCGGAATGTCCCGGAAGGCGCGCGCAATCAACCCGCCGGGAGCGATGCGAGGGACTTTCGACGAGACGCGCTTGTCGAACAGGACGTCATGCTCTTGTGGCGAGCTGCCCGCCAAAGGAAAGACGAAGCCCGGATGCAAGCCGAGTGCGTAAGGCATGAGCTCCGCGCCCGGATTGTGCACCGTGAAACGCGCCGCAAGGCTCGCCGCCGACAAGGTGTAGGCAACCTCGAGCACGAAGGCGAAGGGGTAGAGCGCGCGCGTCGCCGCATTGTCCGAAAGGCGCAGCGTCACGCATTGCGGCGAGCGCTGGGTGATCTCGAATTCTTGCGTCGACGCAAATCCATGCAGCCCGAGCGGGTAGCGCTTCCCCTTGATCCGCATTTCGCCGTTTCGAGTCCAGCCGACGACCGGAAACAGGATCGGGCTTTGCTTTTCCCACCACGCCGGATCGCCGGGCCAAAGGAGAGAATTGTCTTCGACGCGCCACTCCCTTGGCTCGGCTCCGACGGTGGAGATGGCAGCACGCGCGGAACCGCTCGCGAGGGGAACAAGCGTTGGTTGTTGCGCCAACTCGTCGCTCACGCGGCGAATTCCTGCACCACATGGCCCGGCGAGACCTCGCGGTAGAGACGAGGCACCGGCACGTAATCGGCCGGCTTCATCGGGCTTGGCACTTCTTCGTTGGAGAGGCCGCGCCGGATGGAGCGGCGCGCCGGATCGGGCGAGGGCACGGCCGCGACGAGCTTCTTCGTATAGGGGTGGCGCGGATTTTCGATGATCGCGGCTCGCGGGCCGATCTCGACGATCTCACCGAGATACATCACGGCGATGCGGTGGCTCACGCGCTCGACCACCGCGATATCGTGCGAGATGAAGAGGAAGGCGAGGCCCATCTCGGCCTGGAGCCGCATCATCAGGTTCACCACGCGCGCTTTCACCGAGACGTCGAGGGCCGAGACGGCTTCATCCGCGACGATCAGCTTCGGCGTGAGCCCGAGAGCGCGCGCGATGGCAAGGCGCTGGCGCTGGCCGCCCGAGAATTCATGCGGAAAGCGACCCGCCATGTCCGGGGTAAGGCCAACCTTGCGCAAAAGCTCGGCGACGCGATCACGCGCTTCGCGCTTCGAGGCGAGGCCGTGCACGACGATCGGCTCGGCGATCGCGGCACCGACGCTCTTTCGTGGATTGAGGCTCGCGAACGGGTCCTGAAAGATCATCTGCATGCGCCGGCGCATGCGGCGCAAGCCTTGTGGGTCAAGCGCGCGCACATCCTGACCTTCAAAAAGAACGCGCCCGGCATTCGGCTCGACAAGCCGCAGGATCGAGCGTCCGGTCGTCGACTTTCCGCAACCGGATTCGCCGACGAGCGCGAGCGTTTCGCCCGCGCGAAGCGAGAAGGACACGTCCTCGACCGCATGCACGCGCGCATTCACCTTGCCGAAAACGCCGGAGCGGATGGGAAAGCGCGTCACCAGGTTCGCGACCTCGAGAAGAGGGCGGCGGCTCGCCGGCGAGACGGGCTCGATGTCAAACTCCTCCTCTTTGGCAGCTGTCGGCCCATTCGGCCGCGCCTTGGCCGCCGATATCGGGGACGCGGACATAGGAGCGTCTTCAGAGGCGCGGTCGGCCTCGGCTTCCGGTTCCGGGAAGGGCTTCGGTCGTGCTTCCCCTTTCATCGAGCCGAGACGCGGCACGGCGGCGAGCAAAGCCTTCGTGTAAGGATGCTCGGGGCGTTCGAGCACGCGCGCCGCCTCGCCCTCCTCCACCTTCTGGCCTTTCCACATCACCACGACCCGATCGGCGATTTCTGCCACCACGCCCATGTCATGGGTGATGAAGACGACCGACATGCCCTCTTCGGCTTGCAAGAGCTTGATGAGCTCGAGGATCTGGGCCTGCACAGTCACATCGAGCGCGGTCGTCGGCTCGTCGGCGATCAAGAGCTTCGGCTTGCAGGCGAGCGCCATCGCGATCATGACGCGCTGGCGCATGCCGCCCGAGAAGCGATGCGGATATTCATGCAGGCGCTCGCGTGCCGCAGGCACGCGAACCCGCTCCAGGATGCGCAGCGCCTCGGCCTCCGCGGCCGGTCGCTCGAGCCCACGATGATGCATCAGCGCCTCGGCGATTTGGAAGCCGATGGTGAGCACGGGGTTGAGGCTAGTCATCGGCTCCTGGAAGATCATCGAAAGCTTGTCGCCGCGCACCTTGCGCATCTCCTCCTCGGGGAGCTGCAGAAGGTCGCGGCCGTCGAGGCGGATGACGCCCTCGACCCGGCTGTTCGCGGCGGGAAGAAGCCGCATCACGGACAAGGCCGTGACGCTCTTGCCGGAACCGGACTCGCCCACGATGGCGACGGTCTGGCGTGCTCCGACATCGAAGGACAATTTCTCGACCGCCGGCCGCCAGACATTGTCGACACGAAAGGCGACGGAGAGATCGCGAACGGAAAGGATAGGTTGAGGATCAGGGCTGGCCATGGCGGATTATTGCGCGCCTTAAGGGTGGTGACTACCGGCCACACGCATAGCGCAAGGAGGTTTGTGGTGCGGATTTCTAGCTCTAGTCAAGGACAAGCGTACACGATCTCGCTACCTTTCGTTGTTTTGAAAACCTAAAAATTCGAGAAGGGCTTGCGCATTTTGGCTGAATTTGATTCCTTTAGTCGCACACATGTTGCTTAAAGCTCGCACAGGCGACAAGTCAGTCTAGAGACACTAGTCTGGGAAAGCGCTGGACGATGAACGTGGCTACTAAGACTGCAAATGAGCCCTGGCGCCGGCGATTGCGTTTGCCGAGCTATCAGATAAGGGAGGCGGCGCGTTACGCTGGCGTATCTCCCCAACCAATTGCCGCATGGCACAAAGCCGGAGCGCGTAAGCATGTTCGGTTGACCGATCGTAGCCAAGGTGCAGCGCTTTCATATATGCAATTAATCGAAGTGGCTGTTGTCGCCGCGGCGCGAGCAGCTGGAGTTCCGTTCAGGAGCATAAGGGCTGCGCGCGACTATGTGGGTAAGCAATTTGGGAGTGAATTTCCCTTCGCGGAATATCGATTTAAGACCGACGGAAAATTCCTGCTTATGGATTATGAGCAATTCGAAGGGGAATCGGGTAGTGACAAACTTCTACGCCCTGATCAGGGAGGACAATTAGCGTGGAAAATAATTATGGGCCGGCTACAAGAATTTGAATATGAAGAAGGCGGTGGAATTGTAATTCGTTGGCACCTCGATGGACCAAAATCACCGATCACAATTGACCCCCGGATATCGTTCGGCGCCCCTAACATTGGTGGTACGCCCACGTGGGTCATAAAGGGTCGGTGGGAGTCTGGAGAGCCGGTTAGTGAGATTGCCGAAGATTTTGGGTTATCGCCCACCAACGTCAAGCGGGTGTTGCGGTTCGAGGGTTTGACGGGACAGGGGCGTAAGAAGAGGTGGCTTCACTAACCTTCTACTTTGATCGGTGCTTCGGCACTCGCCTTCCGGACGCGATTCGGAGGGCTCGGCCACCATTCAATGTCGAGTTTCACCACAATCCACGAAATCGGTTTCCTCATGAGACGCCTGACGATCAGTGGCTAGAGATGGCTGGAAAGTCCGGATGGATTGTATTCAGCCACGACCGTAAGTTTCACAGCGAAACGGCGGCCAGCGAAGCCATTCTCCAACACCAAGTAGGGTGCTTCTATTTGTGGGGCGCAAATGCGGAAACGTGGGACAAGCTTAAAGTTTTCCTTCGAGCCGTCGACGGGATTGTGCGTTTAGCAGAAAGCGAAAAAAGACCATTTATTTTCCAGGTCGCTCACAATGCCCGGATCAGTCGAGTGCCCATTCCCTGACGAGATCGAAACGGGCATTCACAACCAAAAAATGCGTTTCCTCGGGCGGCGCGGCTCAACGACACCATTACGTCGGATTGCCCTCAAGCCTTGATGATCGGCTCGACCCCGCGCGAGCTCGTCGCGGCGGATTCGCTCTTTTGCGGCTCGGAGCTTTCGCCCCTTTCATCCATGATCGCGCCCCGGCGCAAGGTCGCTTGCAGCTTGGTCAATTCGCGCTGGAGCTGGGCGCGATCCTTGCGGGCTGCCTCGAGTGAGCCTTCCACCACGGAATG
>JAFAQA010000445.1 GCA_019246665.1 Hyphomicrobiales bacterium
TGATTTCCGGCGAAGGCGGCAATGCGCCTTTTCTTCTCGCCGGCTTCGAGCGCGAGGTCGGAGGTGTAGAACAGCGTCCGCGCGAGAAAGGTCGAAAGGTGCTCGGCAAGGCGCGGATAGCGTGTGCCGGCGATCAGCCCTCGCCGCAAGATGATGTGCGGCTCAAGCAGCTCCATGACGATGAGCTTCATCGCTTCATCGAAATGCAGGACTGCGGGAACGAGCCCGGGCGCGAGCTCCGCCTGCCGCGTGAGCGCGAGCTTCTCGTAATCGGCGCGCGAGAGTGGAAGCGGCCAGCTCTCGCCGACGAGGCGCACGAAGGGAAGCGCCTGCTTGACGGCGATCCCGCCTTTTGGCCCCTTCACGATGAAGACCAGATTGAGATTGCCGTCTCCCACCTCGCGCACCGACCAGTCGGCGCACTCGTCCCCCAGCTGCTTTCGCGCGCCGGGGATGCTTGCGAGATACGCGGCAAGATCGGCCTCGGATAACGGCCGATATCCTTCAGTTTGTCGGCACGTGCTCTTCACGGGTTTCACCTTGCGATGGTGAGTAGGGAGTGGTGAAAAGTGAAATTAATACACACTTCTAATCGCTATTCCCTACTCGCTATGCGCTCTTTATCTCACCCCAGGCGTAGCGAAGGGTCGGCAGGCCCGATGTCGGATTGCGGCCGCTCCGTAAGCGGCGAAAACCATGCTTCTCATAAAACGCGATGGCGCGCGGATTGTCCTCGTTGACGTCGAGCCACAAGCCGAGAGGCGAGAGGCGCTTTGCCTCGTCGAGAAGAGCTTCGCCGACGCCCTTCCCCCAATGATCGAGATCGACGACGATTTGATCGAGGTGACGGCCCGGCGGCGACACGGCGACGAAACCGAGGACTCGCCGGTTCCGCGCAGCGATCGCACACCGCATCACGAACCCCGTATCTTCCAATCGCGCGAGATGGGTGCGGAACCATTCGCGCCGCCCGTGGAAATCGATGGCGGGCATCGCCGAGCTCCACGCTGCGACCCAAAGCTCGAGCAAGGCCTCGCCATCCGCGGTGGTGACGTCCCGAAGCGCCAAGGCGCGCCCTTGCCGGGGTGAGGAATTCTTGCTCACGGCGCGCCCGCGGGCGCAGCACGGAGGGGATGGGAACTCAAGGCGCTCCGCTCGGACAGGCTCGGTCTACCTCGACCAAGAGCGGCGAAAGGAAGCAATGCATCTTCGGGCTCAGCGATCCGTCAGCTTCAGCTCGATGCGGCGGTTGCGCTTGAAAGCCTCTTCGGTATCGCCGAGGTCGAGCGGCTGGAATTCGCCAAATCCCGCCGCGAGGAGATGCTCCGGAGGCAATCCTTGCGACTGCAGATAACGCACGACCGCGATGGCCCGAGCGGCGGAAAGGTCCCAGTTCGTTGCGAATTTTCCGGTTCCCGAAAGCGGGCGCTTGTCGGTATGGCCGTCGACACGAAGGACCCACGGGATGTCAGGCGGAATGCTCGAGATGATCTCGCGCATCGCGGTCGCGACCTTGTCGAGCTCGGGCATGCCCTCCGGTTTGAGGTCCGCCTGGCCGGGATCGAAGAACACTTCCGATTGAAACACGAAACGGTCGCCCACGATGCGGATATCGGGGCGGTTGCCCAGAATGTCGCGCAGCCGGCCGAAAAAGTCCGAGCGATAGCGCGCGAGCTCCTGCACCTTCTGCGCGAGCGCGACGTTGAGCCGCGAGCCGAGATCGGCGATGCGGCTCTGCGCGTCCTGCTCGCGCGTCTCGGATGCTTGCAGGGCGGATTCGATCGCGGCGAGCTGACGCCGAAGCGCGGCGATCTGCTGGTTGAGCGAATCGATCTGCGTGAGTGCCCGGCTGGTGTCGGCCGTCTGTGCGTCGAGAGCGCTCTGCAACTGGCCGGCGCGCCGCTCGGCAGCGTTGGCCGCGCCGCCCCCCGCGTCCATCTGTTGCTGGAGCTTCGTCTGGTCAGCCTTCGCCTGGTCGAGCGTTGCTCTCAGCGCGCCGATCTCGGCGTCCGATTTCGAGCCCTTGGTCTTTTCCAGCGACAATAGCTCGGTCAGCTCGGCGATCTGGCGATTGAGGCGCGTGAGCACGGTGTCGCGTCCGTTCACCTCTTGCGACAGCACGACCTGCGCCACCGCGAAGATCGACAGGAGGAAAGTGATGGTCAAAAGCAAGGTCGAGAGCGCGTCGACGAAGCCCGGCCAATAATTGATTTCCCGCGAATATCTGCGCGTTCTGGCGAGCGCCATGGGTCAGCCTCACTGTCTATTATTGGCGGGCTCCGAAGCGAGGCGGTCGAGAAGACGCTCCACCTTGCGCTCACGCAGCGCTTGCGCCTCCACCCAGTCCCGGATCATCTGCTGCTCCGAGCGCATATGCTTGACGAGCGCCTGGATGCCCTCTGCCAGATTGGCCATTGCCTGCGTCGTGGCACGGCTCGAATTGTCCGCGCCCACGAGCTGCTTCAGCTCCGCGAGCGCCGAGTAGACCCCCTGAAGCGCCGGGAGCTCGCCGTTTTCCGAGGCGAGCGAGACGCGCTTGGCGAGGCGATCCTCCACCTCGGTGGCGAAGCGCGCATGGGCACGCCCGACCTGGAGATCGAGAAAGCCAAGAACGAGCGAGCCTGCAAGGCCAAACAGCGACGAGGAAAAGGAGATGCCCATGCCGGCAAGCGGCGCCGCGAGGCCGCTCTTCAGATCCTCGAAGAGCGCGCCGCTTTCTCCGCCGGAGGTATGCATCGTGCCGATGACGCCGCCGATCGAACGCACCGTCTCGAGCAATCCCCAGAAAGTGCCGAGAAGGCCGAGGAACACGAGGAGGCCGGCGAGGTAGCGCAAAATCTCCCGTCCTTCATAGAGCCGCGCCTCGAAGGAATCGAGGAGAGCGCGCTGATTGAGCGGTGTGAGGCTTTTGACCGCGCCGGTGAAAGCCCCTTCGAGCGGACCGAGCAGATAGGGCTTGAGGCGCGACGAGGTCACGCCCGCACGCAGCCTGGCGTTCGCCCAGCGCACCTCGCGGCCGATCTGCCATAAGGCGTGCAAGGCGAGCACGATACCGGCAAGGAGCGCGGTGATGATCACCGCATTGAGCACGGGATTTGCGAGGAACGCCGTGACGATGCGCTCTTGCAGGAAAGCCACCGCGATCCCGCAAAGGATCAGGAAGACGATGACGCGCCCGACATAGGTTCCCGGGCGGCTCAGCGGCGCGACGGGCTCGGGCAACGGCGTCGCGGCCCCGGAATCGACCATAGAGGAGGCTCCTTCGTGCTCAGCGCATCATGGCTGCGCTGATCGATGTGATCAAGGCGGCTGAGCCGCCGACGGTTGTCTCAAAGCTCAAGGGACAAAAGGCCCACCGCCCGACATGAAGCCCTCGGCGAGCCCTGTTTCCGGCCAGAACAGGAAGTTCGGCGAAACGACAAAAGGGCAGGCGCGAACAGCGCTCGCCCTTCTCGATGATCGCGGCGTTCTCCTCATCCAGAGTTCCGCCGAAGACCATGCCGGTCTCCAGCGAGAGCTCAACGCCACGAGCAGGGTCCCATCGCGAAAAGGCTGCGGAGATGGCCGGTCATCCCTTGCGCCCTGGAATCGTTGTCATGAATTCACATTCTGCGTTGCGCGATTCGGCAAACCTCAACGGAAAGATTGCAGCAATGATACGACATTTTCACGGCAGGCCTGTTGCACCAGCTCACGCTAACTCCACTCGGTGAGGGCTGGGCCTCGTCGCTCGGCGGCTTCGCGGAACCGGCCTCAGGCGCAAAGCCTCTAGAACGCGTTGCGTTTAGATGAGATCAGTAGCGTCAGGTTATCTTCTTGTTTTCCGCATGATCTTATCGCAAAAGTGGGGCCACTTTTGCGGATCATGCTCTAGGCAGCTGCCTTCAGGATCGCGTCGAGCTCTGCCTGCATCACCTCATTGCCGCAGATCACATCCCTCGTCTCTACGAGTGACTTCTTGCCGTCGAGCGGGCTGAAAAGGCCGCCGGCCTCGCGCACCAACACCGAGGCCGCGCCGAAATCCCAACTATTGAGGCCGCGCTCCCAAAAGGCATCGAGGCGTCCGCAAGCCACATAGGCGATGTCGAGCGCAGCCGAACCCAGCCTGCGGGTCGCCGCGGCGCGCGCCATCACCGCGCTCAGCTCCTTGAGGAAGCGCGGATGGCCGCCGCGCCCGAGATGCGGCGTCGCGATCCCGATGAGAGCCTGGTTGAATTCACGCCTGCCTGCCACCCGAATGCGACGATTGTTGAGGTAAGCGCCCTTGCCGCGCTCAGCCACGAACATTTCGTCCTTCGCCGGGTCGTAGACGACGCCCGCCACGAAGTCTCCATCGCGCTCAAGCCCGATCGAAACGCAAAATTGCGGGATGCCGTGCAAAAAATTGGTCGTGCCGTCGAGGGGGTCGATGTGCCAACGATGTGCGCCATCGGTTCCTGGGATGCTGCCTGCCTCTTCCATGACGAGGCCATAGGTGGGGCGGGCTTTCGTCAGCGACTCGCGGATGATTTTTTCGGCGCGCCGATCTGCGGCCGAAACGAAGTCGCCGGGGCCTTTCATCGAGACTTGCAAGGCCTCGACCTCACCGAGATCGCGCCGCAGGCTTTTCGCGGCCTTGAACGCGGCGTCGGTCATGACGGAGATGAAAGGCGAACGAATCATTTCGGCAAGACCGCAAAGGGCTTAAGTGGAGGAGATTGGCGGGCCGCTTTCCGATGAGAACGGAAGGCGCGCTCCGGCTCTGTGCGCGCGGATCGAAAGCCCGTCAAGGACTGGTGATGCCGAGCTGGAAGGCCGTCAGGCGCTGGCGCACAAGTCCCAGGGCTTTTTCATGTTGCTCGGAAGAGAGATTCTCGGTGGCCTTGTCGAGCCAAGGGTCATCTCGCCCCGCGTGTTGGGCGAGCATGTTCCACGCAGCGGCTTCCGCGAGATCGCTTTTCACGCCGCGGCCCACGACGTAAAGGCGCGCCAACCGATTTTGCGCCACGGGGTTTCCGCGCGACGCCGCCCGGGCGAAGAGCTTGGCGGCGGCGGCCTCGTCCTTCGCCACGCCGTCGCCGTTGAACAGCATGATCGCGTATTCGATCTCGGCCGGTTCGTAGAGATCGCGTGCCGCCTGCGCCATGAGGCGCGTCGCAGCGGCTGGATCGGCCGGGGTTCCCTTGCCGGCCCGCAAAAGCTGCGCGAGCGCGTATTCGGCTTCCGCGACGCCGGCTTCAGCACCTTGGCGGATGAGCTTCACGGCGCGGACATCCCCGTCCGGCGTTCCCTCGTCAAGCGCGAGAAGGCCGAGATTGTAGGCGGCCGAAGGCTGCCCGGCATCGGCGGCTTGCTGCAAAAGCGCCGTGGCGCGCTCCTTGTCTTTCGGCACGCCGCGCCCCTCGAGGGCCATCATGGCGAGCGCGTAGGCGGCGTTGCGGTCGCCGCGGGCCGCCGCGAGCTCGAACCACCCAGCCGCTTTCTTCAAATCAGGAGCGACGCCGAGACCGTCTCCCGTGAGCTCGCCGAGAAGCGCCATCGCCGCGGCGTCCCCATGATCCTGTTCGACCCGCTTGGTCGCCTCGCCGAAGGCGTCGCGGTATCGGCCGCGCTGATAGGCGCCGAAAGCGAGGTCGGGAGTCTCGCCGGCTGCCGCAAACGCATCCGAAACGAGAAGTCCAGTGAGCAGCGCCGCGACGAGGGGACCTTGAAATCGAGAGTTCGAATTCATGCCGCCGTCCGATGGATGAGACGCTGCAAGGCGGATCTGGTTGCCGCCTCGGCACCTTCCCCATGAGCCCACAGCGCGTCGCCAAGGGCGACGAATTCGGCACCTGTCGTTGCCAACTCATCGACCTCGTCGAGGCTCCCGGCAAAGGCGACGCAAGGCGTCTCGAAAATGCCCGCCCACCAGGAGGCGCGCTCGACGACGCTCGCGAGAGGCGGGCGGCCTCCATCGGCTTTGACCTCGCCAAAAAGGACGTAATCAGCGCCCTTCTCGGCTGCCGCCATCGCGTCGTCGCGGAGCTGGAGGCCGCCCGTTCCGACGATGCGGTCCTGGCGCTTCAGAAGATCGAGCGCGCCATCAAGCCCGCTCGGATCGCGAAGATGCACCCCGTCCGCCCCGGTTCGCGCCACGATGTGCGGACGTTCGGCAATGAGCACCGCCGCTCCTTTGGCCTGGGCCACGGGCGCCACGTGCTTCACCACGTTGACAAGGCTGCGCTCATCCGCATCGGCGAGATCGAGGACGAGCGCTGCCACCTCGCCACCGGAGAGCGCCGCCCGCAAAGGTCCGAGGAAGGCTTCCGCATCGGCAATCTTGGGACTGAACAACATGAGGCGGGGCGATTGAGCATCCATCATGGCGTGTGACGTCGATTCCCCCCGAATGCGGGGCCTGTTCCCTCGCCGATGATGTTGGCGAAAGCGCGGCCCAAGGGCGGCCAAGACGCATTCGGCGCGCGCCACGAGGCGCGCGTCTGGACCCTGTCGGCAACGTGATCTCAGTCCAAACGGCTCCGACGGTCTAGGGGAGCGGCGCGCGGTTCAGGCCGCCTTCTCCAGCTCTTTCTTCCATTGGCCGAGTGTCGCGAGGCCGTTCATCTTCGCGCGGTGCGAGAAGGCTTTTTGCGCCGCCGCCACATTCGCGGATTTGCCTGCCCATGCCTGCTGCGGAGCCGCTTGCAGCGCCCGTCCGTAGCTGAAGCTCAGCTTCCACGGAAAACCCCCGATGCGGTTCATCGCGTCGAGATGGGCAGTGGCATCAATGTCAGACTGGCCGCCGGAGAGGAAGACGATGCCGGGGACCGCCGCGGGCACGCAGCGTTTGAGCACACGAAGCGTCGCTTCCGCGACCTCCTGCACGCCCGCTTGTTTCGGGTTCTTCTTTCCCGAAACCACCATGTTCGGCTTCAGGACCGAGCCTTCGAGCACGACCTGGGCATAGTAGAGCTGCTGATAAACCTCCTTCAGCACCCATTCGGTGACGCGTTCGCAAGTCGAGAGATCGTGGTCCCCGTCCATCAGCACCTCGGGCTCGACGATCGGGACAATGCCCGCCTCTTGGCACAGCGCGGCGTAGCGGGCGAGCGCATGCGCGTTCGAAAGCACGCAGGTGTAGCTCGGCTTGCGCTCGCCGATATCGATGACGGCCCGCCATTTCGCAAAGCGCGCGCCCAGCGCATAATATTCCTTGAACCGCTCGGCGAGACCGTCGAGCCCTTCGGTGATGGTCTCACCCGGGCAGAAGGGGAGGGGCTTCGCGCCTTTATCGACTTTGATGCCGGGGATCGTTCCCGCCTCCTCGATCAACTTGACCAGGGGAGTGCCGTCCTTCGCCTTTTGGCGGATCGTCTCGTCGAAAAGGATCACGCCGGAAACGTGCTGCTTCATCGCCTCCGTCGAGCGGAAGAGGAGCTCGCGATAGTCTCGCCGGTTCTCCTCGGTGTTCTGGACCTGGATGGCATCGAAGCGCTTCTGAATCGTGCCCGAAGATTCGTCAGCCGCCAGAATGCCTTTGCCGGGCACTACCAAATTTTGCGCCACTCTCGTCATTTGCTCGAGATTCATCGTTCTTCTCCCATCAAGAAGCAAAGCGGCACGTCATATGCGACGCCTGATCTCGCTCGCTCTCGTCGGTATCGGCGCCGTGCCGGCCGGCTTTGCGCAACCGTCATGCCTTGCACAACGCCTCTACTCCAGGGAGCGCCTTGCCCTCAAGCCATTCGAGAAAGGCGCCGCCTGCTGTCGAGACGTAAGTGAACTTGTCCGCGACGCCGGCACGATTGAGCGCCGCGACCGTGTCGCCGCCGCCGCCGATCGAAACGAGCTTGCGAGCTTGCGTCAAGGAAGCAGCCTTGCGTGCGATCGCGACGGTGCCGGCGTCGAAGGGTGGAAGCTCGAAGGCGCCGACGGGCCCGTTCCAGACGAGTGTCGCGACGCTGCCCAGCTTGGCGGTGATCGCCGCCACGGACCGCGGCCCGATATCGAGGATCATCTCGTCGCGTTTGATGTCGTCGAGCGCAGCCACGCGGTGGGGAGCATGGGCCTTGAACTCGGTGGCGAGCACGGCATCGCTGGGCAGCATGATCTCGCACCCCTTGGCCTTCGCTTCCGCCTCCATATCGAGGGCGGTTTTTGCCAATTCGTGCTCGCAGAGGGACCGGCCCACATCGATGCCGTGCGCCGCGAGAAAGGTGTTGGCCATGCCCCCGCCGATGATCAAGATCTCGACCTTGGCGGAGAGGTTGCCGAGCAATTCGAGCTTGGTCGAAACCTTGGCGCCACCGACAATCGCGGCGACCGGCCGACGAGGCGTTTCGAGGGCCTTGGCCAACGCCTCGAGCTCGGCTTGCATTGCACGTCCCGCATAGGCGGGCAGGAGATAAGCGAGGCCCTCGGTCGAGGCATGAGCGCGATGGGCGGCGGAGAACGCGTCGTTGACGAAAACGTCTCCGTTCGCCGCGAGCGCCCTGGCAAATTGAGGGTCGTTCTTCTCCTCGCCCGGATGAAAACGCGTATTCTCGAGAAGCAGCACATCGCCATCGCGCATCGATCGCACTGCCGATGCCGCTGCTTCGCGAATGCAATCCGGCGCAGAACGAACCGACTTGCCGAGAGCTTTCTCCAACGCCCGCGTCACGGGCCCAAGACTTTCCTTCGGATCGGGCTTGCCCTTGGGGCGGCCGAAATGGGCGAGAAGCACCACCTTGCCGCCCTTGTCCGCGAGCTCGCGAATGGTCGGCAGAACGCGCTCGATGCGGGTCAGGTCGGTGACGCTTCCATCTTCCATCGGCACGTTCAGGTCGACCCGCAACAGAATGCGCTTTCCCTTCGGGTCTAGCTCGTCGAGCGTGCGGAATGAGGTCATGTCACACGTGGCTTCTTGGATGTTCGAGCTCGAAGACGGCGTCGCGCCGGCCTGGCCAAGACCACACCCGCCTCGGCGAAATTCGGTTCAGCGCGCCCCAAGTGGGGGCACGAGGCCCGGGATGCCGAAACGAAGCGCGAGCAGCATCGCGAACGCGCCGAGCAGCGCCGCGATCAGCGCCACGACGAAGATGGTCCCCGCGCCAGGGAGACCGCGCACGCGGCCCTCGAGCGCCTTCACATCAGCGGATCTGGCGAGGCCCCCGAACCGGCTCAAGGTGTCCTGAAAGGTCGCCTCGAGGCGCAAGAGAAGCGCCTCGCTACGAGCGAATTTCTCTTCGACACGCGCCACCTTCTCTTCGACGCGCGAGAGCTGATCGAGCCCGCCGCGCTCGGAGAGCGGAACCCCGACCGGAGCTGGTTGTGCCGCGGCCATCGCGGCAGGTGAGCCGTAAACGGGCGCATCCTGCTCGAAAGGCGGCTCGATCGAAGGTTCGCGTTTGGCGGTATCAGACATCTTGAAACCTCGTTGCAGGGAACCCCGCCGATCCCGTTCCTGAACCTCAGATCAGCTTTCCCATGACCACGGCCGTATCGGCCATGCGATTGGAGAAGCCCCATTCGTTATCGTACCAGGAAAGCACGCGAACGAAGCTCCCGTCGATCACCTTCGTCTGGTCGAGATGAAAGGTCGCGGAGTGCGGGTCATGGTTGAAGTCGGATGAGACATTGGGGGCGGCCGTGATGGCGAGCACCCCTTTCATCTCCTGCTCGGACGCCCTTTTCATGGCGGAATTGACCTCCTCCGCCGAAGTTTTGCGCGAAGCCACTATCTTGAGGTCGATGAGCGACACGTTGGGCGTCGGCACACGGATGGCGCTGCCGTCGAGCTTGCCTTGCAGCTCGGGAAGCACGAGGCCGAGCGCCTTGGCGGCCCCGGTCGTGGTCGGTATCTGGGAAAGCGCGGCGGCGCGCGAGCGGTAAAGGTCCTTGTGCATCGTGTCGAGGGTGGGCTGGTCTCCCGTATAGGAATGGACCGTCGTCATGTAGCCGCGCTCGATACCCACGGTATCGTTCAGCACCTTGGCGACCGGCGCCAGGCAGTTCGTGGTGCAGGAGCCGTTCGAGACGACAAGGTGATCCCTCTTCAGCTTGTCATGGTTCACGCCGAAGACCACGGTGAAATCCGCGCTTTCACCGGGTGCCGAGATCAACACGCGCTTGGCGCCGGCTTCGAGATGCGCCTTGGCCTTGTCTTTCGCCGTGAAGATGCCGGTGCATTCGAGCGCGATATCGACGCCGAGAGCCTTATGCGGGAGCTCGGCGGGGTGTCTGATCGCCGTCACCTTGATCTTGCCGACGCCGACATCGATGGCGTCGCCGGAAACCTTCACCTCATGCGGAAAACGGCCGTGCACGGAGTCGTAACGGAGCAGGTGAGCGTTGGTTTCGACGGAGCCGAGGTCGTTGATGGCGACCACCTTGATGTCCTTGCGCCCCGATTCCACGATGGCACGCAGGACATTGCGGCCGATACGCCCGAAGCCATTGATCGCGACCTTCACGGCCATTGATTGATCCTCTCCCTGTGTGATTTCCCGGATGAGCCCCTCAGCCGGGACCAAATGCCGTCATCGGCCGGCCGCCAGCTTCTCGAGCGCCGCTTCGGCGACTTTTTCGGCCGTGATGCCGAAATGCTTGTAGACATCCTTGTATTTGCCGCTGGCGCCGTAACCGTGCATGCCGATGAAGGCACCGTCCCTGCCGATGATTGCGTCCCAGCCCTGGCGTACGGCAGCCTCGACCGCAACGAGCACGGGTGCGTCGCCGATGACGCGACGACGTGACGCCTCATCGCGCGCGAAGAAGAGCTCGAAGCAGGGCACGGACACAACCCGCACCGCATGTCCTTTCGCCTTGAGCAGATCACGGGCCTCGAGCGCGAGCTCGACCTCCGAACCTGAGGCGAACAGGCTGATCTTCGCTGCCCCTTCGGCCGGCGCGATCTCGTAGGCGCCTTGCGCGCAAAGGTTCTCCTTGCCCGCATCGGCGCGCGCCGGTTTGAGGTTTTGCCGGGTGAGCGCGAGCAGCAC
>JAFAQA010000468.1 GCA_019246665.1 Hyphomicrobiales bacterium
TGTACCCGGATCTCGATCAGATTCGAGCGTCCGATCGTGTCGACCCAATAAGGGCGTCGAATGTGGCGCCTGATCTCCTTGGCCAGCGCCTCGTCGAAGAACTGGAAGAACGGCTTGGGCGCCGGGGGAGGCAGCGGGGTCGGCGGCATAAGCTCCACGTCGAGGTTGAGCCGCTCGGCCGCGATCCGCTCGAGCACCTCGTGCTTGCCGGGACCCAAGGCCTCGTTCAAATCGACGAGCGCGGCGATGTCCTGCGACAGCGCCGCCGAAAGCCGCTCCGTCACCGCCTGCCAATGCCGCTCCATGAAGACGTAGGCCAGGATGGATTGCAAGAGCACCATCGGGGCGATGACGATCACCAGGGCCCGGACATAAAGGCCCTTCGGCATGATCGCGCTCAAGACCCGTGAAAGGCCCTGATTGGCGGCATGTCCCGCTGCCCTCACCTGTTGCAACGGCGTGCCGCCGCGAAACAGGGCCTGCGTGGCGCTCGCAACGAAGGCCACGGCATCGCGCGCGCCAGCGCGCGCCACCTTCAAGGCCGGCGTGATCGCGTTCGACGACGCCGACCAGAACGTCATGGCTCGATCGCCAGCCGGTAGCCTTGACCGCGCACCGTCATCAGCCAGCGCGGATTGGCGAGGTCGGTCTCGATCTTGCGGCGCAGCCGATTGATCTGCACGTCGACCGAGCGGTCGGCGGCGAGCTGATCTCCTCCTCCGGCGAGCGTCTCTCGCGGAACCGGTGCGCCTTGCGCGGCGGCGAGCACGCTGAGCATCTCGCGCTCACGGTCGGTGATGCGAACGAGCTCTCCCTCGCGATGCAATTCACCGCGCGCGAGGTCGAAGCTGAAGGCGCCGAAGCGAACGTTCTTGGGCACATCCGCTCCCGGTCCGCGAGTGCCGTCCGAGCGCCTCAGCACATTGACGAGCCGCAAAAGCAGCTCGCGCGGATCGAAAGGCTTCGCGAGATAATCGTCCGCGCCGATCTCGAGGCCCATCACCCTGTCCACAGTCTCGGTTCGCGCAGTGAGCATCACGATCGGGGTGTCATTGTCTTTCTTCAGATCGCGGGCGAGATCGAAGCCGCTTTCGCCCGGCATCATCACGTCGAGAATGAGCGCATCGAAGGCGATCGAGGCGAGCTTGGCGCGCGCCGCTTCCGCCGAGGCCGCGGTGGTGACGCGATAACCTTCACGCGAAAGGTAGCTCGACAGGAGCGTGCGAATGCGCGTGTCGTCGTCGACGACCAGCACATGGGGCGAATGATCGCCGAGCGGCTTTTGCGATGCGCGTCTCGGGGCCGGAGCTGCGGAAGAAAGCATCGTCATGAAAAGCGCCCTCCGCGCCTTGAAAGAAACTAAAGATGCGGGCCGTTGATCCGCCCGCGGGCGACAAGCTCGAGCACATGGGCACGGTCACCCTCCCCGACCATGCCGGCGAGAAAGCGCGTCACCGCGACGCGCGTGTCCTCGCCCGCCTGGTCGAGCGCCTTCGCGATGCGATCGCTTTGCACGCGGGCGAGCTCGCGTGCCAGCGCCTCGCCGCTGCGCGTGGTGACGAGGAGGCGCCGCCTTCGGTCGGCGACACCGGCCCGCTGCTCGATGAAGCCACCTTCGACGAGATCGCGCAGCACGCGGTTGAGGCTCTGCTTGGTGATCCGCAATATGTCGAGAAGCTCGGCGATCGTAAGGCCGGGCAGCCGGTCGACGAAATGCAGGACGCGGTGATGCGCGCGGCCAAAACCATATGATGAGAGCACGAGATCGGCCTCTCCGACGAAATCACGATAGGCGAAGAAGATGAGCTCGATCAGGTCGTAAGGTGCCGCGACATGTGTTGTCGCGCGAACGGGATCCAAACTCTGCAGCGCCGGCGCGGACATTCGTGATTTGCTCCCTGCTCGCGCTCTCTATACGCGGATGAGACGGAAAAAGCCCGAAAATTGGCGGTCTCGACCCCTCCCGCATTTTTAACGCGGCCTTCTGTCATCAAGGGAGCGTACCGGCAGTAAGTCAGCATTGTTGACATATTTCCGCCTTCGGGCCTTACTGGTCAAGCTTTTTCACTTCGTGGAAGAGCTGTTGGCAAGCAGAAGAGGGGCTTTTCAGTGCGGGCGTGCCGTTCCGGCTCTCTGTCGCAAAAGCACCCGAGGCGTTCAGGAGACAATTATGGCCTTGCTGCCGTTCGACGATCGCGATGGCTTTATCTGGTTCGACGGCAAGCTCGTGCCCTGGCGCGACGCCAAGCTTCACGTATTGTCGCACGGGCTCCATTACGCATCCTGTGTCTTTGAAGGGGAGCGCGCTTATGGCGGCGAAATCTTCAAATGCACCGAGCATTCGCAGCGGTTCAAAACCTCGGCCGAGCTACTCGACTTCGTAGTCCCCTATTCGATCGAGGAGCTCGATGCGGCAAAGCGAGAGGTGGTCAAGGCCAATGGCAAGCCCGATAGCTATGTGCGGCCCGTCGCCTGGCGCGGCAGCGAGATGATGGCGGTCGCGGCGCAAAATGCGACCATCCACGTCGCCATCGCGAGCTGGGAATGGCCGAGCATGTTCGACCCCGCGACCCGCATGAAGGGCATCCGTCTCGACATCGCCGAGTTCCGCCGCCCCGATCCGAAGACGGCGCCGTGCCGCTCGAAGGCCGCCGGGCTCTACATGATCTGCACCATCTCCAAGCACAAAGCGGAGCGCAAAGGCTATGCGGACGCGCTGATGCTCGATTGGCAAGGCCGTGTGGCCGAATGCACCGGCGCCAACGTCTTCTTCACGCGCGATGGGGCTTTGCACACGCCAATTGCCGACTGCTTCCTCGACGGCATCACACGGCGGACCGTCATCGATCTCGCGAAGAAGCGCGGCATCGACGTGCAGGAGCGCCGCATCATGCCGGACGAATTGCCGAGCTTCAACGAGTGCTTCATTTGCGGCACGGGGGCCGAGGTCACGCCGGTCGCCGAGATCGGCCCAAACCGCTTCACGCCCGGCAACATCTCGCGTACGCTCATCGAGGAATATGCCACGGCCGTGCGTCCGCACGCCTGAGAATCGGTTCCATTTTGTCGGTTGCGCTGAGATTCGAAGCGATTACTCAGCCGTTCGAACTTTTGGCGTCGGCGTCTCTCTTGCACCAAAAATGCTCGCGGAAATTCGCTGACGCAGCCATCCAAACCGCCGCCCGGTTCGTGGACTACATCGCCAGCTTGCTGGGCCCTGTCAGCTAGCTGCACCCTATCGGGTGATGCGGTTGGGCGCGGCAGGATGCGAGCGTCCCCAGGTGCAGACGGTCACGGTCACCATGGATTGCGCGACCGCGCGCCGGAAACGATCCTATTTTTCCGTCGCGAGCTTGTTGCGGGTAGACGATGCGGTCCCCGTATCGGTGAAGTATTTCTGGTCGTCGCCGAGGGCCACACTCGGCATGCAGGTCGGCGTGCAGGAATAGGTCTCGCGATCCATTCCGCGCTGCATGATGACGAGATTCTCGTTCGCCTGCTGCACCTGAATGGTCGATTCGTTGAGGATGGCGCCCGTGCCGTCGAGCGCGATGAGATTGGTCGTGCCGAAGCTCTTTCCGGTCAGAATGACAAGTCCGTCCTTGCCAATCGTGACATCGGCGACGATGGGATTGCCGACGATCACCGTCTTCGTTTGATTGGGAAGCTTGATGATCTTGGCGCGGTCGGTCGTCACCACGAGCTTTTCGGCATATGCCGGGGCGAGCGGGACGAGGACGCAGCCGAGAAGAGCGGCCAGGACGAAGATGCGGCTTGCAAGGATACGCGTTCGCGACGAGTTACGCATGACGAACCTCGAAAAAGCCGCCCACCGAGACGCCGGTTCTTGGCGGCCTTCACCTTCCTGCTTACGGCCCGAGTGGTGAATGAATGGCTAATTTCGCCAGGCGGATGCTTCGCAAAGTATCGCTTCGCCTTGATGTGTCGCGGGAAGCGCCCATCTTTGCTAAGGGGTGGGCCTGCCCACAACGGGAGATCGAGCGATGGCGAGTATGACCGCGGAAAAGACCTATCCTGTCACCCACAGCGACGCGGAATGGCGAAAAATTCTCACTCCCGAGCAATATCAAGTGCTGCGCCACCACGCGACGGAGCGTCCGGGAAGCTGCGCGCTCAACTACGAGAAGCGCGCCGGAACATTCTCTTGCGCCGGCTGCGGGCAGGAGCTCTTCAAATCGGTGCGGAAGTTCGAGAGCGGCACAGGCTGGCCGAGCTTCAACGACCCGCTCCCTGGTTCGGTGGAAACGACCGAGGATCGCTCGCTCGGCATGCTCCGCACCGAGGCGCACTGCTCGCGTTGCGGCGGCCATCTCGGGCATGTCTTCCCCGACGGACCGCCGCCGACCGGGCTTCGTTATTGCATGAATGGCGTGGCCATGAACTTCAAGCCGGAATAAGCTAAAGCTTCACCTTCCCCACTCACGCGTTGCAGTCGTGGTGAGTTCTGCTACGCGTTTAACTCGTCATAATCATGTGCGAGTTGACTGAGATACGGGTAATCCGTATATTCATGAATGATCTCTATGAATGGGATAACGCCAAGGCCGACGCTAACTGGCGATTTCATGGTGTCACCTTCGTCCAAGCGGTCAGGGCTCTTAGCGATCCGTTTGCAGTGGAACGCACTGATGAGCGCGAGGCCTATGGCGAAGAACGCATCAATGCAGTTGGCCGGTATGACGGAGTCATTCTGCATGTGACCTACACGGAGCGTGGTGAACGCATCCGGATCATTTCAGCTCGGCGGGCAACACGACATGAGCAAGATGACTACTATCGCCAAAATGCGCCCTGATGGCAGGGTGGTCGCCGTGCAGGACGATGGCACCGAACGAGCCTTTCCGAAGAGACCCATGCGGCCGATGACCGAAGCGCAGATTGAGGCTGCCGCCGAAGCCGATCCCGACGCACGGCCGATGACGGCCGAGGAAATGAGGAAAGCTCGTCGCGTTCCGCGCACGAGAACGCTTCGACGCGCGCTAGCCATGACGCAAGAAGAATTTGCGACGCGCTACCATATTCCGCTCGGCACGCTACGCGATTGGGAGCAGGGACGCACGCAACCCGATAAGCCGGCACGCGCATATCTCACGGTCATTGCCCATGATCCCGAAGGCGTTCGTAGGGCTTTGACTGCCACTCCCGCGTGAAAAACCGCGTCCGGTTCTCGATGGGGCCGCCGTAGCGAGCTACCCATCCATCTTCAGCGCGGCGATGAAAGCCTCCTGCGGGATATCCACCTTGCCGAACTGCCGCATGCGCTTCTTGCCTTCGCGCTGCTTGTCGAGGAGCTTGCGCTTGCGTGTCGCGTCCCCGCCATAGCACTTCGCGGTCACATCCTTGCGCAGCGCCCTGATGGTCTCGCGCGCGATGATCTTGCCGCCGATCGCCGCCTGCACCGGAATCTGGAAGAGATGGGGCGGGATGAGGTCCTTGAGCTTCTCGCACATGGCGCGCCCGCGCATTTCGGCGCGGGTTTTGTGAACCAGCATGGAGAGCGCATCGACGGGCTCGCCATTCACCAGCACCTGCATCTTCACGAGATCGCCATCGCGATAATCGGTGAGCTGATAATCGAACGAGGCATAGCCCTTCGAGATCGATTTCAGGCGATCGTAAAAATCGAACACAACCTCGTTGAGCGGCAGGTCGTAGACGACCATGGCGCGCTTGCCCACATAGGAAAGATCGATCTGCACGCCGCGCCGATCCTGGCAAAGCTTGAGGATCGAGCCGAGATATTCATCCGGCGTGAGGATCGTGGCCTTGATCCACGGCTCCGCGATGGTCGCGATCTTCATCACGTCGGGCATATCGGCGGGATTGTGCAGCTCGCGCTCGGAGCCGTCCTGCATGACGAGCCTGTAGACGACGGACGGCGCCGTCGCGATGAGGTCCAGGTTGAACTCGCGCTCGAGCCGCTCCTGGATGATCTCGAGATGCAGAAGGCCGAGAAAGCCGCAGCGGAAGCCGAAACCGAGCGCCGCCGAGGTCTCCATCTCATAGGTGAAGCTCGCATCGTTGAGGCGAAGCTTGCCGAGCGAGGCGCGTAGCGTTTCGAACTCGGCGGCATCCACCGGAAAAAGCCCGCAGAAGACCACCGGCTGCACCGGCTTGAAGCCGGGCAGCGGCTCCTTGCAAGGGCGCCGATCATCCGTGATCGTGTCGCCGACGCG
>JAFAQA010000474.1 GCA_019246665.1 Hyphomicrobiales bacterium
GGGTGCCGAAGCGGTCTGTGGTTTGGGCGTTTGGATCAGACGCATGACGTTGTCGAGATCCTCGGCGAGGTCTCTCGGCTCCCCTTCGGCAATGCCTCCAGGCCGACCGACGACCCGTCGGATACTTGGCGTTCGGCTTTCCAGCGGCATCGATATTCCTCCCGTTCAAAAGAATCAGGTGATGTGGGGCTAATTCTTTAATAATCATGGTTGATAAATGATTAACGCGCGTTTCAGTTTGGAACGTGAAGGCAATCTTGCTGGGCGATTTCTTCCGCATTCGAAATATTTATGCTGCTGTTTTGCCTATTCTTCGAGCTGAATGCTTATTTCCCTTATGAAAATTTCATGTTTTGTCCTCACGACATATTGATGCTTGCTCTTTCCTTTCACAACGCGTTTCGCTCATCGCGAACATCGGTCCGCTCCGAACCCTTGCCTTGCACGGCTCTCCTGGCGCATTGAGGCGCGGCGGGGCCAATTCAGCCGCCTCGTTAACCTCGAATAGGAGCCGACGCAGCCATGCGTTCCCTGCTCTTCGTGCCCGGCGACAGCGAAAAAAAGTTCGCCAAGGCGCTGGCATCGCAAGCCGATGCGCTGATTCTCGACCTCGAAGACTCGGTTTCGCCCACCGTCAAGGAGGGCGCACGCCGGACGGTGCGCGCCGCGATCGGCGAAGCACGCAAGAAGAAAACACGCCCGCGCATCTACGTGCGCGTCAATCCGCTCGATTCAGGCTTGCTCGAAGCCGATCTCGACGCAGTGACCCCGGCGCGGCCAGACGGGATCATGCTGCCGAAATCGCGCGGCGGCCAGGATGTGATGCAGCTCTCCACGAAGCTCGCGGTGCGCGAGGCCGAGAGCGACTTGCCGGATGGCGAGATCGCGATCCTGCCGATCGCCACCGAAAGCGCCGCCGCGCTCTTCAACATGGGAAGCTACGCCGGTGCGAGCCGTCGCCTTTCCGCACTTACATGGGGGGCGGAGGATCTTTCGGCCGATGTCGGGGCCTCGACGAACCGTCTCACCGACGGAGCTTATACCGACCCTTATCGGCTGGCGCGCGCGCTCGCGCTTTTCGCAGCGACGGCGGCCGAGATCGCACCGATCGATACGGTGTTCGTCAATTTCCGCGACCGCGAGGGGCTCGCGGCCGAATGCGACGCGGCTCGGCGCGACGGCTTCAGCGGCAAGCTCGCCATCCATCCCGATCAGGTCGCCACGATCAACGCGGCCTTCACACCCTCGGCCGAGGCGATCGCGCGGGCGCGCGCCGTCATCGATGCCTTTCTCGCCAACCCTGGCGCCGGCGTCTTGGGGTTGGACGGCGAGATGATCGATCGCCCGCATATCAAGCGGGCGGAGCGGCTCCTCGAAGCCGCAAAGGCCGCGGGCATCGGCTGATCGAGAGCGGTCAGCTTTTGGAGGGAATCGCCGGCATTCCTTGTAAAATGAACTGTAGAGCACCCTTTCGGAAAAAGTCGTCCTCTTGTGGATCATGCTTGGGCGTTCATCCGCCGGGCCGCAACATGGTGAAGCCTTCGGTGCCGACCGCGTAATCGTGATAGCCCATGCGCATGATCGGGTGCGCGGCAAGCGTGTCGAAACGCCCATCCTTCAGAAATTTCTCATTGATATGCACGCCGATCACCTGGCCGATCACCAGATGGTTCGCAACGGGGGCGCCGTTGAGCGGCCGTAGAGGCACGATTTGCAAGACTTTGCATTCGAGCGCGGCCGGAGCCTCTGCGACGCGCGGCGGTTTGACGAGAACGGACGGTGCCGGCGTCAGGCCGGCAAACGCCATCTCGTTTTGCCCACGCGGCAACGGGGCGGAGGTGAGGTTCATCTTCTCACGCAATTCGTAGGTGACGAAATTGCAGACGAACTCGCCCGTCTCCTCGGCGAAGCTTGCGGCATCCTTCATGCCGTCCGATGAGAAGACGACGATCGGCGGCCGATCGCCCACGGCGTTGAAGAAGGAATAGGGGGAGAGGTTGATCTCGCCCTTGCGGTTCATCGCCGTGATCCAGCCGATGGGGCGTGGCGCCACGATCGCCTTGAACGGATTATGCGGCAGGCCGTGATCGTTCTTGTCAGTGCGGTAGAACAAGGGCGTCGTGCCTTTCTTTGCGTTGCCTTCGTGCCCCTTGGGCGCGGCCTGT
>JAFAQA010000453.1 GCA_019246665.1 Hyphomicrobiales bacterium
TTGACGCTTTCTACGGAGTGCGCCTGTTGACAGCTTATTGTCAGCGGCTTTCTCCTCATTTGTAGGCCGTCAACAGTTGCACCAGGTCATCACGCCCAAGCTGGTGGCCCACGCATGCGTGAGCCGTCGCGTCGAGAGCCGAGGAGATCGGCCGTGGATCTCCGGGGATGATTGACTTCCATGGGCTCAGGCTGGGCTTGTGGAAGTGTGCGCCCTTCCGCCTACGGACCAAGGATGAGAACAGACATGAAGAACAGCGGGCCGCGGGAAAGCAAGTCTCCTTCTCGGTTGATAGATGCAAGAATCAAGGAGCTGGCCGACTGGCGAGGCGAGATGCTCGGTTGCCTCCGCGCCTTGATCAAGGAAGCCGATCCCGAAGTCGTCGAGGAGTGGAAGTGGAGAGGGGTTCCGGTGTGGTCGCACGACGGATTGATCTGCACAGGCGAGACTTACAAGAACATCGTCAAGATGACTTTCGCCAAAGGGGCGGCTCTGAAGGATCCTTCGCGCCTCTTCAATTCCAGTCTTGACGGGAATACAAGGCGCGCCATCGACTTCCACGAGGGCGAGAAGATAAACGAGGAGGCGTTGAAGGTTCTCATTCGCGCCGCCGTGACCCTGAATACGTCCAAGGCCCGAAGTCGATCCACGAAATGAGTTTGCGTCATTAAACCGCGTTGCGTTTAGATGAAATCAGTAGCGTCAGATCATCTTTTTGTTTTTCCGCATGATCTTATCGCAAAAGTGGGGCCACTTTTGCGGATCATGCTCTAGGCTCGCCAGAGCTTCCGTGAGTGAGCACGAAGAGGATTGGCATGCGCAACGTGCTCGGTGTCGATGTGGGCGGCACATTCACCGACTTCGTCGCCTACGATCCCAAAACGAGGAGGGTCGCGGTCTGGAAGGAGCTCTCGACACCGGCCGATCCGATCACCGGCATTGTCGCAGGGCTTGCCCAGCACGAGGATCGCGGGACGATCGATAATCTGCGGATCGGCACCACGGTCGCCACCAATGCAATTTTGGAGCGCAAGGGCGCCGTCGTCGCCTATGTGACGACGAAAGGTTTTCGCGATGTCCCCTTCATTCAGCGGGGCAATCGCAAGGCCCATTACGACATGAGCTGGGTCAAACCGAAGCCGTTGGTGAAGCGCCGGCATTGCTTTGAGCTCGATGAACGCATCGACGCTTACGGAAAAGTGGTGAGGCCGCTCGACGAAGCGCAGTTGCAGCGCCTTGCCCATGAGATCGCGGCGCTCTCCGAAATCGAAGCCGTCGCTGTGTGTCTGTTGTTCTCTTATCTCAACCCGGCACACGAGCTGCGAGTTAGGAAAATTCTGGCCGAGGAGCTTCCCGACAAGGCCTTATCGATTTCCTATCACGTGTTGCCGAAGTGGAAGGAATACGAACGCGCCTCCACCACCATCGCGGACGCCTATCTCAAGCCTGTGGTGAGCCGGCAGCTGAAGGCCATGCGCGGGCGGCTGGACGAAGCGGGACTGAAGGCACCGGCTGTCATCATCAAGTCCAATGGCGGCGAGATGACGCTCGAGGCGGCTTCGGAGGCGCCCGTCCAGATGCTGCTTTCCGGACCGACGGGCGGCGTGATCGCCGGACGCTTCGTGGCCGAGGCTCTCGGCATCGATCGTCTCGTGACCATCGACATGGGAGGCACCTCGACGGACGTGTCGACCGTCATCGGACAGAAGGAAAGCTTCACAACCGCGTTCGAGATCGAATGGGGTGTGCCGATCCAAGTGCCGATGATCGACATCCGCACCATTGGCGCCGGCGGAGGCTCGATCGCCTGGATCGACAAGGGCGGCATGCTGCAGGTCGGCCCGCATAGTGCCGGAGCGACACCCGGACCGGCCTGTTATGGACGCGGTGGCAGCGAGGCGACGGTGACCGACGCCAACCTGGTGCTCGGGCGCATCAACCCAGAAAATTTCCTCGGCGGACGCATGAAGCTCTGTGTGGCGGCAGCCCGCGAGGCCATCACCAAGCTTGCCGGCTCGCTGCGTCAGACCATCGAGGAGACGGCGCTCGCCATCACGCGCATCGTCGACAACAACATGGTCGGTGCGCTGCGCTCCGTGCTGATCGAACGCGGGCTCGATCCGCGAGACTTCACCCTATGCGCCTTCGGCGGCGCGACGCCGCTGCATGCGAGCGCCCTGATCCGAGAGATGGGGATTCCGCGCGCCATCGTGCCCATTCATCCCGCTCAATTCTCGGCCTATGGCTTCATCATGACC
>JAFAQA010000346.1 GCA_019246665.1 Hyphomicrobiales bacterium
AACCATCGTCAACAACGAATCCTCCGAAATCATTCGCATGCTCAATTCGGCTTTTGACCGTGTGGGCGCCGTGCCGGGAGATTATTTTCCGCGGAGGCTTCGCGACGAAATCGAAAAGGTGAACGCGCGTGTCTACGACACGCTCAACAACGGGGTCTACAAGGCAGGCTTCGCCACGACGCAATCGGCCTATGAAGAGGCCGTAACTCCGTTGTTCGAGACGCTCGATTGGCTCGAGCAGCTCCTTTCCCGGTGGCGCTATTCATGCGGGGACGAGGTGACCGAGGCCGATTGGAGGTTGTTCACGACGCTCATTCGCTTCGACAGCGTTTATCACGGCCATTTCAAGTGCAATCTCAGGAGGATCGTCGATTATCCTCACCTGTGGTCCTACGCGCGCGAGCTTTACCAATGGCCGAAAATCGAAAGCACGGTGAACTTCGATCACATCAAAAAGCACTATTACCAGAGCCATCGCCACGTTAATCCGACGGGCATCGTGCCGCTCGGACCGCGCATCGACTTTCGGGCGCCCCATGGCCGCGAGGAGAGCTTGCAAGGGTGATCGCCGGCGACCTGAACGCGCGGCGTCCGAGAGTTCCCGTTGCACAGGGCAACGGCGTTATGCCAGATCAGATTTCATGACCAGGACCAAACTCTCTTTGCAACTCGGCCGGCATGTGGGCGTGCCTCATTCGCCAGAGGAGGCGAAGCTCGAGCGTGTCCCCAATCCGCATCCGGAGACGGAATATCTCGCGCGCTTCACCTGCCCGGAATTCACCTCGTTGTGCCCGGTGACCGGCCAACCTGATTTCGGCATTCTCGTCGTCGATTATGTGCCGGGAAAATGGCTACTCGAGTCGAAATCGCTCAAGCTTTATCTTGCGAGCTTTCGCAATCATGGCGCCTTTCACGAGGCGTGCACGGTCGGGATCGGCAAGAGGATCATCGAATTGATTGGCCCGCGTTACCTTCGCATCGGAGGCTATTGGTATCCGCGAGGCGGGATTCCGATCGATGTCTTTTGGCAAAGCGGAAATCCGCCTCAAGGCTTGTGGCTCCCCGATCAGGGCGTCCCGCCCTACCGTGGCCGCGGCTAGAGCGGTCGTCGAAGCTCGACGAATTGACAATTCGGCGTGGTGCCCTGAGCTTCAAGCAATGCGCAGGCGAAATGCAGTGGCGGCCTCTCGGGAGGCTTCAGTGATGGCGAGATTGCTGGCGCTCTTGCTTTCGGCTTTCGGGGGGTTCGCGGCGCATGCCGCGGGCATGCCGACGCAACTTGGCGAATGTGTCGAGACGCGCGTCAAGGAAGTCGGCACCCGCCTCGAAAACGGGCCGGGAAGCGGCAGTCTGATCACATTCGCGAATGGCGGCACGCAGGTTTCTTACGATCAAGTGCCGCAAGTCGATCATTCGCGGCCTGGCGATCTCGTTTCCATGTGCCTCGTCTCCATACCGAGGGATTGTCCGCCAGGGGATAATCGCGGGCGCAGATACCGCACAACGAACAAGCGAACCGGCCAGACATGGACCTTGCCCGACGCCGCGCATATGTGCGGTGGTGCTTGAGCCCGACGGGATGCCCATCCCGCCAAGCGTTGCTTAACCGATCGCGCTCTCATGGCCCCAAGCATTCTCATGGCCCCAAGCATTCTCATGGTCCCAAGCATTCTCATGGTCCCAAGCATTCTCATGGCCCAAGCATTCTCATGCCCCAAGCATGATGCTGAAAGCCAGGACACTCTGAACGCGCTGCTGCAAACGATCGTCACAACGTTTTCAGGAAAGTTGCAAGCCGCATCAAGCCGTCCGGCCAAGGTCCATGGCCTGATTCCGTGTTGATGTGGCCGGCATCGCCCGCATCGACGATGGTCGAGCCCCAGGCTTGCGCCTTGGCCTGCGCGTCGGCGAAAGAGCCATAAGGGTCCGTGCGGCTCGCCACCAACACCGAGGGAAACGGAAGCGGTATCATCGGCACAGGCACGAAATCGGGGTCGATCTCGGGAAGCGCCGCGACAGCCGCATCTGATGGTGGGGTGATCAGGTAAGCGCCGGCGATCTTGCGTGGCGCGATCAGAGGGGCCGCATGCACGACCACGAGATTGCCGAGGCTATGGGCGATCAGCACCGCGGGACGTTTCACCTCGGAGCGCGCGATTTCCTCGACGAGGCGCGCGACCCATTCCTTGAGGCGGGGATGTTCCCAGTCCGTCTGCTCGACGCGCCTGCCGGTCGAGAGCTTTTTCTCCCAGCGGGTTTGCCAATGGTCAGGACCGGAATTGCCTAGCCCGGGAACGAAGAGGATGTCGGCGTCGGAAGTACGCATGGAAGCGGGATGAACTCTTATGGAATCACCGCTGCCATCCTATCCCAAATTCCCGCGCGGGCTTCGCCATGGAAAAGCATTCGTGCACGCTGACGTCCCGCCTGGCTGTCTCGCCCCTTATGGCGACGCCTTTATTGGCGACGCCCTTGGGCGAGCCTTTCCCCGCTGCTCCGCTTGCCTCTCGCGCGGCAATCCGGTTACCTCAGCTTTGATGGAAATTGCGACCCGCATCGGGCGGACAGAAGGGTGAGCACATGAGCACCGCAACTCTCAAGAAAACCATCGGCAAATCGGCAAGCGCGAACCCGAAAAAGGGAACGCTCCCCGCGGCGAAGGCGAAAATTGCAAAGACGCAGGACAGGGTTCACGGCGCCAAGCACCTCGATGCGAGAAGGCCACGCCCTTTCCCGATCGAGCAGCACATCATCGGTGGACGTTCGGTAGCCTCGGCCTCTGGCGAAACCATCCCGGTGATCGCGCCGGGCGACGGAAATGTTTTTGCCGAGATCGCGTCAGGCGCCGCGGAAGACATCTCGCGCGCAGTCAGCGCCGCGCGGCGCGCCTTCGAGGGCGCTTGGGGACGGCTCACCGCGATCGAGCGTGGCCGCTTGCTTCTCAAGCTCTCGCAGTCCGTCCTCGATCACGCAACCGAGCTCGCGACGCTCGAGAGCCGCGACACCGGCAAGCCGATCAGCCAGGGCAAGGCCGACGTGACGGCGCTCGCGCGCTATCTCGAATATTACGGCTCGGCGGCCGACAAGCTGCATGGCGAAACCATCCCGTTTCTGAACACCCATCTCGTCACGATCTTGCGCGTGCCGCATGGGGTCACGGGCCACATCATTCCCTGGAACTACCCGGTGCAGATTTTCGGCCGATCGGTCGGCGCGGCTCTGGCGGCGGGCAATGCCTGCGTCGTCAAGCCGGCAGAAGACGCGTCCTTGAGCATTCTCAAAGTGGCGCGGCTCGCGCTCGAGGTGGGCTTTCCCGAAGGCGCGATCAACGTCGTGACGGGACTTGGCCGGACGGCGGGAGCGGCGCTCGCCTCTCATCCCGGCGTCGACTTCATCTCCTTCACCGGCAGTCCGCAGACCGGGACCTCTATTCAGGCGGCCGCCGCGCAAAACCATGTGGGCGTCACGCTCGAGCTCGGCGGCAAGTCCGCGCAAGTCGTGTTCGCGGATGCCGATCTCGAGAGCCTCATGCCGGTCGTGGTCAACGCCATCATCCAGAATGGCGGACAGACTTGCTCGGCGGGCAGCCGCCTCTTGATCGAGCGTTCGGCCTATGATCGCGTCGTTGAGGCCGTCGGCAAGCGCTTTGCGTCGCTGCGGGCCGGGCCGCCCGAGCGCGATCTCGATCTCGGTCCGATGATCAACGCCGCGCAGAAGCGTCGCGTCGAATCTTACCTCGCCGGGGCTTCCGCCGATCGCATCGAGACTGTCGCCACAGGGACCATCGTCAAGGATGCGCCGAAGAGCGGGTATTACGTGCAGCCGACACTGATCGGGCGCCCGCCCGAGAACCACAAGATCGTGCAGGAAGAGGTCTTCGGCCCGGTGCTCACGGCGATGACCTTCGAGGACGAGACCGATGCGGTGCGCCTTGCGAACGGCACGCCTTATGGCCTTGTCGCGGGCGTCTGGTCACGCGACGCCAAACGGTCCTTGCGTGTGGCGCGCAAGATGCGCGCCGGCCAGGTCTTCGTGAACTCCTATGGAGCAGGAGGTGGCATCGAGCTGCCCTTCGGCGGCTTTGGCCGCTCGGGTCACGGACGTGAGAAGGGCTTCGAAGGCTTGCGGGAATTCACGACGACACAGACGCTCGTCATCGCGCATGGCGAATAAAGGGGCCTCGCCTCGAAAGCGGCGCTACTCGTGACACACCGCTGAACACAAAGGCCGCTGAACATAAGAAGAGCCCCCGGCTGGGTGGGTCGGGAGCTCTTGGGCGTAGGGCTGCTTGGGCGTAGGGCTGCTTGGGCGTAGGGCTCCTTGGGCGTAGGAGAGGTTTGGCGCTACATTCGCCTCTGCTGGTAAGCGTCGGTGCGATGCAGCCCGCGCCAGATCATCAGCACGATGATCGAGCCGATGAGCGCGGCGAGGAAATGATCGAGTGAGTTGCGCAGGCCGAAATGCGCAAGGTCGGCAATTTCCGAGCCGACATAAGAGCCGGCGATGCCGATGAGGATGTTGGTGAAGATCCAATGTCGCGAGCCCAATATCATCCCGGCGATCCAGCCCGCCAATCCTCCGATGATGATGAGCGCAAAAAATCCCAGGGGGTGAGAATCTCCGACAAAGGCGACTGGCTGATCCATGATCCTCTCCTTGCAGTATGAAGACGACGACGGGATGCTACGCCAACTATGTGATTCTTTGCCAGAGCTTGAGTCGAATTTATCATTCAGGCAAATAAACCTTGGAATACATAATTTTGACTTATGAGATGGCGACGCTTGTCTATAGTACAGGAAGCTTGAGGCGATATCCCCAGGCCAGCTTGTCTCAAGCCGCCGGCGACTCCGAGGCGAGAAGAGCATCGAGGCGAGAAAGATCGCTGTAGTGGCACAAGAGCACGCCGGTTGTCCTCGACAAGGCTTCGGCCGAGCGCGTGAAACTCGCATTTGAGACGACGGCCGCCACAGAGGCGCCGTAATGCTTTCGCGCGGCGAAGGCTTCCTGGACCGCTTTGTTGCCGATCGCCGATCGGTGCAGCTTGCATTGCAACACAATCGTGACGCCGTCCTTCTCGGCGATGACATCGGCACCTTGGTCGCCCGAGGTGCCGGTGGCGCGGGCTTTCCAGCCGGCGGCATGCAAGGCCGTTGAGCACCAATGCTCGAACTCGGCAGGGGACATATCCTTCGCCATGGCGAGCGAGGCCTCGAGCTCTTGCGCGCGGCGCGCGACGGGAGCTGCGATCAGCTCATCGAAGAGCGCCTCGCGGCGAAAGGCGATTGCGCCGCGCTCGCGTGCGCTGAGCTGCGGAATCACCACGCGATCGATGAAGTACCGACATTCCTTTTGCCAGGGTGCCTCGTCGACGAGCCCGTAATGATCCGTCTTGACAAGCGTCAATCGGCGTCGCGCCAAAGTCTCAAGATGGATATCGACCAGCCTTACGATCTTGCCACGCGCCGCAGCGACATGGCGCAAGCCTCGAAGCAGCGCCAGGAGACCCCAGAAAGCGGTGAGGGCGAGCGCGGTCGAGATCAACGTCGGGACATTGGGCATTCGCGAACTCGTCTGGCGCGGTGTTCTCGTGCTGTTCTAGCGCAAAATGCTCCGCGAACCTAGGGTTCCACCCCTCTCAAACCGAGTCGCCGGCCGTTCCGCAACCCTCGCGCGCCAGTTCTGCGCTAAGCTCGCGACGACAGACTTCTTCCAGGGCCGGGAGGTCTTCTCGGGCCAGTTTCCACATGACCGGTGCCGATATGCTCTCATAGCTGTGGCGCAGGACGTTGCCGATCCCAGCTACCTTCGCCCCGGGAATGTTCGGATGCCGCGCCTTTAGCTCTTGGTCAGATGCCGACTTGCTTCCGAGACAATTTCGCCTCCACGTTGGACCATCCATTGCCTTTGCCAGTCTCCCTCGAAGGTTTCGAGAGGTACCACGCCGATAATCTCGCGTACTCGCTCGATAGCCTCGACCATATCTGTCAGGCGCGGGACAAGAGAACGGCGAGGCGACATTAAAACACCTGCAACGCCGAGGCCTCGATATTTTGCCGTAAGGTTTTGTGCAGGCTATCACGCGTCATGATGTCGGCGGCGCGCCCCAGAATTCGAGCAGCGGCTTCCTTTACATCCATGAGCTCATAAACCCCCAGCTTGCCTTTCTGATAGTCAAAGAAGAGGTCGATATCGGATTCCTCGCGTGCCTCGTCACGCGCCGTCGAGCCGAAGATGTAGAGATGTTCGACGCCGAGGCGTTTCAGATCGGCGGCATGTGCCTTGAGACGGCTTATGGCTTCATCACGTTTCATGGCGTCAACATAGCACGCAGGGGCCCCATGTGAGCGCTTCCGTGCTCGTACCAATTAGGGGATTGATTCCAACGGATGGTCTCCACTCCGCAGGCAAAACGCAAGAATGTTAAAGAATTTAGGCCAGGGCACTCCGACAAGGGACTATTTGTCGGGGCCGGACCCCTGGACGTGCTCTCCACCCGTGGATTTGTTGTCACCCTGGACAGTTTCAGCTTTATCTCATCTATTTTCTCGCAGACATCGGATGCATCGCGCAGGCTGCGTTCCGGCAACCGGAGGATGAGATGAACTGGGAAGTCTTCATCACCTGCGCGGTCACGGGGGCAGGGGGCGCCGTTTCGCGCAGCGAGAAGATCCCCATCACGCCGCGTGAGATCGCCGCGGCCGCGATCGAGGCCGCCAAGGCGGGTGCCGCCATTGCGCATATCCATGTGCGACATCCCGAGACCGGCGCGCCCGCCCGCGATCCGGCGCTTTATCGCGAGGTGGTCGAGCGTATCCGCGATACGGGCACCGATGTCGTGCTCAACCTTACGGCCGGGATGGGCGGCGATCTCGTGCTCGGCGGGGCGGAGAAGCCGTTGCCGCTCGATCCCAAGAAGACGGATATGATCGGCGCGACGGAGCGCCTCGCGCATGTCGAAGCGCTGCTGCCCGAAATCTGCACGCTCGATTGCGGCACGATGAACTTCGCCGAAGGCGATTATGTCATGGTGAACACGCCAGGCATGTTGCGCGCCATGGCGCGACGCGTGCAGGCGCTTGGCGTTCGCCCGGAGATCGAGGTCTTCGACACCGGCCACCTCGTGCTCGCGCGCCAGCTCATCAGCGAGGGCTTGATCGACGACCCGGTGATGATTCAGCTCTGCATGGGCATTCCCTATGGCGCACCCGATGATCCGACGACCTTGATGGCATTGATCGCCAATCTGCCGGCGGGCTGCATCTTCTCGGCTTTCTCGATCGGGCGCATGCAGCTTCCCTACGTGGCGATGGCGGCGCTTGCCGGCGGCAATGTTCGCGTCGGCCTCGAGGACAATCTTTATCTCTCGAAGGGCGTGAAGGCCTCGAATGGCGACCTCGTCGAGCGGGCGGTGGAAGTTCTGACGGCGATGAATATTCGGGTGCTGTCACCAGCGGAGGTTCGCCACAAGCTCAAGCTCCGCGGTGGCGACGCGTCGAGCCCAAGATGAGCGCGATCGAGCGCTGCGCCGTCATCGGTGCCGGCGTCATCGGCGCAGGATGGGCGGCGCGTTTCGCTCTGAACGGGCTCAACGTCACGGTTCACGATCCCCACCCTGAGGCCGAGCGTCGCGCGCGCGCGACGCTCGAGAACGCCACCCGTGCGCGGGAGCGGCTCACGCTGGCGCCGCTCAAAGTGATCGGCGAGCTCCGCTTCGTCGACACGCTTGCGGAGGCGGTGCGCGACGCGGATTTCATCCAGGAGAACGCGCCCGAGCGGGAGGAGCTGAAGTGCGAGCTGCTGCGCGAGATCGACGCTCACGCCCCGAAGAGCGCCATCATCGCGTCCTCCACTTCGGGACTTCTCCCGAGCCGCTTGCAAGTTCGGATGGAGCGCCCCGGCCGCTTCCTCGTCGGTCACCCCTTCAACCCCGTTTATCTGTTGCCGCTCGTCGAGCTTTGCGGCGGAGCCGCGACCGATGCCGCCTCGATCGATGCAGCTTCGGATTTCTACGCCTCTCTCGGCATGCACCCGCTGCGGCTGCGCAAGGAGATCGACGGCTTCGTCGCCGACCGCCTGCTCGAGGCGCTGTGGCGCGAGGCGCTCTGGCTCGTCCACGACGATGTCGCAACCGTCGAGGAGGTCGACGATGCGATCCGCTACGGAGCCGGGCTCCGATGGGCCTTCATGGGCACATTCCTCACTTATCGTCTCGCAGGCGGTGAGGCGGGCATGCGCCATTTCCTCGCGCAATTCGGGCCGGCCTTGAAGCTTCCCTGGACGAAGCTCATGGACGTCCCCGAGCTGACGGATGATTTCATCGACAAGCTCGCCGACCAGTCGGATCGACAAGCGGGGAAGGTTCCGCTTGAAGAACTCGAACGCAAGCGCGACGACTGCCTCATCGCCGTCATGCAGGCGCTCAGGGCACAGGGCTTCGCTTCCGGAAAAACGCTTGCCGCTTATGAGGAAGGGCTCTTTGCCAAGGCCCATGGCGGCAAGACGAGGGCGAGCGCGCTCGACACCTCGCAACCCCTGCGCCTCCATGAAGGGGTCGTTCGGCCGGAGTGGATCGACTACAATAATCACCTCACCGAAAGCCGCTATCTTCAGGTCTTCGGCGACGCTTCCGACGCGCTCACCTCCCATCTCGGCATCGATGCTGATTATCGGGCTTCGAATGGCAGCTTTTACACGGCCGAGACCCATCTGAGGCATTTGCGCGAGATCGCTTGCCTCGAGCCCTTCTTCGTCACCACGCAGATTCTAGATGCCGACGCGAAGCGCATTCATCTCTTCCATCGCCTGTATCACGGGCGAAGCGGGGAACTCCTCGCGACCGCGGAACAGATGCTTCTTCATGTGGGCGCTCAGAACGGCCGCGTGACGCTCGCCTCATCCGAAGTCGCGCAACGCTTAGCCGCGCTTCGCGATGCGCAGGCAGGATTGACGGCCCCGGAGCATGCCGGCCGGGGCATTCACAAGCGGAAATAGTTGAAGATGTCCCGGACGGTTCACGTCCTGATTACAGGAACGGTTCAAGGTGTCGGCTACCGCGCCTTCGTCGAGAGGCAAGCGAGGAGGCTCGGGATTTGTGGATGGGTGCGCAACCGGCGCGATGGCTCGGTCGAAGCGGTGTTCTCCGGTGACGCCGAAGGCGTCGGTGCGATTCTCACCGCTTGCCGGAGCGGCCCGCGCCTCGCCATGGTCGAGGAGGTGAGGGTAACGGAACGGTCCGCCGACGGCGATCTGCGCGAGTTCGATGTTCTGCCGACGGATTGAAAGAGCTCTACATCGTTAGCTGAACCTCTGCGCTCATCCCGCGAAAGCGGGATCCAGATAATCTTGCGATCTTGCCCGAGGCCTGGATTCCCGCATTCGCGGGAATGAGCGGAGGTGCGAAATAGGCGGGGGCCGTTCTCAACTGCATCCCGTCGTCGCGCCGCAGGTCTCGCATTTCAGGCAAGTGCCGTTGCGCACGAGGGTGAAGTTTGCGCATTCCGGGCAGGCTTCCCCGACATAGCCCTTCGCCTTGGCTTCGGCGCGCTTCACCGCTTCCGGCTTGCCCATCGCTTCACCGGAGTGAGGGAGCGGCGTATCGAGCGCGAGCGCGCCCTGCTCCTCGGCCGCGGCCTCATATTGAGCTTGAGGCTCGGCGAACCCGCTTTTGAGCGCATTTGCCCCTTCGATCGCATAAAGATGCGGGCCGCGTCCCTCGCCGGTCGTGGCGGAGGGGACCTGCATCATGCGCTCGCCGCGCCCGCGCGTCAGGCCTTTCGAGACGAAGGCTGAAGCCGGAGGCGGGGAGGGCGGCGCCTCATCGCTCGTCGTGAGCTTGCCTTGCGCGACCCCGCCGCCGAGCACGTCATTGCCGATATCGGAAGGATCGACATGGGCGAGGTCCGCGCGATCGAGGTAAGAGATCGCGAGCTCCCGGAAGACGTAATCGAGGATCGAGGTCGCGTTCTTGATCGCATCATTGCCTTGGACGAAACCTGCCGGCTCGAAGCGCGTGAAGGTGAAGGCGTCGACATACTCGTCGAGCGGCACGCCATATTGCAGGCCAAGCGAGATCGCGATGGCGAAATTGTTCATCAGCGAGCGGAAGGCCGCGCCTTCCTTGTGCATGTCGATGAAGATCTCGCCGAGGCGCCCATCGCCATATTCGCCTGTGCGCAGATACACCTTGTGGCCGCCGACCACCGCCTTTTGCGTATAGCCTTTGCGGCGGTCCGGAAGCTTCTCGCGCTCGCGCACCTTCTTCTCGATGATGACGCGCTCGACGATCTTCTCCGCAAGCGCCGAGGCGCGCGCGGCCGCGGGCTGGGCGAGGAGCGCTTCGAGCCCCTCTTCCTCTTCTTCCTCATCGCCGACGAGCGAGGCGTTCAGCGGTTGCGACAGTTTCGAGCCGTCGCGATAAAGCGCGTTTGCCTTGAGACCGAGGCGCCAGGACAGAAGATAGGCTTCCTTGCACTCCTCGACCGTCGCATCATTCGGCATGTTGATGGTCTTCGAGATCGCGCCCGAGATGAAAGGCTGGGCGGCCGCCATCATGCGGATATGACTCTCGACGGAGAGGTAGCGCCTGCCGATGCGCCCGCATGGGTTGGCGCAATCGAAGACAGGATAATGGTCCTTGCGAAGATGCGGCGCCCCTTCGAGCGTCATGGCGCCGCAGACATGGGTGTTGGCAGCCTCGATCTCCGCTTTCGAGAAGCCGAGATGCGTGAGGAGATCGAAGCTCGGATCGTCGAGCCGCGCCAGCGGAACTTCGAGATTTTCGTGAAGGAATTCAGCGCCAAGCGTCCATTTGTTGAAAACGAACTTGATGTCGAACGCGGAAGGCAGAGCCTTTTCGAGCGCAGCGAGCTTCTCGTCCGAGAAGCCTTTGGCGGACAGCGTCGCATGATTGATGGCGGGTGCCTGCCGAAGCGAGCCATGGCCGACCGCATAGGCCTCGATCTCCGCGATCTCCGACGTTCGGTAGCCGAGCGCCGCGAGGGCATCGGGCACGGCGCGATTGATGATCTTGAAATAGCCGCCACCGGCGAGCTTCTTGAATTTCACCAACGCGAAATCGGGCTCG
>JAFAQA010000363.1 GCA_019246665.1 Hyphomicrobiales bacterium
ATAGGACGCGCTCGAAATGCAGGCCGGAATGGCAGCGACCGTCAATGTCGGGCGGCGCCTCGCGGCATTTGCGGTGAAAGACCATGACGAAACGCATGCGCTTGCGCAAATACGCCACGTTGGAGCGCGTGAGGCGGGCGTCCTGGAGATGCGCGGAGATGACCGCGAGGTCTTCCGTGTCGAAAGCCGCGAGCGAAAGCGCCATGGATCCCACCATCATCGGGCGCGAGGGCCGTCGCTGCTCTATCCGCTCGAAAGTCGAGGCGCAATGGCGCGCCAGGCTTTCGCGCAGCGATCGCAACTTGCGGCTATTGGGATCGGCGCAGGAGGGGCGCCATCCCGAACTTCGCGCATTCCTCGAAAAGCGACAAAGCGTTTCCGGCAAGATGATACCGTCGACGGGGCTGTTCAAGGGGACGGCATCTGCCCGACGGCTATGCGCGACAAGGCTTGCTCGGCGAGACGGCTTGGAGAAGATTTGGCGTCTTTTGGGTTGCCGCAGCTGCGGCAAAAGCTCGAGGAAAGGCGGCCCATGCGCCCGAAGCTCACCATTCTTGTCCTGCTGCTCTTCCTTGGCGCACCGACGGCCCGTGCGGCGGATGTGCTCAATATCGGCATCGCCGGTGACCCGAGCCCGCTCGATCCTGCGCGCAGCGGCAATTTTCTCGATCGGAACATCTTCGCCTCGCTCTGCGACAAGCTGATCGACACGGACCCCGAGATGCGCTTCGTGCCGCAGCTCGCGACGAGTTGGGAATGGTCCGCCGACGGGCTTGCGCTCACGCTGCATCTGCGCGCAGACGTCTCGTTTCAGGACGGCACTCCCTTCGATGCGGAGGCTGTGAAGGTCAACATCGAGCGCGACAAGACGCTGGCCACGAGCTTGCGCAAGCCGGAGCTGCGGCCTGTGGCTTCCGTCGAGGTCATCGATCCGCTCACGGTGAAATTGAATTTGTCGGTTCCCGATGCGCCGCTTCTTGCATTCCTCGCCGACCGCTCCGGCATGATGCTGTCGCCGCAATCCATCGCGAAGCTCGGCGATAATGTCGCGAGCCACCCCGTCTGCGCCGGCCCGTTCTCCTTCACGGAGCGCGTCGCGCAAGACAGGATCGTGCTCGATCGTTTTGCCGGTTATTGGAACGCGAAGGCGATAGCGATCGACCGCATCGTGTTTCGCCCGATGCCCGATAGTTCCGTGCGTCTCGTCAACCTGCGCTCGGGCGAGCTTCAGATCGTCGATCAGCTTGCTGCCACCGATGCGGCGGTGGTGAAGGGCGACCCGCATCTGCGCCTCGCGCAGCATGCGGCCGCGGCCTACCGCACCTTGCAATTCAACCTCAATCATGGACCCCGCTCCGAGACGCCGCTCGGAAAGGATCCGCGCGTGCGCAAGGCGCTCGAGAAGGCGATCGACCGCAAGGCGCTCGACGAGGCGGTATTCGACGGCCTGTTCATTCCCAACAATCAAAGCGAGGTGCCGAACAGCACGTACTGGAATCCCGATCACCCGGTCCCGGAGCGCGATCTCGATGGCGCGCGCGCGTTGTTGAGAGAGGCCGGCCTCGATCACATCAGCTTCGGGTTGCAGCTTGCCAATACGACGACCGACGCGCAGATCGGCGAGGTTCTACAGGCCATGGCGCGGGAGGCGGGTTTCGACATCAAGCTCGAGCAGCTCGAGACGAATACCGGAAACACGGCCGATCTCGCGGGCGATTTCGATGTGGCCTTGCTCACCTGGTCAGGGCGCGCGGATCCCGATGCCAATCTCTCGATCTGGATGGCGTGCAACGGGCCCTTCAATTTCGGCACCTACTGCAATCCAAAGATGGATGAGTTGCTCAAACAGGCTCGCGAAACGGGGGACGCCGAGAAGCGGATCGCGCTTTACCGCGAGATCACCGATCTTTACCTTTCCGACATGCCACAAGTCATCCTCTTCAACGCTACCTGGCTTTGGGGGCTGAGTGAGCGCGTGGAAGGCTTCACCCCCAATCGCGATGGGCTGATCCGCCCGCAAGGGCTGCGGCTGAAGCCGAAATAACTATAGCGATTGGAGGCGAGCCTTCGATGATCCAGCAACTGCGTATCTATGAGATCTTCGAACGCAACAAGGCCGCTTTTCATGCGCGGTTCCGCGACCACGCCGCGCCGATCATGCGGAAATATGGTTTTCGTATCCTGGCGATGTGGGAAGCGAAGGGGAAAGAGCGCACGGAGTTCGTCTACATCCTTGAATGGCCAGATGAGGCGGCCAAAAAGGCCGCGTGGGATGCTTTCATGCGAGACGGGGAGTGGGCCGAGATCAAACGCGTCACTGCGGCTGAACACGGATCACTCGTGGGCGCGATCGAGGATCGGGTCCTCAATGCGACGGATTATTCTCCGAAGCTGATCTGAGCGGCTCAGAGCCTGATCGATAGAGCATGATCCGCAAAAGTGGCCCACTTTTGCGATAAGATCATGCGGAAAATTAAGAAGAAGACCTGACACTACTGATCTCATCTAAACGCAACGCGTTCTAGCGGCTCTCTTGGGAGGTGCCGGATCAGTCCGCCTCTGCCGAAGCCTCAGGCGCTTGCCAGGACAGAAGCGCCTCCACGGCATTTTGCCAGACGAGGTTCTTGAGGTCGATAACCGGCGGGTTCGTCAACTCGACGGGCGTTTCCACGCGCGCGCCGCAGCCCTCGACGAGGCGCGCGATCTTGATCTCTCCATCGGTGTGGTAGGGGTCGCCCTCGCCGTTCACCCCATTGAGCGTCGGGCCGATTCCCGTGACCTCGTAAACGGCCTCGACGACTTTTGCGCCCTTGAGCGCGTCGATCAGGAGGTCGCGCTCGGCGTCGATATCGGCCGCGATATGATGGGTGACCTGGCCGTTGAAGCGGTTGAATCCCACGGCGCGATCGAAAGTCGCGGCGCCGAGCCAGACGGAGCGGCCTTCCTCACCCTTGTTCAGCACTTTCCAGAAGCGGACATGATGGCGCCGATCGGCGCTTTTGCCCTCGGCTCTCTCGAAGGCGAGATCCTCACGCCTTCCCTCGTAAAAGAGAGGGCTCACCGGCGCTTGCAGATACGGTCGATCGAGCACGACGCTGCCGATGATCTCGAGGCTCGAACGCAAGGTGATGGGATCGGCGGGGTGCCACTGCGCGGCGTGCATGGCGCAGAGCACCTCCTCCTTGGTGCCCACGAGCCCGACATTCATCGGGTCGCCCGGAATGCCTTGGGCCGTGCGGGTCACCATCGGCAAGCCGGCAAGTCCCTTCTGGTGCTCGTAATGCGTCCAGGCCGCCGGTAGCGCCACATAAGCGAGGAGACCATAAGCAAGGAGCGCGGCGAGGAGGATGAGCCCGCAAGCCGTGAGCCTCGAACGCCGTGCCAGCGCGGATGTCGAGCTTTTAGACACAGCAGGGGCGCACTTTCAAAGGCTCGCGGCCCGACGGGCGCGCGCCAAGGCTGCCGCGATGAACTCTCCTCCTTGCCGCAGCCCTTCGGCATCGATGCCGTGGCCAAGCCGCGGAGAGAGATGCCATTCGCAAGGGATTGCGGCCTCGGCAAGCGCCTCGGCCGATTCGAAGAGCGCGGAGGCCGGGATCAGATCGTCGGCCTCCCCGTGAACGAGGAGAATGGGCGGCTTGCTTCTCACCTCAGCTTTGAGGCTTTGGCGCTCCTTGCCGGGCTCGAGCACGAGGAGGCCCGAATAGCCGACGATCACCGCGGGAGCCGCCTCGCGTCGAAGCCCGCAGTGGAGCGCCATCATCGTGCCTTGGCTGAAGCCGACCAGTGCGAGCGCCGAGGAGGAAAGCGCATGGCGCCGAAGCTCCGCGTCGAGGAAGGCATCGAGCGCGGGGCGCGCCTGTGTCACGCCTTTCCAGCGCTCGCCGGGCTCACGCATGGTGAGAGCGAACCATTGCCGGCCGACCGCGCTCATCGGGACGCGCTCCGGCGCATTGGGCGCGACAAAAGCCGCTTGTGGCAGGAGACGTTGCCACTGGCGACCGAGCTCGATGAGGTCCTTGCCATCCGCTCCATAGCCGTGCAGCAGCACGATCAGCTGAGATGGAGCGCCGGAGCGTGGCGCAAGGCGAGGTCCGTCGAGCAGGGCTGAGGTCATCGGGAGCGGTCGCAGGGGCAGGTGAGGGGGATCTGATCGTTAGGCTATTTGCGCCGGCAAAGCGACCCCCGAGCGCAGCCCGGTTTCGCACTCTTAGCTACTCGGGGCTCCGCGCCCGAAAAGCGGCTTCGCTTCCGAAACTCACATGATCCCGGTGCGATCGAAGATCGCCTGCGTGCCCTCGCCCTTCTCGATGAGGCGCCGCACCTCTCCTTCGCCTTCGACCTTGGTGAGCGCGGCCTCGACGACCTCGTCCAGCCTGGCCTTCGGAATCACGAGCACACCGTCGCAGTCTCCGACAATGACATCGCCGGGAGCGACGATCGTGCCGTTCGCGAATCGGATTTCGCAGCGAAAATCCGTCACTCGGCCTCGCCCCCGCTGGTCCTGGGCGTAAGCGCCGACCGAGAAGACCGGCAGGCCGATCTCGAGAATTCCGCGGGTGTCGCGATGGAAACCATCGACGACGGCGCCGGCGGCGCCGAGCGCGCGAGCCCGCGTGCTCATCAACTCGCCCCAAAGCGCATATCGGGGCGAGGCGCCCGTGCAGATATAGACTTCGCCCGTTTTCAGATCGTCGAGCGCCTTGAACATGAGGCCGAAATCGCCTTGCGTCGTGCAATCCTCCTCGCGCACCGGCATGGCTCGTCCGACCAGCATCTTCTCGGGCGACAGCGCGCGGATATGGGGTGGCAGGAACTGCTGTCGCAGCCCTTGCATGTCCATCACGTCGCCGATGACGGAGGTGAAAAGCCGGTCGCGGATTTGCGCAAACCGATCGGTGCCGCACGAACGCGGCGTGGTCTCAGACATGGCAATCGCGCTATTTCTTCGAACGGGACTTGGACGAATGGGACTTGGGCGAAGGGGACTTGGACGAAGGGGACTTGGACCAAGTAGAATTGGACGAGCGGGAATTGGACGAGCGGGAATGGGTCGCGGGTTCAGAGCGGGTCGTTGACCCGGTTTCCGAAGTCGCGCGTGATGTGGCGCGCGACGCGGTGCTCGCCACGGTGCTCCCCATCTCGCGAATTTGCGCGCCGAGGCTCTCGGCCTGCCTTTGCACGAAACTTTGCTGCAGCTTCAGGAATTCCTGCGGGTCCCTTGCATGCAGCAGCTCGCGCGCGAAATCGAAAGCGGCCGCGATGTTCCTCTCGGCATAATTCGCCGCCTTTTGCGTCATGTCGCGAGCACCGGCTTGCGTCGCTTGCGCGGTCGATTCGACCGCCGAGAACACCTTCGTCGCCTCTTTCATGTAGCGGGTGACGGCCTCCTGGGCCTTCTCCAAGGTCGTCTCGGCGGCATTTCGCACGCCTTGTGACATCGCCTCGGTCGAGTATTTCGGTTCCATCTCGCTCTCCCTTGTCTAGCGCTGCCCCGAAGAAGTTAGCGCAGGGACGCGCGGAAGTCAGCGTCGCCATCGATAATTCTGGACGGGGGAGCTTTCTGCAAGGATGGCGGTTTTCAATGAACCGGCTAATTCGGTGACAGCGTGCTCGAATTGGGCGCGCCTCAGAAGAGCTTTGTAAAGACGTAGTAGAGAAGGCCTGAGAGCAGCATCGCGGCCGGCAAGGTCAGAACCCAGGCCATGACCAGATTGCGCACCGTCGCAAGCTGAAGGCCAGAGCCGCTGGCCGCCATCGTTCCGGCGACGCCCGAGGACAGGACGTGCGTCGTCGAGACAGGCAGGCCATAATTATCGGCGGCAAGGATCGTGCCCATGGCCACGAGCTCCGCCGCAGCGCCTTGGGCATAGGTGAGATGCGTCTTGCCGATCTTTTCGCCGACCGTCACCACGATGCGCTTCCAGCCGATCATGGTGCCGAGGCCGAGCGCGACGGCGACCGCGATCTTCACCCAGAGCGGGATGAACTTCGTCGAGGCGTCGAGCTCGGACTTGTAGGCGGTGAGCTTCGCAAGCTCCGCCGGTGAAAGCTCACTTGCCTTGTCCTTGGCGAGAAGCCGTACGGCCTCCGAGGCGAGATACATGTCGTTCCTCGTATTGCCGACATCGCCTGCCGGGATCTTCGCGATGGAGCCGTAGGTCTCGACCTGATTGGAGATGTCACGCACCAGCGCGGCGAGCGACGGAAAAGTGCCGCCATTGATCTCATGCGAGGAGATGTAGCTCGTGACAGCGGGGCGCGGGTTGCCGAGGACGGCGTAACCGGCTGCCTTGGCGTCGATCACCTTCGAAGCCTCGAGCGAAGCTTCGCGGAAGGTGGCGACGCGGTTCTCCGGCAAGGCTCGGTTGAGGGCATAGGCGGTAGGCACGGTGCCGATCAAGATCAGCATGATCAGCCCCATTCCCTTCTGGCCATCATTCGAGCCATGCGCGAAGGAAACGCCGGTGCAAGTGAAGATCAGGAGACCCCTGATCCACCAGGGGGGAGCCTCGGCGCCTTTCGGGGCTTGGTAGAGTGTCGGGTTGCGAATCAGCGCCTTCATAATGAGGATGAGGATGCCGGCGCACACGAAGCCGACGATGGGTGACAAAAGAAGCGACTTCCCCACGCTCAATGCCTGGTCCCAATCGACACCCGACGTGCCGTCGCGCCCGCGCAACAAGGCATTCGTGATGCCCACACCGATGATCGAGCCGATCAAGGTGTGGGAGCTCGACGCCGGCAGGCCGAGCCACCAGGTGCCCACATTCCACAAGATGGCTGCGATCAAGAGCGCGAACACCATGGCAAAGCCGGCGTTCGAACCGACTTGCAAGATCAGCTCCACCGGGAGCAGGGAAAGGATGCCGAAGGCGACGGCGCCCGTCGAAAAGAGCACGCCGAGGAAATTGAAGAAGCCTGACCATAAGACGGCGAAATTGGCCGGAAGCGAGTGCGTGTAGATCACCGTCGCCACCGCGTTGGCCGTGTCATGAAACCCGTTCACGAACTCGAAGCCGAGCGCGATGATGAGCGCGACCGCCAGCATGAAATAGGGCACGAGGCTGGTGATCCGAGCCTGCGTCGCGTCCACATCGACATAGATGCTGTAGGCGACGAAGAGCAGCCCTGCCGCGATGACGGCCAGAAAGCCGAAAATGGCGAGCGGCGTGACGGGGTGATCGAGCTGCGGCCTGTCCGCCGCGGGGAGGGCGCCTGAGAGCGTGATGTCTGACATGAATGCCCTCGCTGCACGATGACGAAATCACGCGCTGTTCGATCAGAATGTCACTATGGTGACCCCGTGTTACGTTTCGATGACAATAGGAAGACCGCCATTGAGACCCCGCCCCACCGACTCGTCCGGCTTCATCCCGAAAGCCGAAAATGGTAGAGGAGGCGAGGTTTGTGAAAGGAATCGGAGCATGTGCCGCTGGATCGCCTATAAAGGTCGCACGATCCCGCTCGAACGCTATGTGACGGAGCCGCAACACTCGCTCGTGCGCCAGAGCATCGACGCCAAGGAAGCGCTCGGCGCGACGCAAGGGGACGGCTTTGGCCTTGGCTGGTATGCGGCGCATCAGGATCCGGGGCTCTACCGCGAAGTGCGGCCCGCCTGGTCAGACGAAAACCTCAAGCATCTGTGCCGGCACATCCATGCCCATCTCTTCTTCGCTCATGTGCGCGCCGCGACCTCGACACCGACCACGCGCCCGAACTGCCATCCCTTCACGCATGGCCGCTTCATGTTCATGCACAATGGCAGCCTCGGCGACTGGGACTCCATCCGGCGCAAGGTCGAGGCCTTGATTCCCGACGCGCTCTACACTTCGCGCGTCGGGACGACGGATTCGGAGGCGGTCTTTCTCGCCATCCTCGGCGCGGGCGCCGAGACGGACCCGGTCGGCGCGCTCACGCGCACCGTCGCGCGCATCACCGATTTGGTGCGCCAAAGCGGCAAGCCCAACGCTTTCCGCTTCACCTCGGCCTTGACGGATGGCGAGACGCTCTATGCGGTCCGCTACGCCATGCCGAAGGAAGCGGCGAACACGCTTTATTTCCGCGAAGACGGCGAAGATGTCGTCGTCGCCTCCGAGCCGCTCGATGCCGAACGCAGCTTCTGGAAGCCGGTGCCGGCGAACCATCTTTTGATCCTGCCGAAGCGCGGCAAGCCGAGGCTCGAGCCTTTCCTTGACGAGGCCCGCGTCGCCGCCGCGTGAACAAGGCTAATTCGGTGACAGTTTACCTGATTCTACCTCCATCCTTGGCGTTTTCGTTGGAGCCTCGGAATTAAGTAAACGGTCGCCGAATAGCGGCGACGCGCAATCAAAACCTCACCTTCAGCCCGCCCGAGATCGAGTGCTCCTGCAAGCGCGAGCCGAGCCTGCCGTCGTAATCGACGAAGACCTTGGCGTCGGGTGAAAGCTCCATGCTGAAGCCAGCCCCGATGAGCGCGGCGTCGCGGCCGAAGGTGATGCCGGTCGCCGAGAAGGTGCTTCCCGGGACCCCGATGACTGAGGCGGAGATTGTCTGTGAGGCGTCGAGGAATTCGTGGTTCCAACCGAGACGAAGCTCGGGAATGAGGACGGCGTGGTCACCCCAGCTGATCCGGGTCGTCGCGCGCACCCCGAGCGTTGTCGCGAAGGAGTTACCGTCCACACCGTTCACCGAAAGCCCGAACGCGCCCGTTTCGTCGAAGCTGTCGATGCTCGCATGCACATAGTCGAGCGCCGCGTACGGCGTGACCGTGAAGCCCGCCTGAAGCCAGCGATATCCCGCTTCGGCATATCCCGCATAGCTTTGACCCGAAGGTGACGAGCTCGGGGCGCCCGGAAAGCCGAAAGGCGTGAGGAGCCGTCCAGTCGCGAAATTGTTTACGCTCGCGACCACGCTCCCAAGCGCGTACCATGGTCCGCCCGCCCACCCGGCATAGACCGCGCCTTGGTACGAGCTCACATTGGTCCGCGTGCCATCCTTGAAGGACGCCGAGGTCGCCACGTAAGTTGCGGCGGTGCCGAGAACGATGCCGCTATCGAGGTGCCAATCGACGCCGCCAATGAGCGGCGCGGTTCGGTTCACGTCATACCCTGGCGAGACGGCGTGTCCCGAGGCGCTGCCGAATTGGTCGGCCGCGCGCACCCAGAGATTGGCGCGGCCGATGAGCACGGTGCTGGCCGAGGCGGCGTCCCCTCCCTCGCCGAGCACGCCCCCGCTTGCGACAAGGCGGTCCTCGACGGCCTGGCCAAGCACTTGCGGCGCGTCGAGGCCAAGTCGCAGGTTTTGCGTCAAATCCTGAGCGCTTGGTGCGAGGCGCGCCACACCGGTCGGGCTTAAGCTCAGCGTGGCGTCGAGCGCGTTCGGCGTCGCCGCGTCGGGCGACACGCTCGCCGTGAAGAAAGGGTTCGTGGTGGTGACGCTCGCAAAGCTGCCCGAGAGCGAGTTCGTCGCGCTGAGGATGCCCGCGACGAAGATACCGCTGGCGTGGCCTCCTCCACTCAAGGCGCTAATCGTGCCGCTATTCGCGATACCGTCCGATACGGTGTTGTTCCCTTGGACCACAATGCCACCGGCCACGCCGCTCCCCAAGCTGGCATTGGCGCTTATTGTGCCACCATTGGCGATACCCCCGGCAACGGTGCTGCCGCCGCTGGTGCTGGCGGTGAGCAGGATACCAGCGGCGTTGTTCGCACTGCTCGCGCTAATCGTGCCCGTGTTGGCGATCCCTCCAGTTACCGTGGTATCGCCAGCGCCAAGAAGAAAGACTCCAACGGCTTGGCCACCATTTGCGCCGTTCACGTTGACGCTACTGATCGTGCCGCCATTGGCGATGCCGCCGGAGATGGTGCTACTGGATTGGACCACGATGCCGAAGGCGAGACTGCTGGGACTACTGGTGGTGATCGTACCGTTGTTGTTGATTCCGCCGGTGATGGTGCCGTTGTTGACAAAGACGCCGACGGCTTCGCCTCCGGCACTCTCGCTGATGGTGCCGGTGTTGGTGATTCCGCCCGTGACGTTGCTGCCGGAGACGGTGGCATTGGAGAGGAAAATGCCAGCCGCCAAGCTATTCTGCCCACCTGTGCTGGTCGTGATCATGTTGCTATTGGCGATAGCGCCGATGACGGTGGTGCCGCCTTGAACCAAGATTCCGCTGACATTGTTTTCCCCGCTCGCGCTAATCGCGCCGGTATTGGCGATGCCACCGCCGATCTCGCTGCCGGTCACGGCAAGCGCTGCTGTGGCGCCGATATTCACCTGAGTTCCTGGGCTGATCGTGCCCGCATTGGCTACGGCGCCCGTGACGGTCGTGCCGGTGATCAGGATCGAGGTCGTGGCCTGGCCTGCCGGGTTCGTGACGCTCGCTTGCGGCGTAGTGATGTTCTGCCCCGCTCTCGCCGGCACCGCGCCAAGTAGGAGCGCCGTGACGCAGGTGCTCGCGAGCAACGGGGAGGCGACGAGGCGCGGGTCGAACGGGAATTTCGGCACGAAGGGACCTCTTGTCGTATGAGAACACAAGAGCGATTTCACCTTCCGCTCTTAGACTCACGTAGCAAGGGGGTGCGAGACCGTAAAGCTCGACGCTAATTACACGCAATCTTTTTCAAGCGCTAGCGTAGGCGCCCCCTCTCCCGCGCTCTTGGCGCGGAAAGAGGAGCCTGCCGCGTAGCGGAAGGTGAATGAGGGTGAATTGCGCGGAGCCTACCCGGAAGAGGCCTCGACCCTCAGGATCGCGGCTAAGACTTGAGTGTTCATCCCGAGCGAGGCACGACAAAGGTGCTCCTGACCCTCATCCGGCATCACTTCGTGATGCCACCTTCTCCCGCCCAAAAGGCGGGAGAAGGAAAAGGAGCCGGCGCCCCTTCTCCTGCGCTCTTGATGAGCGCGGCGTCGCGGACGAACGTAAATCCCGATCGCCGAAAAACCGCTTCCCGCCACGCCGACGAGCGCCGCCCTGAAGCGCCGGCGGTGAGGGTCGCCGGGCACCCGTCTCCTCATCTCAAAGCGCAACGCCGCTTCCCACGGCGACGTGGCGTTGCTACATGCCCACTATGTCCACGCATCCCTTCGAGCTGATCCGAAATTTCGCGATCATCGCCCATATCGATCATGGCAAATCGACGCTCGCCGACCGTCTGATTCAGACGACCGGCGGCCTTTCGTCGCGCGAGATGGTCGATCAGGTGCTCGACAACATGGACATCGAGCGCGAACGCGGCATCACCATCAAGGCGCAGACGGTGCGGCTCTCCTATCCGGCGAAGGACGGCAGGACCTATGTGCTCAACCTGATGGACACGCCGGGCCATGTCGATTTCACCTATGAGGTGTCGCGTTCGCTTGCCGCTTGCGAGGGGTCGCTGCTCGTCGTCGATGCGAGCCAGGGCGTGGAGGCGCAGACGCTCGCCAATGTCTATCACGCGCTCGATGCCAATCACGAGATCGTGCCTGTCCTCAACAAGATCGACCTGCCGGCCGCCGAGCCGCAGCGCATCAAGGAGCAGATCGAGGAGGTGATCGGGCTCGACGCGCATGATGCCGTCGAGATCTCGGCAAAGACCGGGCTCAACATCGAGGGCGTGCTCGAGGCGATCGTCACCCGCCTTCCCGCACCGAAGGGCGATGAGGCCGGGCCCCTCAAGGCGCTCCTCGTCGATTCTTGGTACGATGCTTATCTCGGCGTCGTGGTGCTCGTGCGCGTCGTGGATGGCGAGATGCGCAAAGGTCAGCGCATCAAGATGATGGGCACCAATGCCGTCTACGAGACCGAGCGCATCGGCGTCTTCACCCCGAAGATGACGGATGCGCAAAGACTGGGCCCCGGCGAGATCGGCTTCATCACGGCGCAGATCAAGCAGGTCGCCGACACGCGCGTCGGCGACACGATCACGGATGATCGGCGCCCTTGCAAGGAGCCGCTGCCCGGCTTCAAGCCGGTGCAGCCGGTGGTCTTCTGCGGGCTTTTTCCGGTGGATGCCGCCGAGTTCGAAACGCTGCGCGCTTCGCTCGGCAAGCTTCGCCTCTACGATGCGAGCTTCACCTATGAGATGGAGACCTCGGCGGCGCTCGGTTTCGGCTTCCGCTGCGGCTTTCTCGGCCTTCTGCATCTCGAGATCATTCAGGAGCGGCTCGAGCGCGAGTTCAACCTCGATCTCATCGCGACGGCGCCTTCCGTCGTCTACAGGCTGGTCATGCAGGACGGCTCGGAGCGCGAGCTGCACAATCCGG
>JAFAQA010000428.1 GCA_019246665.1 Hyphomicrobiales bacterium
GTATGTTAGGGCCGACAAAACCCTGCTCTTATTGGAAGAATGCGAGCCTCAAAGCTCGACTACGACCACTATCCGCCGAGGAATCATCCGACAGCGCCCTAGGCCAGCATGACGCCGAGCAGCATCGACTGCTGGCCCGCGTTGAACGCAGCGCCGAGAAGGTAGGCAAAGCCGAGTAGGGCAAGAAAGCCGAGGAAGAAGAGGCCGAAAAGAATGAGAGAAATCCGCTTGGCCATGATCGATACATTCGTCATGCCGACGGCGCCGGCGATAAGCGAGATGATCAAAAAAAGAATGGCGAATTTGAACATGATATCCCCGCTGCCAAGCCAGGGAACGTGCTCGGAGCCGGCTCGGTTCCAAGCGCATTGGCCCCAAAGAAACACGAGGCGACGAACGGATTTGCGCGGGAGTACCCCTTAATTGACGGTCGTGAAGATGAATTTAGGGCATCAGAGCGATGAAATTACTGTGACAAAGCGTTGCGCCGACGAATTTATGTAAATAAAATCACGGCTGGAAAACAGATTCTCCAGAACTGTTTCGGGTGCGTAACCAATATCACTGATGTCGATGGGTTGGGTTGGGGGCGTCGACACGTAAAAACAAACAACCCTCACGCGGGGGACGCATGTCCGATCCGATCACTACGCTCCACTACACGCCCAACGGCAACATCGTCAACAACACCTACACCCCAGGAGCAGTCGGCTTCAATCTCGCCGACATCAGCTCGGCGGGCGAGCTTGCGTCCTTGCCGTCAGGCGTCCAGGGGCTCGCTTGGTTCGGAATGACTGGCGGGGCCACCAGCGCGTTCCAGAGCGCCGTCAATTCCTATATCGGCGCGACGAACCTGTTTGGCATCTACCTCGCGGACGAGCCTGGCGCATCGGCCAGCACAGCCGCCAATCTCAAGGCCGAAGCTGACTACATTCACGCGACCTTGCCAGGTGTGAAGACCTTCATGGTCGAGCAGAACCTGGGAAGCAACACAGCGCCCTCCTTCTACTACACATCCGCGAACACGGACATCGATCTCTTCGGCCTCGACCCGTATCCGGTGCAGACGAACGTTCCCAACAATCTCGACTACGGCATTATCCCTACGGCCGTGAGCGTGGCCGAGGCGGACGGCATTTCTCAGCAGCAGATCGTTCCGATTTATCAAGCGTTCGGGGGCGGTGGATATCCGACCTACATTCTTCCCACGCCCGCGCAGGAGCAAACCATCTTGTCGACCTGGGGCGCGGTCATTCCGACCCCGGTGTTCGATTATGCTTATAGCTGGGGCGTGCAGGTCAATGACACGGCGCTCTCCATCGACCCGGCATTGCAACAAATTTTCGCCGTGCACAACGCCTTGACGGCGTCGCCGCCCACTTCGCCTCCGGTTTCTCCGCCTCCGGTTTCTCCGCCACCTCCGGTTTCTCCGCCACCTCCGGTTTCTCCGCCTCCGGTTTCTCCGCCACCTCCGGTTTCTCCGTCGCCTCCTCCCCCTCCGGTCGCGGCGACGACCCTGGACTCGATTGCTGTGTCGGGAAAGGGAATCGACGAGAGCGGCCAGGGCGATCTCAACGCCGGAAAGAAAATCACGCTGACGGTGGACTTCAGCGCGCCCGTGACGGTGAAAGGCTCGCCCTCGCTGCTGCTCAACGATGGCGGAAAAGCGAGCTATGTCGGCGGCTCGAACTCGAACGTATTGAAGTTCACCTACACGGTCGCGCCCGGCGAGAACACGCCGGATCTTATCGTCTCCTCGCTCGACCTCACCGGCGCGAGCATCCTTGATGCGTCATTGAACAACGCTGATATCTCTCTCGCCACCAACTACAATCCGCCCGGTATTTTGCAGATCGACACGACGGCGCCGACCATCGCGATCGACACCATCGCGAGAAACAACGTTGTCACGGCGAGCAGCGCGAATGCCGGCTTTTCGATCAGCGGCACCACCTCGCAAGCGGAGGACGGCCAGACAGTCTCGGTCGCGATCCTCGACAGTGCGCATCAGGTGGTCGACGCCTACACCACCGCCGACCAGAGCAATGCCTGGTCGGTACCCGTCACCTCCTCGCAAGCGACTGCGCTCTCCGATGGCAGCTACACGGTCACCGCCGATGTTTCGGATCTCGCGGGCGATCCTGCGCCAACGGCGAGCCAAGCGATCACGGTTGATCGATCGGTGACGTCGGGCGAATCCTCGGAGGCGCCCAGCTTGACCCTCGCCAACACCTCGTTGAGCGTCAGCCCGAACGATTCGACGGCGCTCGGAATCACCGCGACGTCCAGTGATGAGGACGACGCGATTTCGGTGCAGATCAGCGGCGTGCCCCGATACGAGACGATCACGGCGCCGGATGAGGACAGCGTTTCGCGTACCCTGCAAGGCAGCACCTACACGTACACCATCACGTCTGACGAGGGAGACAAGATCACCGGGCTCACCTTGACGTCTCATTATGATGGGTCGGGCAACCCGGTCGCCAACTTGACGGTGACCGCGAGCAACACGACCTCGGGCGAGACCGGGACCTCGTCGGCAAAGAGCATTTCGGTGAGCGATCCGCCCGCCTCGACTTCAACGGGCCCGAGATCGATTCAGCACGCCGCTGCCCTGTTCACGCAATTTGCGGCCGGGTTCGACGACCAGGACAAAGCCGGGTCGGGCCAGGTGACATCCTCGTTCACGCCGCGCGACTGGGACGGACGCAGCCACCTTTCGACCCCTCATCATTGAGAGGCAGGTTCGAGGGAAATGTCCGGGGCAAGCTCCGCTTTGCGCCGGTCGCGCTTGCGCGCGAGTTCGGCGCCGCGCGCAGGTGGGCACCCATGAAAGAACAACAAGCCGCGCTCCAAATCTGGAGCGCCCCGCCTCGTTTTCGGCTGCATCCAATCGCCGTCGACCTTGATTAGAATAGACGGGATTTGGGGCATCGCGTCGCGAAAATTCTCCGCTTGCACAAGCGAGCGCCTCGCCCTGCGGGGCGCTCGTGCGTTTAGAAGTGGAGACTTTGGCTCTCAGCCTCATCATTGGTTTATGACAAATTCGCCTCGATCGCCCCGAAAGCGGCGCCGCAAGGGCTCCGAGATGCGGAATATCGGCGTCATCTCGGATACGCATGGATTGCTGCGGCCTTCGGCCATGGCCGCGCTTTGCTCGAGCGATCTCATCATTCATGCGGGCGATGTCGGCAAGCCCGGTGTGTTGGAGGAGCTCCGCGCTGTGGCGCCCGTGATCGCCGTGCGGGGCAATATCGACAAGGGTCCGCTCGCGCGGAAGCTTCCCGAGCGTGACGTCCTCGAGCTGGAAGGCTGTCGGATTCTCATCCTGCATGATCTCGCCGACATCGAGCTGGATCCACGCGAGGCGGGTTTTCAGGCAGTGATCTTCGGCCACTCACATCGCCCTCTCATCGAGACGCGAGATGGGGTGCTCCACTTCAACCCGGGAAGCGCCGGCCCGCGACGCTTCAGATTGCCCGTAACCGTCGGACGATTGACGATCGCGGGCGGAGAGATGACGGCCAGGATCATTGAGCTCGGTACGCTGCAGCAGAAGCCAGCGAGCTCCCCCAAGCGGCTCTCGCGAGCAGCGGCGTGCGCCGCGGGAGGGGTGCAGAACGCGGCCGCAAGGGCGTCGCGCGAGGCGCGATAGCGGGAGAGCAGCTCGAGAAGGCCGAGGTCCCAACAAGAGGAGATGGCGCCTGCTTGCAACCGAGGGCGCTATTCTACGGCAAGCGACACGATAGCGCCTTCGTACTGGCCCGCTCCCATGCTGCCAGGCTCGAAGATGGCGTGCGTCGCGATCCAATGAAAGGATTGCTCGAACATTTCCTTGCTGTATGGCTCAAAGACGATTCGCTCGCCGGGTCCCCAGCGACGCACGT
>JAFAQA010000104.1 GCA_019246665.1 Hyphomicrobiales bacterium
CCCCTCAAACCGAATATTGCTACGTACACTCGTTGACGAAGTTGACGAACGAACCGATGGGAAACTCGTGAAGCTCGGATCCGGCATCACGAAAATAATTACGCCTTGGGATTTACTGCTCAAGTTCAATTGCGCGCGAAGCCGCGATAGACGAAGGCGCCCGCCGTGATGAAGATGACCCCCACCGCGGTGATCACGAAAGGCGCGATGAGCCAAAGCAGATAGCCGCCATCGAGGAACCAGGCTTTGGCACCTTCGAGCACTGCGCTTCGCTTGCGTGCCGCTGCTGCCGGATCATCGAGGCACTTCTTCAAATCGAATTGGGCCGTAGTCTCTTTTTGAATTTGGCAGTCGATCGCGTGACCTTGCTCGACATGGGTCGCCTGTCGCGCGAGGACGAAGACACAACAAAGCACGCTCCAGGTGACGAACACCACGAGAAGAAGCCGAGCCGACCCCTGCGCGAGATTCATGCGTCAAGACCAAGGCCAATTGCGCCCTCGAGCATGCTGGTCATGAAACCGATCGCCACCATGCTCTAAGTTACCGGTGAGCATAATCTCTTCGGAGAAATGGCTCTCATTTTTCCGAATCATGCTCGAGCTTTGCCTTGAACGCAGTATCGCGTCGCCATGTGAACGCGCGCTTAATGTCGATCGGCTTTGCGGTCGCGAGCGCCTCTATAGGAGAGTGAACGCCCGGCGAAAGGTCCCGCAAACGGGCGAGCCGCTTCAGTCTTTCGTATCGCCAGGTGAGGACTCGGCGGCGGTCTCGGCGGCGTCGACGGTCTTCAGGGCTTCGGGGTGAGGCATGGAGACGATATTATAGCCTGAGTCGACGTAGTGGATCTCCCCCGTGACGCCGCTCGACAAATCGGAGAGAAGATAGAGCCCGGCACTGCCGATCTCCTCGATCGAGACTGAGCGGCGCAAAGGCGCGTGCCGCTTCTGGAAATTGAACATCAGCCGCGCATCGGCGATGCCGGCTCCCGCGAGCGTTCGTACAGGTCCGGCCGAGATGGCATTGACGCGAATGCCCACGGGGCCGAAATCCGCCGCGAGATAGCGCACCGAAGCTTCGAGCGCGGCCTTTGCGACGCCCATCACATTGTAGTTCGGCATGACACGGTTGGAGCCATCATAGGTAAGGGTGAGAAGCGCTCCGCCCGGCTTCATGAGGCGGGCGGCGCGGCGCGCGACCTCGGTGAAGGAAAAACAGGAAATCAGCATGGTGCGCGCGAAGTTCTCGCGGGTCGTGTCCGCGTAACGGCCCTTGAGCTCGTTCTTGTCGGAGAAGGCGATCGCATGGGCGACGAAGTCGAGCTTGTCCCATTCGGCCGCCAGGGCGTCGAAGACAGCCTCGACGGAGCTCGCGTCCTCGACGTCGCAAGGTTCGACGATCGATGAGCCGAGCGAGGCCGCAAGCGGGCGGACGCGCTTCCCGAGCGCATTGCCCTGATAAGTAAAGGCGAGCGATGCCCCCTCGGCGTGGAGCCTCTTGGCGATGCCCCAGGCGATCGAGTGGTCATTCGCCACGCCCATGATGAGGCCGCGCTTGCCAGCCATCAATCCGCTGCCACGGGACGCGGCGTCGGAGGGAGCAGATCGCCTCGCGGCCGTGCTCATATCCGCGCCATTCTTGCGGGCGAGCGCGGCCAATGAGAATTCGGCGTCGTCCATGGTCCTAATCCCCGATTGCCGGAACGCGACCCCTTCTCAAACCGCATCCTCCTGTTGGGGATCGCTGTCGACGGGCTCTCCCCGGCCGTCACCACACCGACTCACCTCGTAGCAGGAAAATAGAGGTCACTCTTCTAAAAAACATCATGTCCCCCCAATAGCACGAGGCATGACAGTGTTCTCCCCAAGCTCAGCATGCTCCTCGTCATCATGCAGCCGGCGCTGGCCTTGAATTTCGGTACTTCTCCCGAATAAAACATCCGAAGCCGAAACCACGACCAGTTCACCGTTTCCGGCGCAGCCCATCCGCTCAACCCTCGCTGACGCGGCGGCGAAAGTGGAAGCTTCCCTCGCCGCGACCCGATCGATCGAGTTAACCATCATATCGTTGCAAAATTATTGTCGCGTTGGTGCCGCCGAAACCGAAGGAGTTCGACATCACGCAATCGACCTTGGCATTGTCGATGCGGCTCCTGACAATCGGCATATCCGCGAAAGTGGGATCGAGCTCGTCGATATGGGCGCTTTCGCAAACGAAGCGATTATTCATCATCAGGAGGCAGTAGATGGCCTCCTGAACGCCGGTGGCGCCGAGCGAATGCCCGGTGAGTGATTTGGTGGCGGAAATCTTCGGGCATTTCTCGCCACGGCCGAAGACCTCGCGAATGCCTTCGATTTCCTTGAGGTCCCCGATCGGTGTCGAGGTCGCGTGCGGGTTGATGTAGTCGATCGGCTCCTTGACGTTCGCCATCGCCATGCGCATGCAGCGCACCGCTCCCTCCCCCGAGGGCTGGACCATGTCAAAGCCATCGGAATTGGCCCCATACCCCACGATCTCCCCGTAAATGCGCGCGCCTCGCGCCTTGGCATGCTCGAGCTCCTCGAGCACCAGCACTCCCGCCCCGCCCGCGATGACGAAGCCGTCGCGGCCCTTGTCGAAGGCGCGCGAAGCACGCGACGGCGTATCGTTATATTTCGTGGACATGGCACCCATGGCATCGAAGAGCGCCGACAAGGTCCAATCGAGCTCCTCGCAACCGCCGGCGAAGACGACGTCCTGCTTGCCCATCTGGATGCTCTCGTAAGCATTGCCGACGCAATGCACCGAGGTCGCGCAGGCCGACGAGATCGAGTAGTTGAGCCCCTTGATCTTGAACCAGGTTGCGAGCGTGGCGGAGGCCGTCGAGCTCATCGTCTTCGGTACCGCGAAGGGCCCGACGCGCTTCGTCGAGTGTGTCTCGCGAAACTTGTCGATCGAGGCGATCATGGTGCGTGTCGAGGGGCCGCCTGATCCCATGATGATTCCGGTGCGCTCATTGGAGACCTCATGCGGCTCCAGACCGGAATCGCGGATCGCCTGGTCCATGGCGACATGATTCCAAGCCGTGCCGCCCCCATGAAAACGCATGGCGCGCCGATCCACATAATCTTCCGCATTCAACGTCGGTGAGCCGGCGACGGCGCAACGCATGCCGCGCTCCGCGTAGTCGGGCTGGAATGTAATCCCCGACTTCGCCTCTCTCAGCGAGGCAAGCACCTCCTGGGTGTTATTGCCGATGGAGGAGACGATCCCCATCCCCGTCAGAACGACGCGCCTCATGTCAAGGAACTCCCCGCCGCTGCTTTTTTTCTATCGCGGGGTTCCGCAAGACGTTCTCGTCTCGCCGGCGAGGCGAACCCCGCATGAAACCTGCCGCGCCCATCCCGTTCACGTCGCCGGGCTCGCATTGGCCTGTTGGAATAGGCCGACGCGCAGATCCTTGGCATCATAGATGCGCCGGCCGTCAGCCTCGAGCCAGCCATCGGCAATTCCGAGGACCAGCTTGGTACGAAAGACGCGTTTGAGATCGAC
>JAFAQA010000284.1 GCA_019246665.1 Hyphomicrobiales bacterium
CTTCTTCGTACCGAAAGCCGCCGACCACGCAATCGGCCGTTCGCAAGCGCTTCACCTTGATCATCGCACGCACGCCGGGCTCGTAGGGCCCATCCAGTCGTTTCGCCACGACACCATCTGTCGCGCCTTCGCCGAAATCGGAAAGCCAGCCTTGTGCCCGCTCCACATCGCGCGTGAAAGGGGAGAGCACGAGCCTGCGAGGAACACGAACCTCCTCGACGAAGCTCTCGAGCTCCGCTCGTCTTTGCGTCAGCGGACGCCCCAGCAGCGAGGTTCCGGTCGGCGCAACGAGCATGTCGAAGAGGACGAAGCGCGCCGGTGTTTCTTGCGCAAGCTTGCGGATTCGGCTTTCAGCCGGATGCAGGCGCATTTGCAAGGCGTCGAAAGAGAGCCGTCCCTCGACCTCCACCACGAGCTCTCCATCGATGACGAAACGCTCGATAGTCAGGCCGCGAAGAAGCGCCACCACCTCCGGAAAAAATCGCGCGAGCGACTTCCCGGATTTGGCCCGCAATTCAACCGCATCTCCTTTTCGAAAGGCGAGGCAGCGGAACCCGTCCCATTTGGGTTCGAACTGCCACCCCTTCTCGCGCGGCAGCTCATCTTCCGACCTTGACTCCATGGGAGCGATATCGAGCTGCAAATCGAACGGCTCTCCGCAAGAGCGCCTGGAGCTTCGCTTCGCTCGGGCGGGCTTCGCCATCACGGTCGCTCGTCCGTTTGAGGGATCAGGATCGATTGAGCGCGGCATCGATGCCTTGCCTGAACAGCCCGTGCACCGCGACAAAACGTTCTGCGAAGCTGGAGGTTGCGAACCTGCTACTGGAGCGGGAGCTAATCGCGGACTTTCGCCGCGACGGCTTTACGCGGAATCAACGCGTTGAGGCGTTCCGCGCCAAGGCGGCGACGCCAACGGCTCAGTGATGAACGGCTGAAGCCGAGCTCGTGGCGAAACACCTCCTCGCCGCAAAAATATTGGAAATAAGGGTTCTCCAGCCAGCGTGCGCAGAGAGCGGCGTCAGAGAGGGCGTGCATGTGCTTGAGGATAAGCAAGCCCGCCATGAGGCGTGTGGGAAGCGGCGGGTGTCCGGCGCCCGGCCTGTAAACCCTTGCGAGTTGCCGCTCGATCGAGGGCCAGTCGATGTTCTCGGCCAGTCGAACCAGCGGATGGGTCTTGTCGATGATCCGGTCGAGGGCCGGTCGGAAGAGTTCCTTTTGGCGGTCATCGCGCGGTTGCGACATCGCACCCTCGAAAGCCCGATCAACCGCGAGAGTGGATCAGAAATCGACGCGAATGGGAATTCCCATTCGAAGCGGAGTGTGCTGCAGCATCCTCTCTTGGGCGATGGCTGCTACTCGCAAATATTGACCACAGAGAGCAGAACTTCCCAGTTGGCGCGGCCGCTTCGGGACGGAGCCCGCAACGATCAGTTCCTAGTCGCGAGGCTTCTGGCGTCGAAGCGCACCGTCTCGCCTTCGATCGCGACGGAGATCTGCATGCCGGCGGCTCGGGCGATGAGGCCCGTGTAATATGGCTGAATCGCGTGAGCATCCATCCCACCGCTCGGCGAGCGTCCCGCGAGAAGATCGGGTGCATGAGGGGGAATGCGCGCATTCGGGCCTTTGGCGGTGATCGAGATCGTGATTGCATCCTCGGTGCCTTGGACCACGACCTTGATCGTGCCGCCGCGCGGAATCGATGGGCCCGCCAGCAGCAACAGGTTGAGGAGGAGCTTGACCTTGTTCTTCGGCAGGAAAAGACGGGGAGCGTCCCACACGAGCTCTGCCTTCTCGTCATTGAAATAAGTTCGGGCGATCGCTTGGGCGGCGGAAAGATCGATGCTCGCCCCAGTTGAGCCGGCGGCTCCGAAGGCGAGGCGGGCGAATTGCAGCCTTGAAGAGGCGCGTGCCGCACTTTCCCGCACGAGCTTGAGCGCGTCGGCCCGCATTGCCTCGTCCTTTTCGAGGTCCATCACCTCGAGCCCATTGACGATGGCTCCTACCGGGCTGATGACATCGTGACAGACGCGGCTGCACAGCAAGGCGGCAAGGTCGAGCGATTCGAGTTTGATGTCGGTCATCTGACGGTCAATAACCTCAAAAATCCTGTTCATTGCCTGCCAGGGCAGAAGGCGGATATGGCGGGACGCCGATCATCGAGTCGGGCGGTTGCTGATACACCCTGGGAGCAAGGCTTGAAAGGCACGCAAGACCATTTGAGCGACATCGTCGAAATCTTCACCGAAGCCGCGATCGCGGCAGGCAGCGAAATCTTGAGGAGGCGCAAGGAGCGGCTGAACGCGACGCAGAAGGCCGACGGTTCGCCCGTGACGGACGCCGATCTGCGCGCCGAGGAGATCATCCGCGCGAGGCTCCTCGAGGCTTTGCCGGGCGTGCCGATCATCGGCGAAGAGGGTGACGGGTCAACGCTCGAAGCCGCGCGGGCAGAACGATTCGTTCTCGTCGATCCTCTCGACGGAACCCGGGATTTTCTCGACGGATCTGCGCATTTCACCGTGAACATCGCGCTCATCGAGAATCGGCGGTCCGTCGCTGGCGTACTATACGCGCCGGCGTGCGGACGGCTTTTCGAGGGCAACCTCGTCAATGGCGCCTACGAGATCGCCGTTCCCTCCGACGGGTTCGCGGCAAAGACGCCATTGCGCCGCACCCTGCATGTGCGCCCCGCACCGGCTTCAAATCCCCTCGCGCTTGAGAGCCGCTCCCATCGCGAGCCGGCAACGGAATCCCTGCTCGCAAGGCTTGGCCCTTTCGAACGGCGCGCGGTCGGATCCTCGTTGAAATTCGGGCTGATCGCGGCCGGGGAGGGCGATCTTTACGCGCGCGGCGTGAGCTTGAACGAGTGGGACATCGCGGCAGGTGATGCGGTGCTGAGCGCCGCGGGCGGAGCCGTCATCACCTTCGGCGATGAGCCAGTGCTTTATGGTAATCCCGACCTGAAAGCGCCTCCCTTCATCGCTGTGGGAGATCAGGCCCTTCGCACACGCGTGCAGGGGTCGAGGACGGCCGAGACCTCGACCGAATAGGGCTTACGTCCGGAAAGCCTTCATTAACCGACGCGCCCGACCTCTCAGGCGCGCCCGTGTCTCGCCATAGTCGAAGGCGAGAATATGGCGATTCGCGAAAAGCCGCCGAGGAGAAATAGGCATGACGGAACGCGCAAAGGTGCCAAGCCCACCTCGCGAGAGTGGCTTGGATCGTCGCGTCCTCCTGCGAGGAGGGGCGATGCTGGTCGCAGGGTTACCGTTTTCGCGCGCGGCCGAGGCCGCCGCTCCGGCTCGAGGTGAGTCGCCGGATACGTTCGAGCCCGGCGAAGTGATCAATAGCGGGCACCGCTTCTTCGGAAGCGTTTCCCGCGGGCTTGCTTCCGTCGTGGAAGAGGCAACGCGGCGCTGGGGACGGCCAAACGGTTATGTGCTCGGTCAGGAAGCTTCGGGCGCCTTCATCGGCGGGCTTCGGTACGGTGAAGGCACGCTGTTTACCCGCAACGCCGGCGATACCCATGTTTATTGGGAGGGTCCATCGGTCGGCTTCGATTGGGGCGGAGATGGGGCTCGCACCATGATGCTCGCCTACGGCCTCCCTGCTGTCGACGCCCTGTTCACACGCTATGTGGGGATCAACGGCTCTGCCTATTTTGTCGGAGGCTTCGGCATGACGGCGCTTGCCGCGAATGACAGTGTGGTGGTGCCGATCCGCTCGGGCGTCGGCCTCAGGCTTGGCGCGAATATCGGCTATCTCAAGTTCACGCCACAGGCGACCTGGAATCCGTTCTGACTCAATCTGGCGGCTCCGTCTTGCCCGAGAGGGCGCCAGCTCGGAGCATGAAGAGCAAGTAAGAATTTTCGGCCTCGCATCCGCCCCGATCATCGCTTATGTAAGGCGTTGAGCGGAGGATACGTCGATGATCCGTGTCGTGGTCGGCCATGGCCGCTTCATGCGGCAAATGAGGGTGCCGTTTTGGGCGCTGGCGCTTGTCGGCGGTGCCGTGGCTTTGCTTGGCTTCCTCTTGCTTGCGTTCGTAGCGAGCCTCGCGATCTTCATCATCCCGGCCTGCCTCATCGGCGCCGGCGCGGCGCATTGGCTCGGACGCTCGGGCAATTCCGCCCGCGAGCCGATCTTCACGCGCAACCGCTGGCCCCCTGACCCGAACGTGATCGAGGGCGAATATCGCGTGCTCGACGAGCGACGCCGCTGACATTTGGGCTCTTTTAGGGTCGACGCTCGCGAAAACCTCTCCGCTCCACCCCAGCGAAGACGGAGAGCAAGGCTTGTCCTGAGAACACAGGGAAGCTGAATGCCCGCTTTCGCGGGCATGAGCGGTGGGGGTGCGCGGTGCCATTTCCGCTCGTCCCCGCGGCGTGGACCCAGGCTTGTCACGAAAACACAGGGAAGCTAGATGCCCGCTTTTCGCGGGCATGAGCGGTGGGGGTTGTCTCGGGCCCAAGCTCACATATCCACGCCATCACAATTGCGACTGGCCGATTGCGCTTTTGATAAAAAACGGCTTCGATGCACCCGCGCCGAGAGCGGGGTGCCCAAACCCTTGTCCCGGCAAGCAAGCTTCATCAGAGCGATAGAGCTCGCTCGGCAAGGGAGACACCCATGCGTCCGCAACGCTTTCTTACGCTGGCCGGAGCCGGCCTCGCAGCGCTGTTCCTGAGCGCGACGGCGCTCAGCGCCAAGACTTTCGTCTATTGCTCTGAAGGGTCACCTGAGAACTTCACCCCAGCCCTGAACACGACCGGCACCAGCTTCGATGCGGCACGACCCGTCTATAGCCAGCTCGTGCGGTTCTTGCCCGGCACGACCGAGGTCACCTCCGATCTCGCCGACAAATGGGATGTGTCAGAGGACGGCAAGGTCATAACCTTTCATTTGCGCAAAGGCGTGAAATGGCATTCGGGCGTGAACGGCTTCACCCCGACGCGCGATTTCAATGCGGATGATGTCCTCTTCTCCTTTAACCGGCAGTGGAAGCCCGACCATCCCTACGCGAAGATTTCGGGCGGTAAATATGACTACTTCAGCGACATGGACATGCCAAAGCTCCTGGCCTCCATCGAGAAGAAGGATGACTACACCGTCGTCTTCACGCTAACGCAGGCAGATGCGCCGATCCTCGCCAATCTGGCGATGGACTTCGCGACGATCCAATCGGCCGAATACGCTGATTACCTCATGAAGAAGGGCACGCCGGAGCAGTTCGACCAGATCCCGGTGGGCACGGGCCCGTTCCAATTCGTCACCTATCAGAAGGACGCGGTGATCCGCTACAAAGCCAATCCAGCCTATTATCAAGGCAAGCCTAAGATCGACGACCTCGTCTATGCGATCACGCCCGATCCGACCTCACGCCTCGCCAAGCTGAAGACGGGAGAGTGCAGCTACATCTTCGGACCGCGTCCGCAGGATCTCGACGAGATCAAGAAGGACAAAAACCTGACCCTGCTTTCGCTGCCCGGGCTCAACATCGCCTATTGGGCCTTCAACACGAAGAAGCCGCCCTTTGACAAGAAGGAGGTTCGCCAAGCCTTCAACATGGCAATCGACAAGGAGGCGATCATCAAGGAGGTTTATAACGGAGCGGGTCAGGCGGCGAAGAACCTCATTCCGCCGACCATCTGGTCCTACAACGACAAGGTGAAGGATTATCCCCACGATCCCGAGAAGGCCAAGGCCATGCTCAAGGCCGCGGGCGTGACGACGCCGCTCGAAATCGACCTCTGGTATATGCCGGTGCAGCGCCCCTATAATCCGAACGCCAAGCGCATCGCCGAGATCATGCAATCCGATCTTTCGAAAATCGGGGTGAATGCGAAGCTCGTGACTTACGAATGGGGCGAGTACCGAAAGCGCGCCCAGAACGGCGAGCATATGACGGCGCAGCTCGGTTGGACGGGCGACAATGGCGATCCGGACAATTTCTTCTTCCTGCGCAATTGCGCCTCGGCTCGCGAGGGCGGGCAGAACATCACGAGGTGGTGCAATAAGGAGTTCGACGATCGCTTCAACAAGGCCCAACAGACGACCGACGTGAAGACGCGCACCAAGCTCTACGAAGAGATGCAAGTGATCGAAAAGGAAGACGCGCCGTATTTCCCGCTAGCGCATTCGATCGTCTACGATGCGGAGCGCGCCAATGTCGTGGGCTACAAGATGAGCCCGCTGGGAGCGCACGTCTTCTACGGGGTCGACCTCAAATAGATGCGCTTGTCCGTCATGGCCGGGCTTTGGCCGGTCATCCGTGCCTTATTGGCACTGGCCTTCTTGGAGGCCTGGATGCTCGCACCGAGTGCGAGTATGGCGTAA
>JAFAQA010000335.1 GCA_019246665.1 Hyphomicrobiales bacterium
GCGTGAATCCCCACCTTTGGTATGATCCTCCGACCGCACCCGCCGTCGCCAAGGCGATCACGGCCGCGCTTGTCGCCGAGGATCCGGCGCACAAGAACGATTACGAGCAGCGCCTCCAGACCTTCACGGATTCGCTCAAAGCCATCACGGCGAAGGTCGCCGGAATTCGCAAAGCTGGCTCGGGAATCCCCGTGACAGCAACCGAGCCCGTCTTCGGCTATATGGCGACGGCGCTCGGCTTCAAGATGCACAATGAGCGCTTCCAGCTGGCGGTGATGAATAATACGGAGCCAGCGGCGTCGGACGTGGCTGCCTTCGAGAATGATTTGAAGATGAAACGCGTCAAGCTCTTCTTCTACAACAGCCAGGCTACGGACAGCGCGGCGCAGCGCCTCTTGAAGATAGCGCAGGATAATCAAATTCCCGTGGTCGGCGTGACGGAGACGCTTCCGCCGGGCAAGACCTTCCAACAGTGGATGGAAGGCGAACTCGACGCGGTTCAAAAGGCCCTCCCGAGCGGGGCTTGATGGAAGCTCTCGCCTTTTCCGATGTGACACTCGAGCTCGGCGGCAGGGCCATCCTGTCGCGAGTTTCCTTCGCGATCGAAGAGGGCGAGTTCGTCGGCCTTCTTGGCCCTAACGGCGCGGGCAAGACCACGCTTTTGCGCGCTTTGCTCGGCCTCGTTCCGGCCACGACCGGCAACATCAGGGTGTTCGCGGGCCCGCCGGGGGCCGCGGACGCTTCTCTCGGCTATATGCCGCAGACGCGAAGCTCGAGCGTTGGGTCGCGCCTCAGCGGCTGGGATTTCGTCGCGTGTGCCGCGAACGGCCAGCGCTTCGGCCTGCCCATCCTGGACAAGGCGCTCCGCTTCGATGTCGATCGGGCGATCGCGCTCGTCGATGCGGCCGATCTCTCGCGACGCCCTCTCATCGAGCTTTCCGGAGGAGAGCGCCAGCGCCTGTTGTTGGCGCAGGCGCTTCTCGGCAAGCCGCGCCTCCTGCTCCTCGACGAACCCTTGATCAGCCTCGACCTCCATCATCAGAAAAGTATCGTGAGCCTCGTCTCCGAGCTCAATCGCGAGCTCAAGCTGACCGTGCTTTTCAGCGCCCATGAGATCAATCCGCTCATCGGAGTGATCGATCGCGTCCTGTATCTCGGCAACCGGCAGGCGGCCATCGGCACTGCCGAGGAGGTGATCACCTCGCCGGTGTTGTCGCGCCTCTACGGAACCGAGATCGACGTGGTGCGTGTGCAGGGTCGAGTGTTCGTCATGGCCGGCGCCTATGAGATCGAGCGGGATGAGCATCGTCACGATGTTTGAATACGACTTCATGGTGAATGCCTTCGAGGCCGCGACCATCGTCGCCGTCGCCGCGAGCCTCGTTGGCTATTTTCTCGTGCTGAGGGGGCAGACCTTCGCGGGCCATGCCCTTTCCCATGTGGGTTTCGCAGGGGCGACCGGCGCTGTCCTTGCCGGTGTCTCGCCCCTGCTCGGCCTCCTCGTGGCGACTGTGCTGGCCGGTGCGGGCATGGGGTTCCTCGGTGAGCGCTTCCAGCATCGCGATGTCGCGATCGGCATCGTGCTCGCCATGTCACTCGGTTGTGGATTGCTGTTCCTACATTTCTTCACGGCCTATGCCACGCAAGCGACAGCCTTGTTGTTCGGCAACGTGCTCGGCGTCGACGCGCCTACGGTGCTCGCCTTGCTGGCCCTCGGCATCCTCATCATCGCGGCGCTTGCCTTCATCTCTCGTCCCCTGCTGTTCGCGACCCTGCAACCCGAGCTCGCTGAGGCGAAGGGCGTTTCGCTGCGTCGGCTCTCGATGCTCTTTCTCGTCATCGTGGCTTTGGCGACCGCGGCCTCTGTGCAGATCGTGGGCATCCTGCTCGTATTCACGCTCATGGTCGCCCCCGCCGCGGCGGCGCAACGCGTCACGATCAAGCTTTGGCCGGGGCTCCTTTTGTCGGTGGGGCTTGCCTTGGTCGAGGCCTGGCTCGGGCTAACGCTCGCCTACTACAGCGACTGGCCGACGAGCTTCTGGATCACGGCGATCGGCGCTGCCATCTATATGCTCGCGCTCTCGATCTCGCGCCAGAAGCACGTGTCCGAGTATCGGCATGAGCACCACCATCACGACGAGGATCAGGTCTGGCGCCCTGCGATGACTGGCTCTCGCGAGCCAAAACGGCTATCAGCGAGGGGCGAGGAGATTACCGCGCGAGCACGGCCAATATCGAGCTCGAGCCATGAGCATTGAAAGACGAAACGCAGGATCGAAGAAAGCGTCCGCAGCTCTCTTGTCGCGGGCCGAGCGGCTCTGCCACGACAAGAATTTGCGCTTCACGCCCATGCGGCGCCGTGTTCTGGCGGAGCTTGCCGCAAGCACCGAGCCGCTCACCGCCTATGACCTCGCGGATCGGGTTCGCGAGGAAAAACGCGTCGCGCCGGTCACTGTCTACCGCGCGCTCGAATTCCTCCTCGATGCCAAGCTCATCCACCGCATCGTCATTCGAAATGCCTACACGCCCTGCGATCACGCGCCCCATCACGACGCGACGCCTGTTTTCCTCGTTTGCACCCATTGCGGAAGCGTGGAGGAAATTCCGTCTGAGACCTTCCAGCACGATCTGAGCGAGACGATCGCGGAGATCGGCTTCGAGCCAAAGAGCCGCGTCTTCGAGATCGAGGGCGAATGCGCGAGGTGCCACGCCTCTTCCGATCGGTAACGGTCGCGCAACAGGTCAGGGCGACCAAGAGCCGCCCTTCGGACGCGAAGAATGTTTCATGACTTCGAGCCGGCGCAGTTGGCGTGACCGCGCGCGCGGGGAGCTGCGCAAAGTTCTTTCGCAAGCACCCGTGTTTCTGTCGTTTCGAGTGGCAACCCAGGTCCCCTCGCGGCGTTGGGCAACGAACAAAACATGCTGCTGTTTTTGCCTTCGGGAAGGAACTCGACATGGCCCATGCAAACTCAAATGGCCGGCTCGATCGACGGGGCTTTTTTCAGATCGCGGCTGCCGCAGCCGGTGCGGCTGGTGGAATGGTCTCGACGGCGTCCGCGCAACCGAGTGAGACCGAGGATGCGGTGAGGCCGCAGCCCTTGCCAACCTTCGACGACGACCCGAACACGGCGGATATCCTGGTCGAGACCCTGATTGCCTGGGGCGCGACACACGTGTTCGGCATCGTAGGGGATGGCATCAACTCCATCATCGAGGCCTTGAGAAAGCGCCAAGACCGCATTCGGTATGTTGGTGTCCGTCACGAGGAGGCAGCGGCGTTCATGGCCTCGGGGTTTGCCAAGCATAGCGGGCGCCTCGGCGTCTGCCTCGGCACGACCGGACCCGGCGCCATTCATCTCATGAATGGCCTCTTCGATGCGGCGCTTGATGGCGCGCCTGTCGTCGCGCTGACGGGCCTCACCTTCCATGATCTTCGCGGCATTCGCTACCAGCAAGGGATCGATACGACGAAGCTGATGCAAGGGCTCGCGGTCTACAACGAGGAGGTGACCGGTCCCGAGCACGCCTTGCTGGTTGCCAATCGCGCGTGTCGCGCGGCGCTGGGTGATCGCGGGGTCGCGCATCTCGCAATCTCGAAGGACGTGCAGATGATGAAGCGTTCGGCGGATAAGCGCTCGATGCGCAATCCGGGCGCGCGATCATCATCGTCCTGGAGCCCGCCCTTGCCGACACCGCCGGCCGATCAGCTGCGTGCGGCTGCGGGCGTGCTCAACGCTGGAAGCCGTGTTGCAGTGCTCGCAGGGCAGGGGGCGCTCTCGGCCCGGGAAGAGGTGACGGAGCTCGCCGATCGTCTCGGTTCTCCCGTCGCCAAGGCATTGCTCGGCAGGGCCGTGCTGCCGGATGACAGCCCCTTCACCACGGGCGGAATCGGCGATCTCGGCACGGCGCCCTCGTCTTGGATAATGCGAAATTGCGACACGGTGTTGATCCTCGGATCCACCATGCCTTGGGAGGAATATTATCCCGCTCCCGGGCAAGCGCGGGGCGTGCAAGTGGACATCAAGCCCGATCGTCTCGGGCTTCGTTATCCAGTCGAGTTGGGGCTTGCCGGCGACGTGAAGGCGACACTCCAGGCGTTGCTGCCGCTCCTCGAACACAAGAGTGCTCGC
>JAFAQA010000401.1 GCA_019246665.1 Hyphomicrobiales bacterium
GAGCGGCACGCCCAATATCGCCTTCATCGCGGCCGAGACCGAGGCCGCCCGTTCGGCCAAAGAGAAGCTTGCCGGCATCTACGGTGAACATTCGCTCGAAAGCGCGGACGTCGTCGTGGCGCTCGGCGGCGATGGCCTCATGCTGCAAACATTGGAACGGCTCAGATGCACGGCGAAGCCCGTTTACGGCATGCACCGGGGTTCAGTTGGCTTCTTGATGAACGACTACCGCGAATCCAATCTCATCGAGCGCATCGCGGCCGCGCAACGCAGCGTCGTCCATCCCTTGCTCATGACGGTCGCGACCGCGGCAGGCACCGAGAAGGCGCATGCGATCAACGAGGTTTTCGTGACGCGTGAGACCTACCAGGCGGCGCGGTTGCGCATCAGCGTCGACGGCACAGTGCGCATGGATGAGCTCATCGCCGACGGCGTGCTGGTCGCAACACCGGCGGGCTCGACCGCCTACAATCTTTCCTGCAACGGTCCGATCATTCCGCTCGCCGCACCGCTTTTGGCGCTGACGCCGATCTCGCCCTTCAGGCCGCGACGTTGGCGCGGCGCGCTTCTGCCGGATCGCGCGAAATTCGTGATCGAGGTGCTCGAGGCCGAGAAGCGGCCGGTTGCGGCCGTCGCGGACCATATCGAGATCCGCGACGCGAAGGAGGTGCATATCGAGATGGATCGCTCGATCGATCTCGTGATGCTGCACGATCCGGATCACAGCCTCGACGAGCGCATCATCCGCGAGCAATTTGGTCCGTAGCCTTTAATGTCGATCTGCCGGGTTGATCAGGCCGCCACCGCCACCGCCTCGAGCTCGACTTGGCCCGCTTCGAGGCGAGGCACCGCCGATGCGGCATCCATCTCGTCGAGCGTGATCATGGCCTCGGCGATGCTGCGTGCTTCTTCGCGCGCGGCCTTCGCCTCGAGCCCACGCAGATAGACGATCAGGCGTCGCGTCTCCTCGCCTCCCTCGGCCTCGAGGCGTGCGAGGATGCGGGCGAGCGCGACGCGCAGCGGCGTCGCGGCCGCGGCGCCGGCGGCAAGCTTGCGTGCCGCCTTTAGCTCGGCAATCGCGACCGGGAAGACAGGAGCCAGCCAGGACGGAATGCCGGCGCGCTTGAGAAGGGCGAGAAGCGGCGCGCGTCGCTTATCGCCGAGAAAGGCCGCGACCTTGGCGGATGGCGTGCCGGTGAGATCGGCGAGGCATTGGGTCACGAGATCGAAGTGCCCCATGATCAGCGCGTGCACGATGAAGGCCGGCGTCAGCCGCTCTCCTTCCCGAAGGCAGGAGATGGTCTCTCGCAAATCGAGGCGCTTGTCGCAGGCGAGCGCCAGCGCACCTTGCTGACCGGCATCGCGGACGACGACCTCGGCTCTCTCGCGGCTGAGCCAAGCGCGCTCGACGACCAGATGTTTCAGCACGCCGCTCACGATTCCCATCAGCCGCTCGCGCACGCGCGCCGAAAGGTCAGCGCGCAGCAAAAGCGCTTCGCGCAATCGGGCATCGGCGCCGAAGCGCTCGAGCATGCGAAGCCATTGCGCGTCGGTCGCGAGCGCCGAGGCATTATGGATGAGCGCGAGGCAGGCCCCAAGCGAGCCGACCTCAGCGAGCGCCGCTGCGACAGGGGTCGGCAAGGCGTCGCGTCGAGCAATGGCGATCTGCGCCTTTTCGGAGCCGAGAGCGGCGGCGTCCACGAGCTCGGCGCGGGAGAGAAGCTGCGTTCGTTCGAGCACGATGGCGGCTGCTTCTCCGCCGAGCGCCACAAGCCCGGTGATCAGATGGCGTGGCGCTTCGACCGCATCCGCGATCGCTTCCGCCAAGGCGCGGTGCACGCGCGGCGACGGATCGTCGAGCATGACGGTGAGCGCGATCTCGGCTTCGTAGCGTTGCTCGCCATCCATCGGCGTGAACAGGAAGGCTCGCGCCAGCGCGCTCGTGGCATCGGCGCGCGCGCAGGCAGGCGCGATGCGGGCCCAGGCGAGGAAGCGTCGCACGATCATGAGGTCTGGTCTCCGCCGCTGGGCATGCTTGGAGCACCGCCTTTCGTGAGCCCCATGGCGGGGCGAGCGGCCGTTGGGGCCGCACGACGGCTTCGGCCTGCCGCCGCGGGCAAGAAAGTGAGAAGGGAAAGCCTTTCCGCGCCGGCTTCGTCCGGCGCTTGCGCCAGCTTCGACACCCGGGTCCCGACTTGGTCCAAGACTTGACCCAAGCCTTTCCGCGAGATTTGGCCCGAGATTTGGCCCGAGACTTGACCCCAGGGCGTGATCATGTGGCGCAAGGAGGCCCTCTTCCGTGTGATTTCGAACTTCGACGCATCGGCGAAGCGCCTTTTCCGCATGAAAGCATCGCTTTTTATGGTAAAGCATTCCTTAATTGGCCCATCTCGCCGGTAATTGATTCGCCTTCGAGGCCGTGACATTTTGCGGCTGCGAGAGGAGACCCGCGTCATGGCACAAGCGAAAGAGAAGACCCCCGCAGCGGCCGAGCGGCATCCGCGAGGCGGGCTCTATTTCGAGGGTTTCGTCGAAGGCGCGGTTTACTCCCATCGTCTGACGCGCACCGTCACGCAGATGGACAACATGCTGTTCTCGAACATGACGCTCAACCCGCAGCCGCTCCACATCGACGCGCATTTCTGCGCCACCGAGACCGAATGGGGCCGCCCCATCATGAACTCGCTCTTCACGCTCGGCTTGATGATCGGCATCTCCGTGAACGATCTCACGGTCGGCACGACTATCGCCAATCTCGGCATGACGAATGTGCGTTTTCCGGCGCCTTTGTTCGAGGGCGACACGGTACGCTGCGAGACGTCCGTCCTCGCAAAGCGTGTCTCGAAATCGCGCACCTCCGCCGGCATCGTCGAGTTCCATCACCGTGCCTATAAGCAGGACGGCACACTCGTGGCCGAATGCACGCGCCAGGCGTTCATGCTGAAGCGGCCGGAGGTGAGTTGAGAGTGACCGGTGTAAGGTGAAAAGAGTGATGAGTGGGGAGCAGGTCCCTCAGCTTTCACCCTTCACTTTTTCACGTTTTCACTTCTGAAAATTGGAGCGGGTGAAGGGAATCGAACCCTCGTCATCAGCTTGGAAGGCTG
>JAFAQA010000402.1 GCA_019246665.1 Hyphomicrobiales bacterium
ATGGACGGCGATCTCGGCGCGTATATTCGCGCGGCGATCGCGAAGTCCGGCATCACGGCCATGGAGCACATCTGGGACAACGGCTTTCGCCATATCAGCTCGTCGACCAAAGCCATCGTCACGCCTGCCGATCTCGACGGCTTCAAGATCCGTGTGCCGGTGAGCCCGCTCTGGACCTCGATGTTCAAGGCGCTCGGCGCGTCTCCGATCAGCATCAATGTCAGCGAGATGTATTCGGCCTTGCAGACCAAGATCGCCGAAGGCCAGGAAAACCCGTTGGCGGTGATCTGGACGATGCGCGTCTTCGAGGTGCAAAAATACATCTCGCTCACCGGACATATGTGGGATGGCTATTGGATGCTCGCCAACTCCAAGGCGTGGCAAGCGCTGCCCGATGATCTTCGCGCGCTCGCGACGAAGCATTTGAACGCCTCGGCGCTCGATCAGCGCGCCGATCTCGAGAAGCTCAACATCAGCTTGCGCAAGGACCTCGAGGCCAAGGGCATCGAGTTCAAGACCGTGGACAAAGAGCCCTTCCGCGAGAAGCTGCGCCAAGCCGGATTCTTCAACGAGTGGAAGCAAAAATTCGGCGACGAGGCTTGGTCGGTGCTGGAGAAGTTCACCGGCAAGATCGCCTGATCGTCGATGGGAGGGCGCCTCGACAATCGCGTCGCCCTTGTCTTCGGCGCGGGGGCGTCCGGGCCGGGCTGGGGCAACGGCAAGGCGGCGGCCACGCTCTACGCGCGCGAAGGCGCGCATGTGATCGCGGTCGATCGCGACGGGGAGGCGGCGCGGGAAACGGCGAGCATCATCACATCCGAGGGCCATGAAGCGGTGGCCCTTTCGGCTGATGTCACCTCATCGGCCGAGATCGCGGGCATCGTCCAGGAGGCGACCCGTCGTTACGGGCGCATCGACGTGCTGCACAATAATGTCGGCACCACCGAAATGGGCGATCCGATCGAGGCGACCGAGGAAAGCTGGGACCGTGTGATGGCGGTGAACCTGAAAAGCGTGTTCCTTGCCTGCAAGCACGTGTTGCCGGTGATGAAGGCGCAGCACAAAGGCGTGATCATCAACATCTCCTCCATCGCCGCGGTCACGGTCAACGACTACCCGTATTTCTCGTATTACGCCTCGAAATCCGGGCTCAACCATCTCACGCGCGCTCTCGCCTCGCGCTATGCTCCTTTCGGCATCCGCACCAACGCGATCATGCCGGGGCTGATGGACACGCCGCTGATCTACCGCGAGATCGCGGGCCAGTATTCGGATAAGGAGGCGATGATCCGTGCCCGCAATGCGCTTGTGCCGATGGGCTTCATGGGTGACGCCTTCGACGTCGCGCGGGCCGCGGTTTTTCTGGCTTCCGACGACGCACGCTATATCACCGGCGTTTGCCTCGCCGTCGATGGCGGGTTGAGCTGCGGGGGTTGAGCTGAGTGAGAGCCCAACGAGATGACAGCTTTCGCGAGGATCAGGGGAGGGAGTGCTTGACGTGAGCGCAGAGGTGTGAGTCTTCCGCAGTTCACTATCTGGGGCCCTCCTTTCGTGCTAAGACATGCACCATCTGTGTATGTCTTCGTTCCGGGCGAGGGTGGTGCTCTTTATTCCCCCCACCCGTACCCTCCCCTCCACTCGCCCTACCTTCATCGTCACCGCAAATCTGTAACCCGTGGCTCGTGGGGGGAGGGAGGGGCCCGGCGCTCGCGCATCTCGCCAAAGTCAAGGATCGCCGCTGGGCATTCCCCTCCCCCCACGAGCGCAGCTGAGTGGTGGGGAGGGTACGGGTGGGGGGCGGCTCGATTGCGTGGGCCAACATGGTGCATCCGCTAGTCCCTTTCGCGCGGGGACGAGCGGAGGAGTGAGTGCTTGGCGACGATAATTGGGGAGATGGGTTGGATGGTGGGTCGTTTTCTTCTCGTGATGATGCTTCTGGCCGCGACCACTTTGGCGGCGCTGGCCAAGGACACTCAAGATCCCGTCGCGATGATCGCGTCGATCTACAAGTCCTACATGGGCAAGACCGAGCCTCCCAGCTATTCTTCACGCAAGGTCTACAGCCGCCGCCTGAAGGCGCTGATCGATGCCGACGAAAAGAAGACAGTGCGAGGCGATGATCCAACGATCGACTGGGACGTTTTCGTGAACGGCCAAGATTGGGAGCTCAGCAACCTGAAGATCGTTCTGGCATCGAGATCGGGAACGCAGGCGCAAGTGCAGGCGAGCTTCGATAATCTCAAGGAACCAGTCGAGATGATCTTCGATCTCGTGCAGGAAAACGGTGGCTGGCGCATCGATGACATCCGCGCCATGCAGAAGGGCAATCGTTGGGATATGGCGAAGGTTTTATCCAAGGCTCCCGACGCATTTCCCGATCAGGTGAAGTAAGTTGGCGCTCCCGCTCCCCTCGAAGGATTCCGTTAGAGTTCATCGCATGGGGCACGCCGGGGTCGTTTTTTCCCTCTTTGCGGCCATCGACAATGTGATCGGGCGCGTCGTCGAGACGCTCGCGGGCACGCTCGTCGCGCTCGAGACGCTGATCCTCTTCGCCGGTGTGGTCGCGCGCTATGTTCTACGTGCGCCGCTCGTCTGGTCGGACGAGCTCGCCGCGATCCTTTTCCTGTGGCTCGCGATGCTCGGTGCGGTGATTGCCTATCGGCGCGCCGAGCACATGCGGATGAGCGCGCTCATCGACAAGGGGGAGCCACGCCGTCGCGCCTTCTTCGAGGCGCTCGCGCTCTGCGTCGGTCTCGCCTTTCTCGGCTTCGTGCTGAGGCCCGCGATCGATTACGCGGTGGACGAGGCCGCCGTGGTGACGCCGGCGCTCGAAATCTCGACCGTCTGGCGTGCCGCGGCGCTTCCGGTCGGCATCGGCCTCATGCTGCTTGCGGGCCTTGCACGCATCGGGAGAAGCGCAAGCCTTGCCGATATCGTGCTCGCGGGCGCGCTCATCGCCGGCGTGAGCTTCGCCTTGAAGTTCATCGGGCCTTCACTTGCGGTTCTCGGCAATTACAAGCTCATTTTCTTCTTCGTGCTGTTGACCGGAGGCGCGGTGCTCGCGGGTATCCCGATCGCCTTTGCCTTCGGTGTCGGCACCTTCGCTTTTTTGGCCTCGACGACCCGGCTGCCGATGACCGTGATGATCGGGCGGCTCGACGAGGGCATGTCGCACATCATCCTGCTCGCCGTGCCGCTTTTCGTCTTCCTTGGCCTCTTGATCGAGATCACCGGCCTTGCGCGCCACATGGTCGGGTTCCTCGCCACTCTCATCGGCCATGTGCGCGGTGGCCTGCATTACGTGCTGCTCGCGGCCATGTATCTCGTCTCGGGCATCTCGGGGTCGAAGGCCGCCGACATGGCGGCGGTCGCGCCCGTTCTGTTTCCCGAGATGAAGGCGCGGGGCGAGAGAGGCGGAGACCTTGTCGCGCTCCTCGCAGCGACCGGCGCTCAGACCGAGACCATCCCGCCAAGCCTCGTGCTGATCACCATCGGCTCGGTCACCGGCGTCTCGATCTCGGCGATGTTCACGGGCGGCCTTCTGCCTGGCGCGGTGATGGCCATCATGCTCGGGGCCGTCATCTGGTGGCGTGCTCGCACGAATGAGGCAACGCCC
>JAFAQA010000408.1 GCA_019246665.1 Hyphomicrobiales bacterium
TCGCGAAGCCCTCATCGCGCAAATCGAGCGAAAGGCGTTGCGTGAGCGTGCCGGCAAGCTGTTCGGCACAGTTCCAAATGGCGAGGATCTAGCCGACCAGATCGCTGGGGCTTTTTTCGATGGCGACGCTCTCTATGGCCCATTTTCCTTGCGAAGGCGCGTGCAACGCTATTTTGCGGCACAGCGCAGCTACACCGCGGTCGAGTTTTGGCTGAGAAAGCTTGGCCGCATCGCGCTTTGGCTCGCCGGCGGCTTGAACAAGGGCCTCCTGCATTGGCCACGCCCTTGGAACCGGCGTGCGCCCGGGGGCGGATGCGTGGTGGCGATGATCGGCGTCGACGGCAGCGGCAAGAGCACCGCCGTTTCCACAATGCGGCGTTGGCTCGGCGCGGAGATCGACACGATGCCGATTTATTTCGGCACGGGCGATGGGCGACCTTCGCTTTTATTGTGGCCCTTCAAGCTCATCATGCCGATCCTTCAGCGCTCCTTCAAGACAAAGCCGAAGGGCTCCTCGCACGGAAAAGTCTCCTCTCGGCCTCCCGGGCTTCTCTATTCGGCGCTTCTCGCCGGATGGGCGATGCTCGTCGCGCGCGAAAAGCGGATCAAGCTCATCTCGGCGCGGCGCGCCGCCAATCGAGGGCTCGTCGTCCTTGCCGACCGCTACCCGCAAGACGAGATCCTCGGCTTCAATGACGGGCCCCTTCTCACCCGCTTGTCGAAGGTGCCAGGCTTCCTCAGGCGCCATGAAGCGCGCGCCTACGCGCTCTCGCGTGGTCTGCCTGCTGATCTCGTGATCAAGCTCATGGTCTCGCCCCCGACCGCAAAACAGCGCGAGCCGAACATGGACCTTGAGGTCATCCGCGACCGCGTCGCCTCCATGGAACGCCTCGCCTTCCCCGGCGCTCGCGTCGTGTGCGTGGACGCGGAACAACCCCTTTCAGATGTGATCGGCAAGATCAAGCGCGAGATCTGGCGCCAGTTATGAGCATGTTCCGCAAAAGCGGGGGAAACCGGGTTGCCGACAAGATCAGGCTGCGCCAATTGCAAGCATGATCCCAAAAACCGAAAGCCGGTTTTTCGAAAGAATTGTGCTCATTCGATAAACCAAGCGTGATGGTCGTTGGAATTTAGACTTTGCGCGTGTGCAGGCATTTCCGGCAGGGTTGCGGCATGATCATCGAGCTCTTCGGCCCACCGGGTGTCGGCAAGACAACTTTCGCGAAAGCCTTGGCCGAGCGGCTCCGTGCCCGCGGCCATGCGGTCGAGCTCGTGATGAGCGTTCGCCCGGCAGAGGGAGCGCCGCATGTCGCGCCGCAGGTGCAGCGAGCTTCGGGCAGCGCAAGAAGCGCCGCCTTCGAGCGCCTTCGCCGCCCCTTCCTCGAGATGCTCAGGCTCTTGCGCCGCCATTCGTTCGCCTCGGAAGAGGCCACCTCGGCAAATGATCTCGTGAGGATGCTGACCCCGACCAGCAGGCTTTGGTCGTTTCGACTGAGCCAGTATCTGACACGCCTCTCGAGCTCCTGGCAGGCTGCCTCGGCGAGCGACACCATCATGGTGTTCGATCAAGCTTTCATCCAGGCGGTGAGCTCGCTCATGCTGCTCGGCGAGAACGAGGATGAGATGCTGGTCTCGCAATTGCTCGACCGTGCGCCGAAGGCGGATTTGCTCATCCGGCTCGATGCACCGCGCGACGTGCTCGAAGCGCGGCTCACCGCACGCCAGAACGCACAAGGATTGATGGAGCGGCTCTTCGAGCTCGACCTTGCGCGCAATCTCGCGCTCATCGGCATCATCGATCGCCTGCAAGCGCTCCTCGAGAAGCGAGGCGAAACCGTGATCCGAGTCAATTCGCTCGATCATCAATCGCATGAGGAAGGCATGGCGCGGGTCGAGGAACGGCTCGCGGCAAGGACAAGCGCCGAGCCCTTGAGGGTGGCGTCGTGACAAACAGGCAAGCCGTCTACCGCGCCCCGGAGGAACATCCGCATGACTGACGGGGCTGCAAGCGAACCGTCGCTCGAGCGGGTCAAGCGTGGCGGTGTGGCCGCCTTCGGCATTTTCGTGATTGGGGCGGGGCTCACTTATTGCTCGCAGCTTCTGATCGCGCGCCTCGTCGGTGCTGACACCTTCGGCATCTACGCCTACGTGTTCGCCTGGATGGTGGTGCTCGCCTATTTTTCCGCCCTCGGCTTTGACGTCGCGCTTTTGCGTTTCGTGCCCGCTTATCGTGCCGAGCGCGCCTACGCTCTCTTGAAGGGTGTGATCCAATATGCGGAGCGGCGCGCCATGGCGGTGAGCGCCGGCGTCATTGCGCTCGGAATACTCGTGGTGTGCCTCGCACCCGGCATGTCATCGACGCTCCGGAATACTTTCATCGTCGGATTTTTCCTGGTGCCCGTCTGGGCGCTTTTGTGGATCAGATCCTCGGCCGTGCGCGCGTTTGGCGGCGTCATTGCCGCCCTCGCGCCCGACCGCATGGTTCGCGATGGAATGCTCCTCGTCATCGTCGCCGTCGCGAGCTTTTCCTTCGGTGCAAGCCTCGATGCGCCCTGGGTGATAACGGCGACGCTCGTCGGCTCGGTTGTGGGCCTTGCCCTGTCGAGCATCGCCAAGCACCGGCTCCGGCCTCGCATCATGGACACGATCACGGCAGAATATAGCGCCGCGATCTGGCGCCGCACCGCGCTTCCGCTCGTAATCATCGCAGGCGCCGAATCGCTTCTCAATCGCACGGGCGTGCTGCTGCTCGGCTGGTCCGGGCACACGACGGATGCCGGCATTTACGGCCTCGCCTTCAACATCGCTTTTCTCGCGGCCCTGCCACGCACCGCGGTGAACACGCTCTTCGCGCCGACCATCTCGCATCTATTCGCGCGCAAGGATCAGGCGATGCTTCAGATTCTCGTCTCGACATCGGCGTTGTGGACGTTATGCGGCGCGGCTGCGATCGCGCTTTTCCTTTCGGTGCTTGCCGATCCGCTCTTGAGCTGGTTCGGCCATGGTTATGAAGCGGGCGTGCCGGCCTTGCGCATCCTGCTCATCGGGCAGGTGTTCGCCGCCAGCGTCGGCTCGCAATTGCATGTGATGAACATGACCGGGCATGAACGCAGCGCCGCCGTCCTGCTCATCACCAGCACGGTCGTGAACGCGCTCGTGAGCATGATCATGATCAATCAATTCGGTCTGACCGGCGCCGCCATCGCCACCACGCTGACGTTGATCCTATGGAACGCCGGCATGGCGGTTTTCATCTGGCGCCGCCTCGAATTGCTGCCTGGCGTGCTCGGCCTGCCGCGCAGGCAGGCAGCGAACTGACCGGGTGCGGCAAATTCGAACAAATGACGTTTCCTGAGCGTAGGGCTTTGGCGTAGGATTTCTCGTCGCAAGATCTTCTCGACACCGGCTTTGCGAACGAGGAAGCCGAACGGGAGTCCGAGGCGAATGAACGACCGTTCACCTTTGAGCCTGCATGTGCCCGAACCCGCGGTTCGCCCCGGCGGCAAGCCCGATTTCTCGAGCGTCAGAATTCCAAGCGCCGGCTCGGTTCCTCGGCCGGAGGTCGATGTCGACCCCGAATCGATCCATGACCTCGCCTTCTCGATCATCCGCGTGCTCAATCGAGAGGGCGAGGCTGTCGGCCCCTGGGCCGGCATGCTGAGCGATGAGGAGCTGCTCGAGGGGCTGCGCCATATGATGACGTTGCGCACCTTCGACGCGCGCATGCTCATGGCCCAGCGTCAAGGCAAGACGTCCTTCTATATGCAGCATATGGGTGAAGAGGCTGTGAGCTGCGCCTTCCGCAAGGCGCTCGAGCCCGGCGACATGAATTTCCCGACCTATCGACAGGCCGGCCTATTGATCGCGGCCGGCTATTCGCTCGTCGAGATGATGAACGAGATCTTCTCCAACGAGAAGGACCCGCTGAAAGGCCGGCAAATGCCGGTGCTCTATTCCTCGAAGGCGCTCGGCTTCTTCTCGGTCTCGGGCAACCTTGCCACGCAATTCATCCAGGCTGTCGGCTGGGCCATGGCTTCAGCCATCAAGCACGATACGCGGATCGCCGCGGGGTGGGTCGGCGACGGCGCCACCGCCGAATCCGATTTCCATGCGGCTCTCGTCTTCGCCTCCACTTACGCGGCGCCGGTGGTGCTCAACATCGTCAACAACCAATGGGCCATCTCTACCTTCCAGGGTATCGCGCGGGGCGGCGCGGGCACATTCGCGGCGCGCGGCCTCGGCTTCGGCATTCCGTCGCTCAGGGTCGACGGCAATGACTACCTTGCGGTCTACGCCGTTGCGAGATGGGCGATCGAGCGCGCGCGCCGCAATCTCGGACCGACGCTCGTCGAATATGTCACCTACCGCGTTGGCGCTCATTCGACCTCGGATGATCCCGCCGCTTACCGGCCGAAGACGGAATCCGATTCCTGGCCGCTCGGTGATCCGGTGATCCGGTTGAAGAACCACCTGATCTTGCGTGGTGCCTGGTCGGAGGCTCGCCACAAGCAGGCCGAAGCGGAGATACTCGACACTGTCGTCACAGCACAGAAGGAGGCCGAGAGCCACGGCACGCTGCATGCTGGCGGCAAGCCTTCGGTGCGCGACATGTTCGAAGGCGTCTACGCCGAGATGCCGCCGCATCTGCGTCGGCAGCGCCAGCAAGCGGGAGTGTAAGCCATGCCCCGCAAGACCATGGTCGAGGCGATCCGCGACGGCATGGATGTGATGATGGGACGCGACGAGAATGTGGTCGTGTTCGGTGAAGACGTGGGATATTTCGGGGGCGTGTTTCGCGCAACGCAAGGCTTGCAAGCGAAATATGGCAAAAGCCGCTGCTTCGACGCGCCGATCAGCGAGCTCGGCATCGTAGGCGCGGCCATCGGCATGGCGGCTTACGGCTTGCGCCCCTGCGTCGAGGTGCAATTCGCCGACTACATGTACCCTGCCTATGACCAGATCGTCTCGGAAGCCGCCCGGCTGCGCTATCGCTCCAACGGCGACTTCACCTGCCCATTGGTCGTCAGGATGCCGACGGGCGGCGGCATCTCGGGCGGGCAGACGCACAGCCAGAGCCCTGAGGCGCTCTTCACGCATGTCTCAGGCCTCAAGACGGTCGTTCCCTCGAACCCGAACGACGCCAAGGGCCTTCTGATCTGCGCCATCGAGGACCCCGATCCCGTGATCTTCCTCGAGCCGAAACGGCTCTATAATGGCCCGTTCGATGGCCATCACGACCGTCCTATCATTCCTTGGTCGAAACATGAGCTCGGCGAAGTGCCTGAAGGGCATTACCGTGTGCCTCTTGGCAAGGCCGCCATTCGCCGCGAGGGCGCGGCGATCAGTGTCCTTGCCTATGGCACCATGGTGCATGTCGCGATGGCTGCCGCCGCCGAAACCGGCATCGACGCCGAGATCATCGACCTTCGGAGCCTTTTACCTCTCGATCTCGAGACCATCGTCGCCTCTGTGCGCAAGACGGGCCGCTGCGTGATCATCCATGAGGCGACGCTCACTTCGGGCTTCGGCGCCGAACTTTCAGCGCTCGTGCAGGAGAATTGCTTCTTCGAGCTCGAAGCGCCGATCCGACGCGTGACGGGCTGGGACACACCCTATCCGCACGCACAGGAGTGGGACTATTTCCCGGGACCTCAGCGCGTCGGCCGCGCATTTTTGGAAGTGGTGAATGGTGAGTAACTGCTGAGCTCTGAGTAGTGAAATAGTAAAGATAAGGATCAGTTACTAAATGAAAGTGTTTAAGCCCATCTGTTTTCACTTAACTCCCTTCCCTTCTCCCATTTTCATTTATGGAATAGTGAGATGGCCGACCATGTAATCCGCCTCCCCGATGTCGGTGAGGGCGTCGCAGAAGCGGAGCTCGTCGAATGGCATGTGAAGGTTGGCGACCTCGTTCGCGAGGACGCGGTGCTCGCCGCCGTGATGACTGATAAGGCGACGGTCGAGATCCCGTCACCGGTCGAGGGCGAGATCACCTGGCTCGGCGCCAATGTCGGCGACGTGATCGCCGTCGGCTCCGATCTCGTGCGCCTGAAGGTGCCGGGAGAAGACGTGCCCGTCGTTGTCCCGTCTCCCGCTGAAATCAAGCAGAAACCGCCGTCGGCGAAGCCGCGGGGCGAGGCGAAGCCAATGCTCGCTCCTTCGGCGGAGCCGTCTGCCGAAACGACCGAACCACGTGAGCCGCCGGAAGCGGCACCGCATCCGGCGAGGCGCCTGCCGGCGCACGCCGCGCCAGCGCGGCAAACTTCGTTCGGGGCTCCACGCGCTGAGGGCTTGCGCCCATTGGCCTCCCCCGCCGTGCGCTTGCGGGCACGTGAGGGCGGAATCGATCTGCGGCAAGTTCCAGGCACGGGGCCGGCTGGCCGAATCACCCATGAGGACCTCGACTCCTTCTTCGCGCGAGGCCCGAGCGTCGGGAGATCAGCGGGCCTTCAACCGAAGACCGGCGTCGAGGAGCTCAAGCTCATCGGCCTTCGGCGAAAGATCGCCGAAAAGATGGCGACCGCCCATTCTCACATTCCTGCGATCACTTACGTCGAGGAAGTGGACGTCACCGCGCTCGAGGAGCTGCGCGCCTCGCTTAACAAGGAAAAGCGCCAAACTCTGCAAAGGCTGACGCTTCTCCCCTTCCTGATGCGCGCCCTGGTGCGCGCCGTCGCGGAGCATCCGGTGGTGAATTCGCTTTTCGACGACGCGGCGGGCGTCTTGCATCAGCACGCCGGCGTTCATATCGGCATTGCGACGCAGACGCCCTCAGGCCTCATGGTGCCGGTCGTTCGGCACGCGGAAGCGCTCGATCTTTGGGGGTGCGCCGCCGAGCTTGCCCGCCTTTCGGAAGCCGCGAAGGCTGGCACGGCGCAACGTGACGAGCTCACCGGCTCGACCATCACCATCACATCGCTCGGCGCGCTTGGCGGCGTCATCTCGACGCCGATCATCAACCATCCTGAGGTCGCGATCGTCGGCGTCAACAAGATGAGCGTGCGGCCTCACTGGGACGGCACGGATTTCGTGCCGCGCAAGATGATGAATCTTTCGTCTAGCTTCGATCACCGCGTTATCGATGGGTTCGATGCCGCCGTCTTCACGCAGCGCCTGAAAGCGCTTCTCGAGGCGCCCGCCCTGATCTTCATGGAGAGCTCAACATGAACCGCAAAAACGACATCCATTTTTTCGATGCGATCATGCGGTAGATCGCGAAATAAGCTCGCACTTGCGGAGAATTCAATGCGGTTCGCGCGAAGGCCATGAAAGATATTTCCTGCAGGCTTCTCGTGCTCGGGGCGGGGCCCGGAGGCTATGTGTGCGCCATACGGGCGGGCCAGCTCGGCATCGACACCGTGCTGGTCGAGGCGAAGAAGCCCGGCGGCACTTGCCTCAATGTCGGCTGCATCCCCTCCAAGGCCCTCATCCACGCCGCCGACGAATTCGACAAGGCCGTTCACTTCGCCTCGGCCGACAACCCCTTCGGCATTTCCGCGAGCAAGCCAGCGCTCGACCTCGCAAAGACGATCGTCTGGAAGGATGGCGTCGTCGGGCGCCTCACCGGCGGCGTATCTGCGCTGTTGAAGAAAGCCGGCGTGAAGATAGTCGAAGGCTGGGGGAAATTCCGCGACGGCAAAACGGTCGAGGTCGAGACGCAGACCGGGCTTCAGGTGATCCGGGCAGGCGAAATCGTGATCGCAACGGGCTCTGCCGCCGTCGAGCTCCCCATTCTGCCCTTCGGCGGCCGAGTGATCTCCTCGACTGAGGCGCTCGCGCTGACGCAAGTGCCGCGCAACCTCGTCATCGTCGGTGCGGGATATATCGGGCTCGAGCTTGGAACCGCCTTCGCGAAGATGGGCGCCAAGGTCACCGTGGTCGAAGCATTGTCACGCGTCTTGCCACAATATGACGCCGAGCTCACGCGGCCTGTGGGCAAGCGCTTGCGCGAGCTCGGCATCGAGGTGATGACCGAGGCGAGGGCCCAAGGCCTCAATTCCAAGGGAGAGGCGCTCATCGTCGAAGCCGCCGACGGGCGCAAGAAAACGCTCGCGGCCGACAAGATCCTCGTCACTGTCGGCCGCAAGCCGGTGACCGAAGGCTTCGGCCTCGAGGCGATCGATCTCGATCGGGACGGAAGCTTCATCCGCGTCGACGACAAATGCCGCAGCTCGATGCGCGGCGTCTATGCGATCGGCGATGTGACGGGCGAGCCGATGCTGGCGCATCGGGCGATGGCGCAAGGCGAGATGGTGGCGGAGATCGTCGCGGGCGAAAAGCGTGCCTGGGACAAGATCAGCATTCCCGCGATTTGCTTCACCGACCCGGAGATCGTCGCTACCGGCCTCTCGCCCGAAGAAGCGAAGGCCGCGGGGATCGAGACAAAAATCGGCGTCTTCCCGTTTCAGGCGAGCGGGCGCGCCATGACGATGGCCAAGGAGGCAGGCTTCATCCGTGTGGTCGCGCGAGCCGATAATCACCTCATCATCGGAATTCAGGGCGTGGGGGACGGCATTTCTGAGCTGGGGGGCGGCTTCAGCCTCGCGATCGAGATGGGCACGCGTCTCGAGGATGTGGCCGGCACCATCCACCCGCATCCGACGCGCAGCGAGGCCTTCCTCGAAGCGTCACTGCGGGCGCTCGGGCACGCGATCCATATATGAGAGCCGTGTCGAGCGAAGCGTATGATTCACAAAAGATCTCGCTTTTGCGGATCATGCTTTTAGTTAGCGCGACCGGCGCGCGCGGCGCCACGTATTCTCGATGAGGATGAGCGCAAGTCCCGCGAAGAGAACGACGCCTTGCCATTCGGAGAGACCATCAAAGCGGGCGACGGCAAATCCAATCAGCGCGAGCCAGATGAGGATCGCAAGTGCGAGGCTCCCATCTTCGACGAACAGTCCTGCGAGCTCGGAAATCACCATCTTGATCCAGCTCATTTCGGTTCTCCTCAGGAAGCTTGTGCCGGCATCGACGCCGAAGCCCGGACTCGGCGGCAAAGCGTCACCGCGATCCAGGCGATCACCAGGAAGGCGGCGATCAAGGCGAGGATCGACCAATCCTCGCCTGGCCAGTTGATGCCAAGCCCCTCGCCCACCCAGAAGGTGCCAAAGGCGGACAACAACACGCCCACCATGAATTTGAGCGTGTTCTCAGGAATTGTCGCCAGCGGCCGATGAACGGCGACGCCGAGCGCGACGACGAGAACGAGGGCCGCGAGCGCGCCGAGGCTCGCGGGAAAGAGTAGATTTGCGCCGCCCGCGCCGATCGCGACCACGATGAAGACGACCTCGATGCCCTCGAGCATGGTGATCTTGAATGACGCGGTGAACGCCACCTTGTCCCAACCACCCTGAGTGGCTCCGTGGCGCCGCAGATTCGCGGTTTCCTTCGCGAAGGCCTCGGCCTCGTCATGCAGTGCGATGATGCTGGCCGCGCGCAAAATCGCCTTGCGCAGCCAACGCATGCCGAAGAGAAGCAGCAAGGCGCCGACGAAGAGCTGCACGCTTTCGAGGGGGATGCGCGTCAACGCCGGGCCGAGCACCGCGATCATCACGAGAAGCGTAAGAAGCGCAGCCGCACTCCCGCCGAGCGCGTCGCGCCAGCCGCGAACCGTTCCGACCGCGAGGACGACCGTTAAGGCCTCGACGAACTCCACCAGCGAGGCGAGGAATGCCGCGAGCATCGAAGGCCCGGCGTGAAGCCAATCCACGGTCATCGAGAAGCTCCCATCACCCTTCTCCACCATTGCATTTTGTCAGCACCGGTCCGACCCGCCTTGCGGCTCGGCGCGCCCCAGCATCCCTCGCGAACGGCCCGCTTCGACCCTGCTTTCGCTGCTTCCGTGTGCGGAATTCATCTCGACACCCGCCAAATTAGCGTTAGAGTTCGAGGCACAAAAAAGCGAGGGAACGCGATGGTGCTCGACCGGATATTTGCGCA
>JAFAQA010000414.1 GCA_019246665.1 Hyphomicrobiales bacterium
GGCCTGTGCAGAACCGTCTGCCCATGGAAGCCGATGACGGCGATCCGCGAAGCGTCAAGGCCCGTCTCATCGAGAAAATTCGTCACCGCGCGAGATTGTGCCCGCGTCAGCGCCTCTTCGGCTTCGCGAAAAATCGCGGGCTCTGCCCCCTCGAAGCGCCATTCGCCCGCGGCCGCGAGCGCTCTCGCGAGAAGCGGCGGGATTTCGGCTGCGTAAGGGGCGAGCTTCCAGGCGCCGAACTCCTGAACCGCCTGGCCATCGGTGCGAAGAAGCGCAAGATCGATATTGCCGTCGAGCACGGTGCCGGTCATCAAACCAAGCGCAAGGACGGGCTTCATCGGCAAGACCTCGTCGGACGTCCGGCTTTCGGTCGCGAATTCAAGCGGCGCCACGCGCCGAAAGCAAGGAAAAGCGGGATCGGTAAATTTAACGCCGCTCTCTCGAAGCCTCAGGCGCTCGCCAGGAAATCGAGGTCGCAGCCCTCCTCCGCCTGGAGAACATGGTCGCGATAGAGCATCTGCCAGCCACGCTTCGCGCCCACTTCGCTTGGCGGCTGCTTGTCGCGACGACGCTCGAGCTCGGTCGTCTCGACCTCGAGATCGAGACGTCGCTCGGCGACCGAAAGCCTGACGCGATCGCCCGTGCGCACAAGCCCGATCGGACCGCCGGCTTCCGCCTCGGGCGAGACGTGAAGCACGATCGTGCCATAGGCGGTGCCGCTCATGCGAGCATCCGAGATGCGCAACATGTCCTTCACGCCTTTCTCCGCGAGCTTGCGCGGGATCGGGATGTAGCCGGCCTCCGGCATGCCGCAGGCGCGCGGCCCCGCGCGGCGCAGGATCAAGGCATCGTCGGCGTTGACGTCGAGATCGGGCGCATCGATACGGGCCGCGAGATCGGCCAGATCCTCGAAGACGACGGCGCGGAAGCCACGCTCGAACAAGCTCTCATCGGCGGCGGCGCGCTTGAGGATGGCGCCGTTCGGCGCGAGGCTGCCGAACAAGGAGACGATGCCTCCGGTGCGGCTCACCGGCTTCTCCACCCGGCGGATCACCGCGTCGTCGATCCAATCCTGCGCTTCCGGAAGGGTCTCGCCCAAGGGCGAACCGGTGACCGTCATGGCGGCGAGATCGAGCAAGGGGGACAAGCGCCGCAACAGGGCGCCCACACCACCCGCGGCGAAGAAATCCTCCATATAGCCTTGGCCCGTGGGCTTGAGATCGACGAGCACTGGTGTCGAATCCGAAAGCGCGTCGAGAGCGCGCAGCGTCACGGGCAAGCCGAGCCGGCGCATCATCGCCGTCAAATGAATGACCGCATTGGTCGAGCCGCCGACCGCGAGCAGCACGCGTAACGCATTGCGCACACTCCTTTCGCTCACGACGTCGTTGAATGTACGACCGGAATGGGCAAGCTCCATGGCGGCGGTGCCGGTGGCTTCAGCCGCGCGCAGCCGGTCCGCATGCACGGCGGGGATTGCCGCCGTGCCCGGGAGCATGAGGCCGAGCGTCTCGCACAAGATCGCCATGGTGCTCGCCGTTCCCATCACGGCGCAGGTGCCTTCCGTGGTCGCAAGCCCGCCCTCGATGCGCTCGAGATTGGCGTCGCTCACCTCGCCGGCGCGGTAGCGCGCCCAGAAGCGGCGGCAATCCGTGCAGGCGCCGAGCCGCTCGCCGCGATAGCGCGAGGTCATCATCGGGCCGGTAGCGAGCACGATCGCGGGCTTGCGCGCCGAAGCAGCGCCCATGACGAGCGCCGGCAAGGTCTTGTCACAACCGCCGACGAGCACGACGGCGTCCATGGGCTGAGCGCGAATCATCTCCTCCACGCACATCGCCATGAGGTTGCGGAACATCATGCTCGTCGGATTGAGGAAGACCTCGCCGAGCGAGATCACGGGGAATTCGAGCGGCAATCCTCCGGCCGCGAGCACGCCGCGCTTCACCGCCTCGATCAGCTCGGGAACGCCGCGATGGCAATTGTTGAAGCCGCTCGCGGTCGCCGTGATGCCGATGATCGGCTTGCCGAGCAATTCGCGCGAATATCCCATCGAACGCGCGAAGGAGCGGCGCAGATAAGCCGAGAATGCAGGATCGCCGTAATTCGTGAGCCCGCCCTCGAGCCCCTTGGGAGTAGCCATGAGCTTGATCCAGGCGTCAGGCAGCGGCGGGCAGCGCGCGGTCGAAGGCCGTGGACAGCTTGTCCACGATCTCGTCGATGTGGCTTTCCTCGATGATGTAAGGGGGTGCGATCACAATGTGATCACCGCGCTTGCCGTCGATGGTGCCTCCCATCGGATAGCACATCAGCCCTTGCTCCATGGCAGCCGATTTGATCTTGCCGTTGACGGCGAGCGCGGGATCGAACGGCTCTTTCGTCATGCGATCCTCGACGAGCTCGACGCCGATGAAGAGGCCGCGCCCGCGAATGTCGCCGACGAAGGGATGGTTGCCGAAGCGTGCCTCGAGGCGAGATTTGAGCTCGTTGCCCAAGGGGTTCACGCGCGCCAAAAGATCGCGCTTCTCGATCACTTTCTGCACGGCGAGCGCGCCGGCACACGCCGTCGCATGGCCGATATAGGTATAACCATGCTGGAAGAAGCCCGTACCCTGGCGGATGGCATCCACGATGCGATCCTCGACCAGCATGGCGCCGATCGGCTGGTATCCGCCGCCGAGCCCTTTCGCAAAACAAACGATGTCCGGCACGATGCCCTCATGCTCGAAGGCGAAGCGTGTGCCGCAACGCCCCATGCCGCACATCACCTCATCGAGGATGAGGAGGACGCCGTGCCGATCGCAAATCTCGCGGACACGCTTGAAGTATCCCGGCACTGAGGGCACCGCGCCAAGCGTCGCGCCGACCACCGGCTCGGCGATGAAGGCCATGACGGAGGACGGGCCGAGCTCCTCGATTTTCGCTTCGAGCTCGTTCGCGACCCGCGCGCCATATTCCTCCGCGCTCTCATCGTTGCGCCTGCCGCGATATTCGTAGCAGGGCGAAATGTGATGCGTCTCGATCAAGAGCGGGAGATACTGTTGGCGGCGCCACATATTGCCGCCCGCGGCAAGCGCTGCGAGCGTGTTGCCATGGTAGGATTGGCGCCGCGCAATGATGTGATGACGCTCGGTCTCGCCGCGCTCGACGAAATATTGCCGAGCGATCTTCAATGCCGATTCGATCGCCTCCGAGCCACCCGAGACGAAATAGCAATTGCCGAGATTGGCAGGGGCTTTGGAAGCGAGAAACGCCGCGAGTTCCTCGGCGGGCTCCGTGCTGAAGAAGCCGGTATGTGCGTAAGGGATGCGCTCGAGCTGCGTGCTGATGGCCGCGGTCACCTCCCGATCGGAATGGCCGAGGCAGGAGACGGCGGCGCCCCCGCTCGCATCGAGGTAGCGCTTGCCCTCCCTATCGATGATGTAGGGTCCATCGCCGCCAACAGCGGTCGGAACCTCGGTGCGAAGATTGCGGTGGATGACATGAGTCATGAAGGTCGAGCCTGATGCGGGTTTTTGAAACGCGGGACGCCGATCATAGCGCCTGTGCGCCGCGACGCCATAGAGGTTTGCGCAAACGGGGCATGTAACCTTCGGGCTTCATCCAGCGACATCAGAAGCGAGAAGCATCCACCGCTTCGGACATATTGCCGGCGCGCCGCCACATCGCCTCGAAGCTCTCCTCGAAGGCGGTGATCGCCGCCGGATCGCGGATGACGACCAAGTCATCGTCCTCGCGCTTCAGCCCCGAATAGGAGAAGTTTGCCGAACCCGTGCGCAAAATTCTTCCGTCCACGCTGTACGATTTCAGATGCATGATTTCGCTGCCCGGCGGCTTGAGGCGCAGCTCGATCTTCTCGATGCCCCGCAAGCCTCGCGCCCGGCCGCCGAATCCCTCGCGCGAGCCGGCTTCCTGGCCGCCGTCGAGATAAAGGCGCACGCGCACGCCGCGTCTTGCCGCATCGGCCAAGGCCTCGATCACCGCCTGGTCCACGAGGAGATAGGCCGCGATGTCGATCGAACGCGTGGCCTGACGCATGAGCGCAAGATCGATTCGCTCGAGATCGGCCGCGGGGGCGTAGCGGATTTCAACCGCGCCATTGCCCAAGGGCTTGGCTTCGCGAGGATGAGCAAGGATCTGAACCGCCGCGAGCCCGGCAAGCCCCGCGACAACGAAGAGGCGCCGGCTCCACGCTTGCCCGCTGAAAAATTGCGCACCCAAGCCCTGCGAGCCCCGTTCGCCATGGGAAATACGCATCTCTGTTCCCCCCATGTTCCGGCATTCCGCCGGTCCCGCCTCGTGCCGGATTTGTCCCTTGGCGCTTTGAGCGCTATGATAGTTAGGTGATTCAAGCAAGGGGACAGGCGCAGCGCGGGCGAGCCTTGATCTCGCCCCGATTTGCGCGCTGCGTGCCGCCGCGTCAACAGACCCGCCGTAATAAGGGAGTGCCGGGTCACGGACTTGCTGAAGAAGGCTCGCCGAAAGACGGCGTGCCAGAAGGAACTTGCCACACCAGAAATGGATGACATTTGCTCATGCCCACCATTGCCCTGGTCGATGACGACCGCAATATCCTCACTTCCGTCTCCATCGCGCTCGAGGCCGAAGGTTACCGCATTCAGACCTTCACGGATGGTGCCACGGCGCTCGAGGGACTGAAGCAAAATCAGCCCGATCTCGCCATTCTCGATATCAAGATGCCTCGCATGGACGGCATGGAGCTGTTGCGCCGCCTGCGGCAGAAGACCGACATGCCGGTGATCTTCCTCACCTCCAAGGATGAGGAGATCGACGAGCTCTTCGGCCTGAAGATGGGCGCGGATGATTTCATCCGTAAGCCCTTCTCGCAACGCCTTCTCGTCGAGCGTGTGCGCGCCGTTCTGCGGCGTGCCCAGCCGAAGGACGGCTCGGCGCCACGCGAGAACGACGCCAAGGTGATCGAGCGCGGCAATCTCCGCATGGATCCGGAGCGCCACACCTGCACCTGGAAGGGCCAGCCGGTGACCCTGACGGTGACCGAGTTCTTGATTCTCCAGGCGCTGGCGCAACGTCCCGGCGTCGTGAAAAGCCGCAATGCCTTGATGGATGCCGCCTATGATGACGAGGTGTATGTCGACGATCGCACGATCGACAGCCACATCAAGCGGCTGCGCAAGAAATTCAAAGTGGTCGAGGATTCCTTCGAGATGATCGAAACGCTTTATGGCGTGGGGTATCGCTTCAAGGAGGCATGAAACGGCATCGGAACTGGACAAGCCGGCTGACGATCCTCGAACGCAAGACCGGCTGATCACGCCCAGGCATCCGCGGCCGCGCCCTAGACCAGCATGACGGCAGCGACCGACCCGATTCAAGCGACCGCAAGGCAGAGCCAGTCGAGGCATGGCCTGCTCTGGCGGCTGCGCGCGCGCCTTGCGCGCCTCGCGCTGGGCACGGCGCGGCACATGTCGTCGAGCCTGACACGCCGGATCGTGTTCCTGAACCTTGCCGGCCTCGCGGTCATGCTGTTCGGCTTCATGTATCTCAACCAACTGCGTGCCGGCCTCATCGACGCGCAGATCCAGGCGCTGAGCACGCAAGGGGACGTCATCTCCTGGGCCATTGCCACCTCGGCGACCGTGGAGAACGACGCGATCACGCTCGATCCCGACAAGCTCTTGCAGCTTCATGCGGGTCAAAGCACCGATAGCGACGAGGATGACGCCTCTTCCCTGCAATTCTCGATCAATCCCGAGCAGGTCGCTCCCTTGCTTCGTCGGGTCGTGACCCAGTTCCACACGCGTGCCCGCATTTACGATCGTGACGGCTCACTCCTCCTCGACACGCGCACGCTCGTCGGCCTGAGCGGCATCCTTCACGCGGACCTTCCCCCGCCGTCGAAGCCGCATTTCTTGGCGCGCATGTGGACCGCGCTCACTGGCTGGCTGGTCAAGCCGGAGGTGCACGGCACCGAGGACGAGGCCGCGCCTGCCGGAAAGGTCGGTCGAGAAGTGACCACGGCTCTTTCGGGAGCAATCTCGAGCTCGGTCGGGCTCAACCGCGTCGGTGAGACCATCGTCTCGGTCGGCGTGCCGATCCAGCGCTTCCGCACCGTGCGCGGCGTGCTCCTGCTTTCAACTCAGGGCGGCGACATCGACGCGCTGATCTGGAATGAGCGCATCGGCCTTTTGCGAGTCTTCCTCGTTGCCGCGATCGTGATGACGGTCCTTTCCTTCCTCCTCGCCGGCACCATCGCCGGCCCGGTGCGCCGTCTCGCCGAGGCGGCCGAGCGCGTCCGGCGCGGCATCAAATCGCGACAGGAGATTCCCGATTTCAGCGGTCGGCCCGACGAGATCGGCCATCTTTCAGGAGCGCTGCGCGACATGACGCGCGCGCTCTATAAGCGGATGGACGCGATCGAAAGCTTCGCGGCGGACGTGGCCCATGAGCTGAAGAACCCGCTCACTTCATTGCGAAGCGCCGTCGAGACCTTGCCGCTTGCCCGCACAGCCGATTCGCAGGCGCGCCTCACGAGCGTGATCCAGCACGATGTGCGCCGGCTCGACCGGCTCATCAGCGACATCTCCGACGCTTCGCGCCTGGATGCGGAGCTTGCGCGCGAGGATTCGGAACCCTTCGAGCTCTCGGCCCTTCTGAAAGCGATCGTCTCCGTGGCGAATGATGTGCGCCATGAGGGGCAGGCGAAAGTCGAGCTCGTCGTCGCTCCCCACGCGTTCGGAAAGAACGCCTACCTGACTGTCGGGCATGACAGCCGCATCGGCCAGGTGATCACCAATCTCATCGACAATGCGCGCTCGTTCTCCCCGCCGGAGAAGAGCGTTCGCGTCGAGCTCAATCGGCGAGGCGAGTTCATCGAGATCGTCGTCGAGGATGAAGGCCCGGGAATCTCCGAACACGCGCTCGAGCGAATTTTCGAGCGCTTCTACACGGACCGGCCGAATCAGGGTTTCGGCCAGAATTCCGGCCTCGGGCTTTCGATCTCGCGGCAAATCGTCGAAGCCCATGGCGGGCGGATCTGGGCGGAGAATCGCGGCGCCACTGGGGCCGAGCTGGACGCCTCCGTCAGCACAGGCGCGCGTTTCACCGTGCGCCTGCCGGCGGCCGTCACGCATGAGCGCTGACGCGCCAAAAACCGCTCCGTCGCCCACCGACGAAGCGCCACCCGATTCGCCCGAGAGGGACATTCGCGAGCGCAAGCCCAACACGGCATTTCACATTCACACAGGCGGCAAGCGCGAGCGCGCCAGCGCCTCCCTGAGCCTGCACGCGAGCTGCGTCGTCATCCGGGAGAGCGGCATCTTGATTCGAGGCGCATCCGGTGCCGGCAAATCGAGCTTTGCGGCGCTTTTGCTGGCGCAAGCGCGCGCCGAAGGCGAGTTCGCCGCCTGGGTCGCCGATGATCGCGTGACCGTGAAGCGCCATGCGGGCCGCCTCCTCGGCGCACCGCATCCGGCGATCGCGGGGCGTTACGAAGCGCGGGGCCTCGGCATCTTGAGCGAGCCCCATGAGCCTTGCACCGTGTTGCGCTTTCTCGTCGATTTCGAACCGTCAAACGAGCGTCTTCCTAACCAAGGCGAGCTCAGCGGTGTGGTCGCTGGTGTCGCATTACCCCGCTTGCCGCTTGTTGCCGGGCGCGCGGGACTGTATGAAGCGTCTCTTGTCGTGAAGCTTATAAGAATGCGTCAAGAAAAAGAGGGCCGCCCGACCCCGAGCTCCCGGGTCGGAGCGGTAGGTATTTGACGGAAATGTGATGATCGGCATCCTTCTCGTGACGCATGGGCGTCTCGCCGTGGAATTTCGAGCGGCACTCGAGCATGTCGTGGGACCGCAGGTTCAGATCGCCACCATCGCGATCGCTCCCGACGACGACATGGAAATGCGGCGACGCGAAATTCTCGAAAAAATCGCCGAGGTCGATAGCGGTCAAGGCGTCGCCGTGCTGACGGATATGTTCGGGGGGACGCCTTCCAACCTTGCGATCTCGGCGATGAATGGACGCGAGGTCGAGGTCATTGCCGGCATCAACCTGCCGATGCTCATCAAGCTTGCGAGCGTTCGCTGCGAGCGGGAATTGGCCGATGCGGTTCTCTGCGCCAAAGATGCGGGCCGCAAATACATCAACGTCGCAAGCGAGGTCCTGGCCGGCCATTAACCATGGCTTGTGCCTCCCCTCGCCCGGCTCCATTTGATTTTCCCGCGCGGCTTGGCCATGAACCTTCGAAGTTTTTTCGAGGCGCAAGGGCACTTCGGTTCATGGCCAATCTCAACGACGCGACCGAGGCGGTGCCGCTGGCGCGCGAGCTGGAGATCGTCAACAAGCGCGGGTTGCACGCCCGAGCCTCGGCCAAATTCGTCAAATGCGTCGAGCGCTTCGACGCCGAGGTGAGCGTCACGCGACTCGGCGAGACGGTGGGCGGGCGCTCGATCATGGGCCTCTTGACGCTTGCGGCCGCCCAAGGAACCTCGATCACGGTGGCCGCGAAAGGACCGCAGGCCAAGGAGGTGCTCGAAGCGCTCGAGGCGCTGATTGCGAGCAAGTTCGACGAAGGCGAGTAGCGCTCATTCGCGATCAGCCCGCTACGACAAGCCGGTATCCCGCGTCATATGCATCAAGGGTGAGCAATTCGGCGTAACGGCGCTCCCACTCACCGGTCTCGAGGTCCCGCCTTAGATTCTGCAATCCTGCCTCGGCGTTGCCGATGGCCCAAAAGGACGAACTACCGGATCGGATGCGTCCATCAAGATAGGCCGCAGGCCGGCGCCAGTAGGCATACAGGAAGCCGTCGCTGCAATCATGCGGCACCAGGACTTGTGTGATCCGCACAGCGCCCAACCACCGCTCGTAGTCGGACATGGTCGGCATCTGTGCCTCATCCAATGCCGCCAGGTCAGGAAGATAATCGGTGAGCCACGGCCGGTGCGCCGGGTCGAACGTAAGCAGGACGATCCGGCCGCGAGTCACGCGGCGCACCTCGCGCAAGCCTGCCTCCTTGTCGGGCCAATGGTGAATAGTGAGGATCGCCATGGAGGCATCGAAACTCCCGTCATCGAATGGCAGAGCGTGGGCGCAGGCCTGAATCGCCTCGGCTGCCGCCGGACGGCGCTTTCGGATCATCTCGCGCGAAGGCTCAACGGCGACCACGGATCGATCAGCCGGTTCGTAGGCACCCGTCCCAGCACCGACATTCAAGACAGTTCGGGCCGAGCCGAGGGCATTCTCGATGGTCCGAGCTATCCGCCCATCCGGCTTGCGAAGCTCCGCATAGTTGATTCCGATGCGGTCATACTTCGCGCTCATCGCGCCTTTCTTTCGTGAATTTCGGACATGTGCTAGGGCGGGATCAGGACGTCCTCACGCCCTCAGCAGGAACCGCAAAACTGGGCCCAATTTGCGATAAGATCATGCGGAAAAATCAAAAAGATCACCCGACCCTCCGATCTCATCTGAACGTGACGCGCTGGCCCGCAAGCTTCTCTATCCCTTTCTGATCGAAGCCCTTCAGGGCGTCCCCGATTCCGACACCCCCGCTCACGAGGTCGGGCGCGATCTCGGCGAGCGGCACGAGCGCAAAGGCGCGCTCGAGCAAGCGCGGATGAGGCAACGCCAGGCGCTCATCCGAAAGCACGAGCTCGCCGAAGACGAGAATGTCGACGTCGAGCGTGCGAGGCCCGAACCGCTCGGAGCGCACGCGTCCTTCCTGCCGCTCGATCCCAAGACACACATCGAGAAGCTGATGCGGGGAAAGCGTCGTTTTGACGAGCACTGCCATGTTGAGAAAGGGCGCCTGCGCCACCGGCCCCCAGGGCGCTGTGCGGTAGAGAGAGGATGACCGCAACATCTCAATGCCGGGCGTCGCTCCCAGCGCTTCGAGCGCGCGCCCGAACCCCGCGCGCACATCCCCGACATTGCCGCCGAGCCCCAGAGCAGCGAGGACCTTTGCGGCATGCACCTCTGCTTGGGTCGGACCCGGCAATCCCATCCCGGCCAATCGCTTCTTTGCCGTACCTTACGCAGCCGCCGCGATGGCGCTCGCGACCGCGAGCGCCTGGAGATGCGCCTTCACATCATGAACACGCAGCACGCTCGCGCCCGCTCGCGCGGCGAGCACATTCGCCGCGATCGTCCCGAACAGGCGCTCGCGCGGTGTCAGCTCGCCGGTGACATGGCCGATGAGCGATTTGCGCGAAAGCCCCACCAGGATGGGCGCCCCGAGCTCGGAGAGCTCGCCTAACCTACGCAAGAGGATGAGATTTTGCGCTCTTGTCTTTCCGAAACCGATGCCGGGATCGACGAGGATGCGCTCCTTCGCCACGCCCGCGGCTTCGCCAAGGGCGAGCGAGCCCGCGAGAAAGCTCTTCACCTCGGCCACCATGTCGATGCTGGCGTCGATCTCGCGACGATTGTGCATGACGACGAGCGCCGCCGCCCGGCGGGCGATATTCGGCATTTCGGGATCGTGACGCAGGCCCCAGACATCGTTGAGAATCACGGCGCCGGCATCGAGTGCCCGGCGCGCGACCGACGCCTTCATCGTGTCGATCGAGAGGGGTTGCTTCACTCTTTTGGCGAGTGCCTCGACGACCGGCAGAACCCGCCTCCCCTCTTCGTCCTCCGCGACCGGCTGGTGGCCGGGACGAGTGGATTCCCCGCCGATATCGATGATGTCCGCTCCCTCTTCCGCGAGGCGCTCCCCTTGGGCTATGGCGGCATCGTGGGCCGCGAACAAGCCGCCATCCGAAAAGGAATCCGGCGTCACATTGAGGATGCCCATGATGAGGGGCCGCGCTTGCGACGAAAGCACCCGCCCGTCCGGCAAAGGCAATTGAAAGATCGGCATCTTGATAGGATCCTGGCCGTGAGGGCTCCGGCTTGGAGTCTGGCTCGCTTGCCCCTTCGAGCGAGCTTACGCGCCAAGACTCAAAGATGAAACGGACAAAATCGAAACGCCGTAAACACGCAGCACGACGGCTGAGTTTTGCCTCTATCGCAGAGCAGGGTGCACAAGCTTGCCTCACGGCAACGAAAGAAACACCATGGGAGCGGCCTGCGCCAACGATGCCCGAACTTCCAGGTGATGCGTGCGTTTGCCTCGATCGCAAACCGTAACCGGTCTTGAAACACTTGTCGGGTTGATGACAAGGGAGTGAGGCTTGGAACTCGATCACGTTCTCCAATCCATTGTGGCCGTCCATTCGACGATACCCGCGGACGGCTTCACCGCTTCGATCTTGGGAACGGAGCGGGCCGGCAGCGGCGTCGTCATTCGCGATAATGGCCTCGTGCTCACCATCGGTTATTTGATAACTGAGGCGGAAAATGTCTGGCTAGCGAGGCCTGACGGGCGCCTGACGCCGGCGCATGTCGTTGCCTACGACCAGGAGACGGGGTTCGGGCTCGTGCAGGCGCTGGGTCGGCTCGATCTTCCGGCAATCGATCTTGGCCGGTCGAAAGAGGCGAAGCCCGGCGATCCGGTCATCGTGGCGGGCGGTGGCGATCACCCTCGATTCGTGCGCGCCCAAATCGTGGCCAAGCAGGAATTCGCCGGTTATTGGGAATACATGCTCGACGAGGCGATTTTTACGGCCCCAGCTCATCCGTTATGGGGCGGCACGGGCATGATTGGCGCGGATGGCAAGCTGCTCGGTGTCGGATCGTTATTGGTGCAGCAGGCGACGAACCCAGGCACCCCGCAAGATCTGAACATGGTGGTGCCGATCGATCTTTTGCCGCCGATCCTCGACGATCTCCTCAACTTTGGTCAGATCAACAAGCCCGCAAGACCATGGCTCGGCGTCTATTCGGTGGAGAACCAGGGCAAGATCGTGGTCGCGAACGTCGCCGAACAGGGGCCGGCTGCTGATGCGGGCATGCGTCAGGGCGACGTGGTTTCCAGCATCCGGGACCAGGATGTCGGGAGCCTCGCCGATTTTTATCGCAAGCTCTGGAGCTGCGGTCCCGCGGGAACCGAAATTCCTATTGAGATCGTCCGCGATAACCGAAGCCTTTGGCTGCGCGTCAAATCCGCCGACCGGAGCGGTTTCCTCAAAAAGCCGCGCGTGCATTGACGTCGGCCGCAGACAGCTCGACCCTTCATCGGCGGGCGTGCATTGCCAGAGTGACCAAAACGTGAAAGCTGGAGCATGCTCGGAAAAGTAGGTCTCCGCTTTTCCGAAGAGGCTATTCTCGGTTGACGTCTTTTAGACCAGGCTGGCGATTTCATTTCCGACCAGCATGCTCTAGAGTCGTCGGATGCTCCGTGAAATGTGAAATCACTTTCGCGATGGGATTGTGCCAGACATAGTAGCAGGGGGCAGCGCCGATCCATCCTTACGCATGCCGCTCGCGCCAGAATCGATCCCGGAGAGACTCTAAATGCGACTTAGCCACCGCCTTTCCCGCCAATTCCTGACGCTTGCCGGGCTGAGCTGCGTTCTCGCGGCAGCTCCGCTGCGCCTCGAAGCGAAGATGTCGCCCGAAGCCGAAAGTTACAACAACGCCTGTATACGCGAGGCTTCCGAAAATAACGCAATCCGGACGGCGGATCACACGATCTTGACGTGCTGGGGATCGGTCGCTGAAAATTTCTTCGACTATCTCGTGTCGTCTAACGCGAAGGAAACCGTGGATAAGCAAAACACGGGAACTTATATTTTCAGGGAAATTCCTGAAACGGGTCGCTGTTGGCACAAGATCCAGATTGCTGATGAGGTCTCGATCTATGGTTGTGCCATCAACGTCTTCAAAGCGGTGAACTGAGCCGCTTCGTTTTTCCCTCCGTTTGTCATGCGCGCCTTTGGTGCGCGCATCCAGGCCTCCTTTCTGCGGGAATTATCAGGGAAGGCGCGTGTGGCGGGTCATGATCCTCAAGGTAAATTCGAGGCGGACCATGACGTAGTCCGCTCGACCGCCAGAGGCTGAGGGCGCATGGGGCTCGCGTCCGACGTGATCGTGGTCGGCGCCGGGCTCGCCGGCCTCGTCGCCGCGGCCGAGCTCGCTGATGCCGGTAAGCGCGTGATCATCGTCGAGCAGGAGGGAGAGCAAAACCTCGGCGGACAGGCTTTCTGGTCACTTGGCGGCATTTTCCTCGTCGATTCGCGAGAGCAGCGGCGCTTGCGCGTTCGCGATTCCCACGCGCTTGCCCTCCACGACTGGATGGGCACGGCGGGTTTCGATCGCGATGAAGATCACTGGCCGCGTCGATGGGCTGAGGCATACGTGGCCTTCGCCGCGGGCGAAAAGCGCTCATGGCTCGTCGCACAGGGGCTTCGCTTTTTTCCGATCGTAGGTTGGGCGGAGCGCGGCGGAGCCGGCGCGCTTGGCCCCGGCAATTCCGTGCCGCGCTTTCACATCCTCTGGGGCACGGGGCCCGCGCTTGTCGAGGCTTTTGTGCGTCGCGTGCAAGAGGCCGCCGCGCGCGGGCTCACCCGATTCGCATTTCGCCATCGCGTCGACGGCTTGACCTCGACGCGCGGTGTCATCGACGGGGTCAGAGGCGCGATCCTCGAACCGAGCGGTAGCCCGCGCGGCGAGGCGAGCTCGCGCATGCCATGCGGCGAATTCGAGCTCAAGGCACAGGCGGTGATCCTCGCTTCCGGAGGCATCGGCGGCAGCCCCGATCTCGTGCGGGCGAGCTGGCCGAAGCGCCTCGGCGCACCGCCGAGCCGCATGTTGGCCGGTGTGCCCGCCCATGTGGATGGGCGCATGCTTGCGATTGCGGAAGCCGCCGGCGCTCGCCTGATCAACCGCGATCGCATGTGGCACTACGCCGAGGGCATCAGGAACTGGCGCCCAATCTGGCCCTCGCACGGCATTCGCATTCTGCCGGGACCGTCCTCGATGTGGTTCGACGCGCGCGGTCGCCGACTTCCCGGACCGCTCTATCCTGGTTTCGATACGCTGGGCACGCTCGAGCATTTGCGGAAGACAGGCCATGATCATTCCTGGTTCGTCCTCAACCAGAGCATCATCCGCAAGGAATTTGCCTTGTCCGGCTCCGAGCAAAACCCTGATCTCACGGGCAAGAGCTGGCGCCTTGTCTCTCGGCGCGCCTTTGGCAGAGAGGCGACAAGGCCGGTCGAAGATTTCAAGGAACACGGCGAAGATTTCGTGGTGGAAGACAACCTCGCCGAGCTCGTCAGCGCAATGAACGCGCTGTGCGGCAAGAACCTGATCGCTTATGAGGCACTCGAACGCGAGATCGTCGGGCGAGACCGCGAGATCGACAATCCGTTCGGCAAGGACAGCCAGATCGCCGCGATCCGCAATGCGCGCCGTTATCTCGGCGACAAGCTCATCCGCACGGCAAAGCCGCATAAGATTCTCGACCCCAAGCACGGGCCCCTAATCGCGGTGCGCCTTCGCATCCTCACGCGCAAAACCTTGGGCGGCCTCGAAACCGACCTCGAAGGGCGGGTGCTCGGCGCGGGCGGCGCGCCATTGGCTTGCCTATTCGCGGCCGGAGAAGTCGCGGGCTTCGGCGGGGGCGGCATGCACGGCTACCGTTCGCTCGAGGGCACCTTCCTCGGCGGGTGCTTGTTCTCGGGCCGGACCGCGGGACGTGCCGCCGCCAAGGCGTTGGATTGAGGAGTTA
>JAFAQA010000198.1 GCA_019246665.1 Hyphomicrobiales bacterium
AGAGGCCAGCATGAAGCCGCCCATTCGCTCGGGCTTGATTCGCGCAAGACCTTCGTCCTGGTGCTGATGCCGCAGCTCGTCAGGATCGCCTTGCCGGGCCTCGGCAATATCTGGATGGTTCTTCTCAAGGACACCTCGCTCATCTCCACCCTCGCGGTCATCGATCTTCTGCGGGCCGCGTCCGAGGCGAGCAAGAATACCACGCGGCCGATCCTCTTCTATTCAGCGGCGGCTGCCGTCTATCTCGTCTTCAGCATCCTTTCGGGCATCTTGCAGAGCAATCTCGAGCGGCGCGCCAACCGGGGTTTCGCGTGATGCTGGAAACGCTTCACGACAGCGCCGCGGCGCTCCTCAACTTCGAGATGATGTCGCGCTATGGCTCACGGCTCATCGACGGCGTGTGGATCACGGTCCAGCTCGTGACGCTCTCCGTCACGCTCGGATTCCTCATCGCCTACCCTGTCTGCCTTGCACGCATGTCGCGCAACAAGGTCCTTTCGGGCGCCGCTGTTTCCTACGTCACCTTCTTCCGTGGCACACCGCTCCTTTGCCAGCTTTACCTCGTCTATTACGGGGCGGGAGAGATACGCCCGCTTCTTACCGATCTCGGCGTGTGGTGGCTCTTCCGTGAAGCTTTCGTCTGCTGCATCTTCGCCTTCTCGTTGAACACAGCCGCGTACCAGGCGGAGATCATGCGCGGTGCGCTCGCCTCGGTTCCCAAGGGTCAAGTCGAAGCGGCGGCCGCGCTCGGCCTGTCGAAATACCGGATCTCGCGCCACATCGTCTGGCCGCAAGCTTTCATCGTGGCGCTGCGTCCGTTCGGGAACGAGCTGATCTCCATGATAAAATCGAGCGCGCTCGCGGCGATCGTCACCCTGCTCGACCTCATGGGTGAGACGCGCTTCATTTTCGCGCGAACCTTCGACTTCCTGATCTACGTCTACGCGGCGATCATCTATCTTGTCATCGTGGAGGTCATTCGCCGCATTTGGGGCTTGATCGAGCGGTCCTGTTCGCGGCATCTCATCGTCGCAACACGTGAAACGCAATCGCGAGGTCAAGATGAAAGTCGCATTTCTCGGGCTAGGGGTCATGGGCTTTCCCATGGCGGGTCACCTCAAAGCCAAAGGGCATGAGGTCACGGTCTACAACCGCACTCCCGCCAAGTCCGAAGCCTGGGTGAAGAAACATGGAGGCGCGAGCGCGCCGACGCCGCGCGAGGCCGCGAAAGGTCGTGAGATCGTGTTCGCTTGCGTCGGCAATGACGATGATGTGCGCGCCGTGACCATGGGGCCGGATGGCGCTTTCGGCGACATGTCCAAGGGTGCCATTTTCGTCGATCACACGACTGCTTCCGCCGAGATCGCGCGTGAGCTCCATGCGTCGGCCGCCAAGCTCGGTCTTGGCTTTGTCGACGCACCCGTCTCGGGCGGGCAGGCGGGAGCCGAGAACGGCGTGCTCACCGTGATGTGCGGGGGCGATCAGGCGCCGTATGCGAAGGTCGAGCCGGTGATCGCCTCTTATGCACGCTCTTGCCGCCTGATCGGCGGGCCGGGTGCCGGCCAGCTCACGAAAATGGTCAACCAGATTTGCATCGCCGGTCTCGTCCAAGGACTTGCCGAAGGAATCCATTTCGCCAAGCGCTCCAAGCTCGATGTCGAAACCGTTCTCGAGGTCATCTCAAAGGGCGCGGCTGGATCCTGGCAAATGGAAAACCGCGGCAAGACGATGAATCAGAATAAGTTCGACTTTGGATTCGCCGTCGATTGGATGCGCAAGGACCTGTCGATCTGTCTGGCCGAGGCCCGGCGCAACGGCGCTCAGCTTCCGGTCGCGGCGCTCGTCGACCAATTCTACGCAGAGGTGCAAAAGCTCGGCGGACGCCGATGGGATACCTCTTCGTTGATCGCGCGACTCGAGGAATGAAGTGAAATCAATGTCCCGCCGGCAAATTCCGGCGGGCATCGATCCGGGCGGTCAGCACTTGCCCTGGGCGTGCTCCTGGGGCGTGCAGGGCTTGCCTGGTGCGGGCCTCGGCGGTGGAGCCGGGCGCGCCACAGGTGGCGGAGGCGCCACAGGTCGCGCCACAGGCGGAGGCGCCGGCCTCGGCACAGGAGGCGGGGGAGGTGCAGGCCTTGCGACCGGCGGAGGTGGAGGCGCGGGCCTCGCGACAGCAGGAGGCGCGGGCCTTGCGACAGGAGGAGGCGCGGGCCTTGCAACAGGAGGAGGTGGAGCCGCGGGCCTTGCCACTGGGGGCGGTGCAGGTTTCACAGCGGGCGGCGGAGGTGGTGAAGGCTTTGTCACGACCGGGGCTAGCGCCGGTTTGACGGCAGGCGCGGGAGGCGTGGCGGGCTTCACAACCGTCGGAGCTGGCGCGGGCTTCGCCCCTGGGGGTGGAGGCACGGGCTTGACCGCCGAAGGCTCGGGCGTCGTCACGGCTTTTCCGGCCGGCGTCACTGGAGCAACCGGGGTTGTCCCGGGCTTGAGCGGCGCCGCGCCCGACGGCGCAGGCGTCGGCTGCGCCCCTGGCGTGGAGGCGGTCGGCGGCTTCCCGGGCTGGGCCTGGCCAACCGGCGCGGCACCAGGCTGAGGCGCCATCTTCGGCAATTGGCCGGGCCCTGCCGGAACTGGAACGGGTAAAGGTTGCACACCGGCCGGCTTTGGCTGTTGCGCCGATGTTGGAGGGGTGGCCGCCGGGGGCGTGACGGCGGCCGGCTGCGGCGCGCCTTTCGCCGGAAGCGTCTTGAATTGGCCCTGTCCGCTGAGCGCGCCGGCAGGAGCCGTGGCTTGCGGCGCAGCAGGCGCTTGTTTGCCAGGGGCGAACAATACGGGCTTCGGCGGAACGGCAAGCGGCAGAGGCGGCACTTTCCCCGAAACCGGAATCGGAACGGGCACCGGGATCGGGATGATGCGCTCCGGGGGAGGCACAGCGGCTGGCACCGGCAAGACGGCAACCGCTGTCGGCCGCGGTGGCGCAAGACGGTAGAACTCGATGACCGGCGCCGGCAAGATCAGGATCGGGGGAGGCGGAGGCGGCGGCAGGGCATACCAGCGATCATAGGGAATGAGATATTCCGTCACCTCCGCCACCGGCGGCGGGGGGATGTCGTATTCCTCTTCGTAGAAAGTCGCGGGCGGAGTGTAGGGCGCGTTCAACAGACTGAGCCGATATCGCGCCTCTTCCGCATGGGCTCCTCGCGCATAGTGGCGCAGATATGTCCAATAGGCCTCGGGCGTCCCACGCATCACCGTGCGCCGCCAGAAGAACGCCTCTCGGCGTGACGCGATGATCGCTCGTGCGCGCCTGGAGAGCGGCCCGTCCGGATAGGCGGCCAGGAACTCCTCGTAGCCGTCGATAGTGTCACGCTCGATTGCGAGCGAGAACGCATCCTCGATCGGAAGCTGGCCGAGCGGACGATTGCGCAAGTTGACGAGTGCGGGAGCCGGCGCTGCCGGCGTCTCCGGCGTGAAAAAGGTGAAATCGCTTGTCAGGCCCGAGACATTCCATGGCAACTGTCCGCCTTTGGTCTCCGCTTGCACGCGCAAGCGCGTGCGCGCGAAGAGCTCGTTGAGTGACAGCCCCGGCACGCGGATCATCTCCGCGAGCGCGCTGGCGAAGGCGCCATAGCCTTCCTTCCGCTCCTCGATCACATATCCCGGCTGTTGCGAGAGCGCGACGAGGAGTCCTGGCTGCGGATCGAGCGCCGCGAGGCCTGGCGCCACTTGCGGCGCGATACGGAACGGCAAGGGTCGCGCGAGGTCGAAGATCGCGACATGCGCGGCACCCGGAACCGATTGAAACTGCGCCAGGAGCTCGTTGGTCGAGATCGTCTCGACCCCGACCGAGTCGAGCGTGGCGAGCTTGGCGTCGGTCGGAACGAACCGGTTATCGCCGTCGGCTTGCAGCCCGAGCCCTGAGAGATAAATCACCGCGACGGCGCTCGGCCCCGCCTGCCCGAGCTTGGCGAAAAACGTGGCCGCCAGGCTTTCGAAGCCGGTTCGATCGACATCGCGCCCGCCGGTCACATCGAACCCGGCCTGCTGCAGTTGATAGGCGATCAAGCCCGCGTCATTGACAGCCGTGCTTTCGGGTGCGGCCGAGGTATTGGCGTAAGCGCCCTCGCCTACCACGAGGGCGAGGCGAGGCTGGCGGGCGGCCGGCACCTGCGCCATTGCGGCCGAAGCGACAAACAGCATGGCCAGGGCCACGCTGATTGCACGGCAATGCCAGCGAATCATGTTGCACTCCCCGCATTTTGCGTCTCGACATTTGCCGGGAATGCGCCTGAACGACCTATGAACCGGGGCAACTCTCATTAGGTCCTGGCAACGTCGCAGGTGATCGGCGTTCGATGAGAGTGGAGGTCAGATGCGTGCCGCCGAAATGTCGGGTGGTGTTGGTGCCCGTGTCTCGAAGCCCACGAGTCGCCGAACCTTCCGGCGAAGCTGCGGCACGAGCTCGGCCTCGAACCACGGGTTGGCTTTCAGCCAGCCATTATTGCGCCAGGACGGGTGTGGCAAGGGCAACAACGCGGGGCGACGTTGCCCCTCGAGAATCTCGCGCCACCGGCCGACCGTCGCCGTGAGCCCGTCCTTCGCCGCGGCGCCGAGATGCCAGGCTTGCGCATATTGTCCGATCAGCAAGACGAGTTCGAGGGCGGGCAGCTCAGCGAAAATCTGCTCTCGCCACCTTGGGGCGCATTCGCGTCGCGGCGGCAGGTCGGCGCCCTTCGCATCCTGCCCCGGAAAGCAATGGCCCATGGGCACGATCGCGACCCTGCGTGCATCGTAGAAGCTCTCCTCGTCGAGACCGAGCCAGGCTCGCAACCTTTTGCCGGATGCATCCGTGAAAGGGCGGCCCGAAAGATGGACGCGAGTGCCGGGAGCCTGGCTCGCGACGCAGAGCCGCGCCGTCGCTGCGGCCTGGATCACCGGCCTTGGCTCGTGCGGCAGGGCTCTTCCGTAAAGCGGAGCGTCGCGGCAGATGCGGCAAGCGGAAAGCTCCCGCAACAGATCGTCGAGTTTCGCCATGGTCACGCTGATTGAACTAGCGGGAAAGTGATCGCCCGCCCCCGTGGACAGCGCCTCAACCCTCGGACATCAAGCGTACAGAATAATCGAGGCACCAGCCCGAGCAAGCTCCGGGGGACGGAGTTTCCGCAGGCTGGCCGGGGAGCAACCATGATAAGGCAAGCCATTTTCAGCACGAGGATTCGTGCGCTTTTTTGTTGCGTCACGCTCATGCTCGCGGGGTGCGCGACGGTCCCGCCTCCTTCCATGTCCGTCGACGAGATCGCCTCCTTGAAACTCGTCGGAGTCGAGGTTCATGGCGTCGAGGTCATTCGCTCTTGGCCCGTTCAGGAAAAGCGTTTCCTGGCCGCCAACACCGACCCTGAGATCGCTCGCCGGCTTCCGTATGAAAGCGCCCAGAATTTTCCCCCGGTCCAAGCGTATTTCCAAGCCGCGCTTCAGCGAATCTTCACGGATCAACTCCAAAGCCTGCTCGCCCCGGTAATGCGCGGGGTGCGACCCGTCAAAGCAATCGTGACGCTCAAACAGTTCGATGTTCCCTCCGTGGTGCGCAGGGTGTTGGTTGATCAATACGCGAAGCTTCAGCTGACCATAGACCTCGTGGACACCAAGACCAACGCGCTCATCCTTTCCTACCCGGGTCCCTATCACCAACAGTGGTTGCTTGGCGGATTGAGCGCGCCCATAGCCGATGCGATCGCTGGAGACAATGATCCGGAAAATGCCTTGATCGCAAACTATGTGCTCGATTATCGAACCTGGCTCGTGACCAGGTAAGCTCGCAAGCGAAGAGGAAGCAGCCGGCGTCGCGCGGGGCGACAAATGACCATGTCGGTTGAGGGCAACACCTATGCCATCCCACGTCGCCCCTTTCTTGCCCGACCGCTTTCGCTCAGCGGTCCCTTTCTACGTCAAAGGTCGCCTCGATTATCCGCCTCGTCTGATCGAAAGCCTTGCAGCCTGGCTCGGCGTGACAAGCGGCGAGCGCGTGCTCGACCTTGGCTGCGGGCCAGGCTTCCTCGCCCTAGCTTTCGCGGAGCTTGGCTATGCGGTGACCGGGATGGATCCCGACAGATCGATGCTCGCCGCCGCGAAGGAGCTCGCGACCAGGCGAGGCGTCGCGTGCGAGTTTCGCGAGGGCTCCTCCTACGATCTCCAGCCCGCATTGGGCTCGTTCACGCTCGTGACCATGGGGCGCTCTTTTCATTGGATGGACCGAGTAGCGACGCTCGCTGCGCTCGACAGCATCGTCGAGCCTCGCGGCGCGATCGCCTTGTTTCGCGACCACCACATCAAATGCCGGGAAAACCTTTGGGTCGAGGCGTTCGAAAGAGCGCGATTGCGCTTCGAGGATCGTGACGATTTCAGTAAGCGTCGAAAGTCCGGCGAGGTCGACGGACACGAAACCGTGCTTCTCAATTCAGCTTTTTCCCGACTCGA
>JAFAQA010000217.1 GCA_019246665.1 Hyphomicrobiales bacterium
CGAGCCCTTGCGCGAGCTCTTCAAGGACGAGGTGCGCGCGCTCGGCCGCGAGCTTGGCTTGCCCGAGGCCTTCGTCGGCCGCCACCCCTTCCCGGGGCCAGGCCTTGCCATCCGTTGCCCGGGCCCGGTGACGAGGGAAGCGCTCGACACCTTGCGCAAGGCCGACACGATCTATCTCGACGAGATCCGCCGCGCCGGGCTCTACGACGCGATCTGGCAAGCCTTCGCGGTGCTCTTGCCGGTGCGCAGCGTCGGCGTGATGGGCGATGGGCGAAGCTACGATCAGGTGCTCGCGCTTCGCGCCGTGACCTCGGTCGACGGCATGACGGCGGATTTCTTCCCCTTCGACATGGGCTTCCTCGGCCGCGTCTCGACCCGCATCATCAACGAGGTGAAGGGCATCAACCGCGTGACGTACGACGTGACATCGAAGCCGCCGGGGACGATCGAGTGGGAGTGAGACGTTGCCCATGATCGGCGGGAGCTGGCAGCTCCAAACTTGTCGAAAAGTTCGCGAGAGAAGGCTCATGGGTAGCTTGATGGAACGGAAGACATCTCGATGAAAATGAAAAGCCAACCCTCAAGAATGAAGCCGAGAAAGCCCAAGAAACCGAAGAAGGAGCCCAAGCTCTCGCACACGCGTGCGCCTCTTGGCCTTCCGCCCGCGGAATGGCAGCGCGGTTTGCGTCGTCAGTTCGGGCGCGAGCAGGCCTTCGAGCTCGAGAACCTAACGAGTGAACGGTTCTTCTCTGACTTTCGCGTCAGCAATGTTGAGTCCAAATCGAGCTATCGCGTGGTTATTCGCGGCCTGGGGCCGGGCGGTAATTTCTGCTCTTGCCCCGACTATGCGACGAACGAGCTCGGGACCTGCAAGCATATCGAGTTCACGATTGGGCGACTCGAGAAAATGCGCGGGGCCAAGAAGACCTTCGCGCGCGGCTACAGACCCGCCTTTTCCGAGCTTTATCTACGCAATGATGGAAGGCGTCGCGTGTATTTTCGCGCCGGAACAGAATGCCCTTTGGCGGTGAACGAAGCCGCCGCTTCTCTGTTCGACATGACGCAAGGCGGAGTCTTTTCGGATACTGGCCTCGACCGGCTTGAGCCTTTCATGCTCATGGCATCGAAGTCCGGCCATGATTTCCGCGCCTACGACGATGCGCTCGATTTCATCGCAGGCAAGCGCGACGCCGTGCGGCGGGCCCTGCGACTTGACGAGTTGTTTCCAGAAGGCGCGGCCGATGGTGGGCTCCAATCCTTGCTTAATGCGCCCCTCTATCCATATCAGGCGGAGGGCGCGCTCTTCGCGGTGAAGGCAGGGCGCGCGCTCATCGGCGACGATATGGGATTGGGCAAGACGATCCAGGCGATCGCCGCGATGGAAATACTAGCGCGGTATTTCGGCGTTGCGAGAGTGTTGATCATCTGCCCGACATCGCTGAAATACCAATGGCAAAGCGAGATTGCGCGTTTCTCAGGTCGGCAGGGAGAGAAGGCGGCGAGAGTCATCGGTGGCGGATTTGCGCAGCGGCGGAAGGATTACGCGCTTGAGGATTTTTGCAAAATCACGAACTACGAAAAGCTCAAGCCCGATCTCGACCTGATAGCCGCCTGGTCACCTGAGCTCGTGATCGTCGACGAGGCGCAGCGGGTGAAGAACTGGAACACGGTCGCGGCGCGCGCCCTGAAACGCATCGACAGCCCTTATGCGATCGTCCTCACGGGAACGCCCTTGGAGAACAAGCTGGAGGAGCTGGTCTCGATCGTCCAATTTGTCGATCAGCACAGGTTGGGGCCGACCTGGAAGCTTTTGCACGAGCATCAGGTCAAGGACGAAGCCGGGCGCGTCACGGGCTATTCGGGTCTCGCGAAGATCGGCGAGACCTTGGCGCCCATCATGATCCGTCGGCGCAAATCGGAGGTGTTGCGGCAATTGCCGAGCCGCACCGACCAGATTCTTCTTGTGCCGATGACCGAAATGCAGATGAACTATCATCGGGAGAATGCGGACACGGTCGCGAAGATCGTGCAGCGCTGGCGCCGAACGGGGTTTCTGTCGGACCAGGATCAGCGGCGCATGACTTGCGCGCTCCAGAACATGCGCATGTCGTGCAACAGCACCTATTTGCTCGACCAAGAGACCGACCATGGCGTCAAGGCCGACGAGCTGGCGTTGCTCTTCACCGATCTGTTTGCCGAGCCCGGCGCGAAGGCGGTGGTATTCTCGCAATGGACGCGCACGCACGAGATCGTCATTCGGCGGCTCGAGGTGCTCGGAATCGGCTATGTCAGCTTCCATGGCGGCGTCCCTTCGGACAAGCGGCCGGCGCTCGTCGAGCGCTTTCGTAACGATCCCGAGTGCCGGGTGTTCCTCTCGACGGATGCCGGCGGTACGGGCCTCAATCTGCAGCATGCCTCCACGCTCGTGAACATGGATTTGCCGTGGAACCCGGCGGTCCTCGAGCAGCGCATCGCGCGCATCCATCGCATGGGACAGGAACACCCGGTGCGGATCATCAAATTCGTGGCGAAGGGCACCATCGAGGAGGGCATGCTCTCGGTGCTCGCCTTCAAGCGCTCTTTGTCGGAGGGCATTCTCGACGGCGGCAGCGGTGAGATTGCGCTCGGCGGATCGCGGCTCACCCGGTTCATGAAAGAGGTCGAGAGGGTCACCGGACAGATGGGCGAGGGCGAAGCGGTCACGCCGGCCGAAGAGATCGGGAGCACGGCTGCGGCGGCCGCGCTCGAGCCGTCGCCAGCGAAGAATGGGCATGCGGAGGTGGTGGCGGCCGCGGCGACCGACACGGCCGATCCGCGCCCGGTTCAGGGGCGTGCGCTGGCACTCACGCCGGCGCGGGCCGCGAGCGCCGATCCCTGGCGGGCTTTGGCCGAGGTTGGCTCGCAGCTCGTCGCAGCACTCGCGACCGCCGACGATGCCGTGGCTTCGCGACATCCTTGGATCGAGCGCGATCCTGACACCGGCGCGCAAAGCTTGAAATTGCCGTTGCCGCCCCCGGAGATCGCAAAGCAGCTCGCCGACGTGCTTTGGGTGCTCGCCGACGGATTGCGAGGGAAGGCGGCGTGAGGTCGTGGCCGGCATGGCGATGATCGTGCTCGCGCTTCGCGCCGTGACCTCGGTCGACGGCATGACGGCGGATTTCTTCCCCTTCGACATGGGCTTCCTCGGCCGGGTCTCAACCCGCATCATCAACGAGGTGAAGGGCATCAACCGGGTGACGCACGACGTGACATCGAAGCCGCCGGGGACGATCGAGTGGGAGTGAGGGTGAAAAGGCATCCCAGGATGGTTTTCATCCCTGGATGGTTTTCACGCGCCTCACCATAGGGTCCGCGCAAGGGCGAAGTAGAGCAACCTATCGAGCGCTGCTTCATCGGAGCCGCGCGTTACGCGTCGCTCAGAAGAGGCGGATGGCCCGGCGCCTTGCCGCCAACCTGTCCGGCCGGCCATTGCGCATTGAACGCCGGCACCTCATCGCACACCGTCTGGAGATCGATGCCACCGATCCGTGCCGCCGCGGTCGGCCAAGTGCCGTTCATGGATGCCTGAAAGCGCCAGAAACCGCGGCATCTGGGCCGAGTAGATTCAGCAATGCGCGCCAGCCAATTTCCCCTTGCAATTTACGCCGTGGCTGGGCTTTGCCGCATACGCCGTCCGATCAAGCCTGTCACGAAAAGCACCGCGGCAAGCGACAATCCAACCGGAATGAGCCACGGCAGATAAGGCTCTATATACACGTAGTCGTCCCTCGGCTTGCCGTCGATGAAGGCAGTTTCGCTCAACAAATAGACCGTGTTGGCGAGCTTCAAATGCGCATCGTGTTCGTAGGCTTGAGCAACCGCGGTCGGGACGCCGCTTGGCAAAATTTCGGCTTGATACGGTTCAGCCGGGGTGCCGAGCTTGTTCTTTCTGGCGTCATAGCCGTAGCGAATCTCGGTGACGTAGGTGATCGGCTGATCCGGCGTCCATGTTCTCGCGGTGATCGGCGCGTAGGTGCTGAAGGACTCGGCGCGGCCGAAGCGAGTCGATTCGATAGTGTAG
>JAFAQA010000049.1 GCA_019246665.1 Hyphomicrobiales bacterium
GTCGTAGACGCGGATCAGCGGATTGGGAAGTGCGCGGCTGTCGACAATGTAGACGCGGCTCTCGTCGGGCGAGAAGCAGATGCCATTGGGCGCGTTCATGTCGTCGGCCATCAAGCTCGCCTCGCCGGTCTTGCCGTCGACGCGATAGACGTTGGGATGGATCTCCGAGGGCGCCTCGTTGCCTTCGTAATTGCCGAGGATGCCGAACATCGGGTCGGTGAACCAGATCGAGCCGTCCGACTTCACCACCACATCATTCGGCGAGTTCAGCTTCTTGCCTTCCCAGCGGTCGGCAAGCACGGTGCGCTTCCCATTATGCTCGGTGCGCGAGACGCAGCGCCCGCCGTGCTCGCAGGAGACGAGCCTCCCTTCGAGATCGACGGTGTGGCCGTTGGTGTTGTTTGCGGGCTCGCGGAACACGGCGACGGAGCCGTCGCACTCGTCAAAGCGCAAGATCCGGTTGTTCGGGATGTCGGACCACAAAAGATAGCGCCCGGCCGGGAAATAAGCCGGGCCTTCCGACCAGCGGCATCCGGTGTGCAGCTTCTCGAGATGCACATTGCCAAGGACAAGCGCTTTGAAGCGCGCATCCAAAATTTCGATCGCCGGGGTAAACATCTTTCCTCCGTGAGCCCGGCGCGCCGCTTGGGGTTCATGGACACGCCGCGCCGGACGATAGCTGCGCGGCGCGGCGTCGTGCAACCATGGCTTTCGCGTTGACGCGCCGCGTTCGTGGAGAAGCCGGTGACTTTGTCACCCTTCCCCTTTATCTCACCTCCGCGTGCGCGGCTTGGCGCGATTCGTGGCCGGCGCCGAAAGCGGATCCTCAGGCCAGGAGTGCTTGGGATAACGTCCGCGCATTTGCGAACGAACCTGCGCCCAAGAGCCGCGCCAAAAGCCCGGAAGATCGGTCGTGATCTGGATAGGACGATGCGCCGGCGAGAGAAGCTGCAGGACCAAGGGCACGCGACCTCTCGCCACCCGCGGATGCTCGCCAAGGCCGAATAGTTCTTGGACGCGCACGTCGAGCGACGCACCCTCTTCGCTGTACTCGATCGGCAAGCGCGAGCCCGACGGCGCCTCGAAATGGGAAGGCGCCTCTTCCTCGAGGCGGCGCGTGAGCCCGAAGGGCAGGAGCGCTTCGAGCGCGAGCGCGAGATCTCGGGCGCCGATCTCGGCAAGGCTCGTCTTCCCGAGAAGAAAGGGGGCGAGCCAGCTCGCGGCATTCTCGGCGAGCGCCTCGTCCGAAAGGTCGGGCCAGGAATTTTTGCCGGCATTTTCCTCCGCGCTGTTCTCAGCCGTGCTCGCTTGCGATCTACGCAGGAACATCACCCGCCCTCGCCTTTGCCGCAGCTCCTCGGTCCACGGCAATTTGTCGATGCCGAGCCCCGCCACGCCTTTCGCGAGCGCGAGCGCGGTCGCTTCATCGGGCGGGACAGGGGCTGGCGCGTCGTCGAGAAAGAGCGCGCCGAGGCGGCGCTGGCGCCTGCGGCGCACGGCGCGGGCCGCCGGATCGAATGCCAAGGCGTCGGTGAGCTCGATGTGCGTCGCGAACTCGGCTTCGATCTTGCTCTTCTCGATCGATGCCGCGAGAAGAATGCGGGCCGCGGCCGCTCGCCCGGCGATTTCGGCAACTGCAAGAAATTGAGATCGCGCCAGAGGGGCGACGGGGTCAAGCCCAGCGGCTCGGCCGTTGGCGAGAAGGTATTCGCCCTTGCGGCCGCGCGCCTTGGCGAGGCGTTCCGGATAAGCGAGTGCAAGCAGGAGACCGGGTGTCGGCGGTTCGCGAATCTCCAGCGCCGCACCCGGCAGTTCCCGCAAAGCCGCCCTCGCGGTCTTCGCCCAGTTGCCGGCGAGCGAGCGCATCGAACGCGCCCGTTCGGAGCGATCGCGCGCGAAATGCTCCAGACGCTCGACGAGATCCACCGAGACCCCACCGAGGCCACGCTCCACGATGAGGGCCGCGATCTCGGCGCCAAGCTCGGCGGCCTCGAGGCGCGCCGCTTCGAGCACCATGCGCGCGAGGCGTGGCGGCAGGGGCAAGCCGCGGATGGCGCGCCCGCGGTCGGTGAGACGATGCTCTGCATCGAGCGCCTCGAGATCGACGAGGAGCTTTCGTGCCTCGGTGAGTGCAGGGCGCGGCGGCGGATCGAGAAATTGGAGCCGCCTCGGATCGGCGACGCCCCAGGCGGCGCAATCGAGCATGAGACCGGAGAGGTCCGCATTGAGGATTTCGGGCGGAGCGAAAGCCGGCAAAGAGGCGGTCGCGGCCTCCTCCCAGAGGCGGTAGCAAATTCCGGGCTCGGTCCTGCCGGCGCGCCCGCGCCGCTGATCGGCCGCAGCGCGCGAGACCCGCACGGTCTCGAGCCGGGTGATGCCGACATCGGGCTCGTAAGCCGGGACGCGGGCGAGGCCGGAATCGATCACGATGCGAATACCGGCCAAGGTGAGGCTTGTCTCGGCGATCGAAGTCGAGAGCACGAGCTTGCGCCGCCCCGCCGGTGCGGCCGCGACCGCGCGATCCTGGCGCTCGGGTTCGAGCCCACCATGCAGTGGGAGAATGTCGACGTCTCGTGCCTTCGGGCTGAGGCGCTCTTCGAGCAGGGCTTGCACGCGGACGATCTCACCTTGCCCCGGCAGGAACACCAAGAGGCCGCCCTGATCTTGTGCGAGCGAGCGCAGGCAAAGCCGCGTCACCGCTTCCTCGATACGCTCACCTGGATTTCGCCCGAGATGGCGCGTCTCCACCGGGAAGGCACGGCCTTCGCTCGCAAGCACCGGCGCATCGCCGAGAAGCCTCGCGACGCGCGTGCCGTCGAGCGTCGCCGACATCACGATAAGACGCAGATCGTCGCGCAAACCCGCTTGCGCGTCGAGCCCAAGTGCGAGGCCGAAATCGGCGTCGAGCGAGCGCTCGTGGAATTCATCGAAGATCACCGCCGCGACATCGGCGAGCGCGGGATCCTCGAGAATGAGACGGGTGAACACGCCCTCCGTGACGATCTCGAGGCGGGTGTTGCGCGAGATGCGCGAGCCGAGCCGCATGCGAAGCCCGACCGTGCCGCCGACCTTCTCACCGAGCCTCGCAGCCATGCGGCTCGCGGCGGCGCGAGCCGCAAGGCGGCGTGGCTCGAGGAGGAGAATGCGCCGCCCTTGTGTCCAGGTCTCGTCGAGGAGCGCCAAGGGCACGAGCGTCGTCTTGCCGGCGCCCGTCGGTGCGACGATCACCGCGTTCGCTCGATCACGCAGCGCCGCGAGAATCTCGGGAAGGCGCTCCTCGATCGGGAGCGGAGTGTCATCGATGTCTGGAATGGTTATGCGATCCGCGGCCACGGCACGCTGGTGCTTCCCATCAAAACGCGGCTACCTTTGCTCGTCCCGCGGAAGGGACTCAGCACTTTCGGTCCCTGCTTGGGAATCTGGATTCCTGCTTTCGCCTGAACGAGCGGAGATGAGGTAAAGATAAGCACCTCCGCTTGTGTCGCGACATGCGAGAACCTAGCCTATCGTTCTTCCGTTACAAAAGCCCGCGCGTCCAGAAAGCGGGTCCGCAAACGCCTCACGACATCCAGACTTCGTGCATCTTGTAATAGTCGGAAGGGTGGGCGCGGAAGTTCTGCACCTTGTTTGCCACCACCGTCATCTTGTCGTGCCAATAGGGCTGCACCATGATGCAGGCGTCCTGGAGGATCTTCTCGCAAGTCGCCATGGGCACGGCGCGTTTTTTCGGATCGGTGAGCCCCATAGCCTGATCGAGCGCCTTGTCGAATTCCGGATCGGAGAAACCGGTTTCGTTCCAGGCTGCCCCCGAGCGATAGGCGAGATCGAGCGTCATCACGCCGAGGGGGCGATGCGCCCAATACGTCATGCCGAAGGGCACCTTCGTCCAGATCGGCCAGAACTGGGCGGCCGGAATGACATTGAGCTTCAGCCTGATCCCGGCTTCAGCGAGGTTCTGCTGCAGCACTTGGGCCGTGTCCTGCTCCCACACGCCTTGCGTGTTGCCGAGCGTGAGCTCGAGATCGATGCCGTCCTTGTAGCCGGCCTCGGCGAGGAGCCGCTTCGCCTCGGCCACATCCCGCTTGAGCGGCGGCAGCTTCGCATATTCGGGCTGGAAGGGAGCCACATGGTGGTTCTCCGCGACGACGCCGACGCCGCGCACGGCAATGTCGAGCATCTTTTGATTATCGGCCGCGAGCACCACGGCCTTGCGGACGCGGATATCGTCGAAAGGCTTCTCGGCAGGCTTCATACGGATGCAGAGCGTGTTGGCGGCGGGACCTCGCAAGAGCTTGACGTTCGGCAGCTTGCTCACGAGGTCGAGCTCGGAAACGCCGATGCGATAAAGGACATCGACTTGGCCCGCGACGAGCGCGGCGAGCTGCGCCTGATAATCGCTGCCGATATTGATGTATTCGATGCCGTCGAGATAAGCGGGCTTGCCCCAATAGCCTTCGCGCCGCTTGAAATTGCAATGCTGCGCGACTGCGTAGCTCGTGAGCTCGAAGGGCCCTGTGCCGATCGGGTTCTTCGGCCAATTGCCCCCCTGCTCGTCGAACTTACGGTGCAGCATCGGCGCGTTGTAGGCGTATAGCGATTCCGGCACGGTGAGCAGCGGGGCCGAGAGATGCACCGTGAATTCGAGCGGACTGTGCTTCTCGAAGCCGGTCATGGTCTTGAAAGTCGTCTTCAGGCTCGACTTCGATTGCGGCGAGGTCCAACGCTTGAAGTTGAACTCGACGTCATCGGTGGTGAAGTCGTCACCATTCGACCATTTCACGCCCGGACGCAGCTTGAAGCGCCAGGCGGTCAGCTCCTCGTTGGGTTGCCAGCTCTCGGCGAGGAAGGGTTTCGTGACATTGTCGGCATCGACCTCGACAAGATATTCGAGCGAATTGCGGAACATGTCCGAGGCTTCGATCCAGGTGATGATCGCCGGATCGGTGATCTCCTGAACGACGGTCGCGAAACGCAAGGTGCCGCCGGATTTCGGCGTGTCTTGCGCCAAGGCAGGCGAGACGAGGGAAAGCCCGTCGAGCCCCACCGTCGCGGCGAGGAACGCCTTCGCGCTGGGCATCGCGACTCCGAGAAGCGCGGCGGTCCGCAGGAATTCCCGTTTCGAGATCGCGCCCCTCGCGACATCCGCGCAAAGTTCCGGCACGGCGGAATGAATCTTGCCGCCATTGTTGTTTCTCAATCCAAACATGCGTTCTCCTAGGGAAGTGCTCGCGGGGGCGATTCAGGACGTAACTCAGCCGATCCTCGTCTTTCGCAACATGTCCTCGGCAAGCTCGTATCCCATGCCGGACCGGTCGGGCAGGACAATATACCCGTCCGGCTCGACGTCCAGCGGTTGGGCGAGCATGTAGTCGCGCCGATCCAGACCCCATTCGGGCGGATCGTAGGGAAATTCGAGGAAAGGCGCGTCCGCCATGCCCGCAACGAGCTGGGCGTTCGCCATCACGCCCATTCCGTTCGTCCAAGTGTGTGGCGTGAACACGAGATTGTGATCGGCGGCCATATGGCCCACCCGGCGCAATCCGGTGATCCCGCCCACAAGCGCGACATCTGGTTGCAGCACGTCGAGCGCCCCTTCGGCGATCAGGTCGCG
>JAFAQA010000018.1 GCA_019246665.1 Hyphomicrobiales bacterium
GCTTCGCGCGATCACCGCTAATTGAACGAATGGCGCTTGCAATTCTCCTTGCGAGCATTTGTGCTCGGATGGGAATTGCGGCGGAGAGATCGAGATGGTGTTTGCGAGAAACGAGCTTGATAGAGGAAAGGGGAAATGGCACGGGCACCTTTCCTTCCTGGTCGCGAGCCGCTCGCGGGAGCGGGCTTCGAGGCCCTTGCGCATGGCGGTGGCGTGGCTCTTGGCACTCGCAATTTCGACGTCCGCTGAGGCCCAGCATGCCGGCAAGGGCGCTGAGCGAAACTGGGTCGCCGCTTGGACCGCCTCGGCCCAAGGCCCGTTTCCCATCGGCAATGCGACGGCGCAACCCGAGCTCAAATTCGCGCTGCCATCCGCCGAGCGCGGTGCATCAGATCAAACTTTCCGCCTGATCTTGCGCCCTGATATCTGGGGCGGACAGGCGCGCATAAGGCTTTCCAACGCTTTTGGAACGAAGCCGGTCACCCTCGACGATGTGGAGCTCGCTTTGCAGTCGAGCGGCAGTGTGCTCGTGCCGCATTCCGGCCGACCCGTCACCTTCGACGGCAAGGCCAAGGTGGTGGTGCCGCCCGGCCAGAGCGCGATGAGCGACATGATCGCCTTGCCCTGGGTAAAAGACAGAAACGATCCGATGCTTTCCAATCGCAAGCTCGCGGTGAGCTTCCATGTGGTCGGCGACAGCGGTCCGATCACCTGGCACGCCAAGGCGCTCACCACGAGCTATATCTCGCCTCCAGGCTCAGGCTCTCATGCGCGCGAGGAGACAGAGATCAGCTTTCCCTTCTCTTCCACCTCTTGGTACTTCCTCGACGAGGTGCAGATGGCCGTGCCCGATGCGCGGACGATTGTTGCCTTCGGCGATTCCATCACCGACGGCACGGCCTCCACTCTCAATGGCGATGATCGCTGGCCGGACGTTTTCTCGCGTCGTGTGCATGCTGCCTTCGGCAATCGCTTCAGCATCGTCGATGAAGGTATCGGCGGCAACATGGTCCTCGGGCCCGCCAACTATGCGGCCGAGCCGTTCGCCGGCGGACCTTCCGCGCTCGACAGGCTCGAGCGGGACGTGCTGAGCCTTCCCAATGTCACAAAGGTTATCTTCCTCGACGGCATCAATGATTTCGGCAACGCGGGAGCGGACCCGGAAAAGGTGGAAGGTGGAGTGCGCATGTTCGTCGACAAGTTGCGCGCTCGCTTCCCCGCGGCGAAGTTTTACATGGGCACGCTCACCTCCGCGTTGCACAGCACGAACGGCAACTATGGAGCGCAGCAGGTGGAAGAAAAGCGCCACGCTTACAACCAGTTCATCCGCTCGGCGAACATCTTCGATGGCGTCGTCGACTTCGATGCAGTCACCATCGACCGCGACACCGGAGAGCTTAAGGCTGAGTTCCAGCCGAACTCGACGACAGGCGGACCGGGCGACAAGCTTCACCCCAACCGTGCCGGTTATGCGGCGATGGGCGGAGCGATCGATTTCGCGAAGGTCTTCGGCGCGGAGCCGTAACAGGAAGCGGAGAGCGCGTCGTCCTCGTTCAGGGCTGCACGTTACCGGCGACTTGCGGCCTTTAGCCGATTTTCGTGTGCTTGAGCTCGGATGTGAGCTCATTTGCGAGAAGCCCAATCGCGGGCTCCCGGCGCGATCGCTTCAAGCGCTCAGCCCCAAGGATCGCCTGCAAACCGGCGAAAGTGCGATTGAGATCGTCGTTGACGAGCACGTAATCGAATTCGGGCCAATGAGCGATCTCCTCTGCCGCCGAGGCGAGGCGTTTTTGAATGGTGGCCTCATCGTCCTCGGCACGCCGGCGCAGCCGCTCGATGAGCTCGGGGATCGAGGGTGGCAGGATGAAGACGCTCGCGACGTCATTTCGCATCTCCTGGTAAACCTGCAAGGTGCCCTGGACATCGATGTCGAATAGATAGTCGCGGCCAGCCGCCAGGGCGGATTCGACCGGCTCGCGCGGAGTGCCATAGAAATTGCCATGCACTTGCGCCCATTCGAGAAGCTCGCGCCGCTCGCGCATTGCCTCGAAGCGACGCTTGTCGATGAAGTGGTAGTGCATGGCGTCCACCTCGCTCGGCCGGCGCGGACGCGTGGTGACGGAAACCGATAGGGCGAGCTGATGGTCCGCTTGGAGCAAGAGGCGGCTCAGCGTCGATTTTCCCGCCCCTGACGGAGAGGCGATGATGAGCACGAGCCCGCGCCTGGGCGAGGGCCTTGCTTCGCTCGTCGACCGAGGTGTCGACTTCATTCGACGTTCTGCACCTGCTCGCGCCATTGCTCCACCACCGATTTCAGCTCTAGGCCGATGCGAGACAGCGCGACGTCATTTGCCTTCGCGGTGAGCGTATTCGCCTCGCGAGAGAACTCTTGCGCGAGGAAATCGAGCCGCCGCCCGACTGCGCCCCCTGTGGCCAGGAGCTCGCGCGCGGCCGCCACATGGGCGCGCAAACGATCAATCTCCTCACGCACATCCGCGCGGCTCGCGATCAGCACGGCCTCTTGGTGCAAACGATCGGGATCGAAGCTGCTCGATGCTTCGAGAAGCTCCCGCACTTGCTTTGCGAGGCGTTCGCGCACTGCGGCGGGCTGGCGCGCGGGACAGGCTTCGGCGGCTTCGGTGAGCCGCTCGATCGCCGCGAGTTGGGTGGTGAGCACGCCCTCGAGTCTCGAACCTTCTTCGGCGCGCGCGTGCGCGAAGGCTTCCAGCGCACTCGCAAATGAGGCTGTGAACGCCGCGGCGCTGGCATTGCGCGCTTCCTCGCTCTCACCTGATTCATCGGCCCCCGCAACGCCACGCACCGCGACAAGGGGTGAGATTTCAGGTGGGGGAAGATTGTGCCGCTGCGCAGCGCGCACCGCGGCGCCGACAACCGCATCGAGAAGCGCCTCGTTGATCGGCGAAGCACCGATTTGCGTTTCTCGGCTGGCGCTGAGGAGAGCGAAGACCGAGCCTCGCTGCAACTTGCCCGACACGGTGCGCCGCAGCGGCTCCGCGAGCGCCTCGAAACCCGGCGGCAGCTTGAACTTCACCTCGAGGCCACGTCCATTGACGCTGCGGATTTCCCAGGCGAACCGCCAGGGGCCGTGGGTGCCCGTCTCGCGGGCGAATCCGGTCATGCTGTGCAAAGACATGGTTTGATCCGCTGAGGACTTCTGGCAAGACGGCGCACTTGTGCTGATAGCTTCGAGATAAAATTGCCGCAAGACGGTCCCTGTGGCGCCACAGGCCTGGGTCGCTTGTGTTCTGATGGAATTGCGTGAAGTGCAGGAGGACAAGCCGCTGGAGCGCGGATCAGAACCGTGGTTCTATTTCAGATTGGGAACGGTCTTGGGATAACTCAGATCGAAGGTTTTGTTTTTCAATGGATCCTTCGCAGTGCCGGCGACCGCGTCAAAGGCGATCGGGCGCCGCGGCGCGCCATCTGAAGTGGCCGTGGTCTGATCGGTCGAGGTGAGGGAAGCGGCCGCGTCCGGATTTGCGTTCGGATCGATGGGGCCGCCAGAGCTTTGACCTTTTGCCGGCATCATAGGCGTCAGCGGTACCGAGGCGAAATCCGCCCCCCCATTTGCTGCCAAGGGTGAGGATCGCCCATTTGGCGGCAGCTGATTGGCGCCGCGCTTTTGACCCTTGGCCGGCGCTCCGGGCGGTTGCGCGGTCGTAGCCGGGACGCCAAAACCGGGCGAGCCGATCGTGGAGGAAGGGAAGCCAGACCCAGGCGCGGCCGGAGCGGCGAAGCTTGGAACGTTGGATGAAGGAAGCCGCGCAGCCGCGCCTCCCGGGAGGCCGACTGCGGCGCTCTGAGCGGCCCGATCGGCCTCGATTTGTCGCCAGCGAGTCACGTTGTGCAGGTGCTGATCGAGTGTCTCGGCGAAGACGTGCCCTCCGGTGCCGTCGGCCACGAAATAAAGCTCCTTCGTGCGCGACGGATTGGCGACCGCTTCCATCGCGGCGCGCCCCGGATTCGCGATCGGGCCCGGAGGAAGGCCGTCGACCGTATAAGTGTTGTAAGGGGTTGGCTTGGCGATCTCGTCCTTGGTGAGCCCATGCCCGAGCGGTCCCTTGCCGCCGGTCAAGCCGTAGACGATGGTCGGATCCGATTGGAGGCGGATATTCTTCTGCAGGCGATTGATGAGCACGCCCGCGATGCGCGGACGCTCATCCGCCTTGCTGGTCTCCTTCTCCACGATCGACGCCAGAATAACGAGGTCTTGCGCCGAGTGGATGGGCAGATCCGCCGAGCGCCGCTTCCAGATTTCGTTAAGGGCTGTGCGTTCGGCATCCGCCATCCAGGCGAGGATCTTCGAGCGCTGATCGCCGCGCGTGATCTTGTAGGTGTCGGGAAGCAGCGTGCCTTCGCGGGGGGTTTCCTTGATATCGCCGGAGAGATCTTCATCGGCGCGCAAGATCGCAACCACCTCCTCGCTCGTCTTGCCTTCGGGGATGGTGACGAAGCGATCGATGGTCTTGCCTTCGACGAGAGTGTCGATCACAGTCTCGACGCTCGCCCTGGCAGGGAAGAGGAATTCGCCCTTGTGCAGGTGCTGGTCCACGCCGAGCATTCTCACGCCGATCGAAAAAACGAGGCCGTTGTCGATCACGCGCTCATTAAGCAAAGCATCGGCGATCTCCGAGGCGCTATTGCCCCTGATGACCACGGCCTTATCGACATCAAGGGGGCCAGGCGCGTGCAGCCTTGTCGCCAGGAAATGAATGCCGGTGCCCGCGACCGCCATGGCGAGAAGCACGAGGGTGAAAACGGCGCTGCCGATGATTACGAGGCGACCGTGCTCGCTCTTCTTCGGCTCGGGCGGTGGCGGCGGCACGACAGGTTGCATCGCGTCATGCGCGCTTTTCGGCGCACGCCGAAAGGCTCCGACCAGCCCAGAACGGGATTTGGTGAGCGCCCCCGGTTCGGCGTCACTCGTCATCACCCATCCTCGTCACGAGCCCATCCGGCGGGGCGAGGTTGTCTTTGGTAGACTCTTTTCGAGAAACACTTTTCAGAATCAACTCTCGATATTGGATCCGTGGCTTGCCCAGTTGATAGGCAGTCAATGTGGCGAAACTCCGCCCCGAAATCGGAAGCGGATTTACGATCACGATGCGTGTCGACGGAAGATGACGGAAGCATTGGTTCCCCCGAAACCAAAGGAGTTCGACAGAGCAACATCGATCTTGCGACGCTTGGCGACATGCGGAACGAGGTCGATCGCGGTCTCGACCGAAGGATTGTCGAGATTGATCGTCGGCGGCGCGACTCCGTCGCGAATCGCGAGGATCGAGAAGATCGCCTCGATCGCCCCGGCCGCGCCCAAGAGGTGGCCGGTCGCTGATTTGGTCGACGACATGGCGACTGCCGCACAGGCGTTTCCGAGAAGCCGCTCGACGGCGCGCAATTCGATCTCGTCGCCGACCGGCGTCGATGTGCCATGCGCGTTTATATAATCAAGGTCCGCCGGGGCGAGGTCGGCCCGCTTGAGGGCAGCGGCCATTGATCGGTACGCGCCATCACCGTCCTCGGCGGGCGAGGTGATGTGAAAGGCATCGCCCGAAAGCCCGTAGCCGATGATCTCCGCGAGTATGGGGACCCCGCGCGCCAGCGCATGCTCGCGCTCCTCGAGCACGACGGTGCCCGCACCCTCGCCCATAACGAAGCCGTCTCGTTTGGCATCATAAGGCCGCGATGCACGCTTTGGCTCGTCGTTGAAGCTCGTGGACAAGGCGCGACAAGCCGCGAACCCGGCGAGCGAAAGTCGATTGATCGGTGATTCGGCGCCTCCCGCCACCATGACCTCCGCATCCCCAAGCGCGATGAGGCGCGCCGCATCCCCGATCGCATGCGCGCCCGTCGAGCAGGCGGTGACGACCGCATGATTCGGCCCCTTGAGGCCGAACTCGATGGACACATAGCCCGAGGCCAAATTGATGAGGCGCCCGGGAATGAAGAAAGGCGAGATGCGACGAGGACCTTTTTCCTTGAGCGTGATCGCAGCTTCGTTAATGCCGGCAAGCCCGCCGATCCCCGAGCCGATCAGCACGCCGGTTCGAGTCTGGTCCTCGTAGCTCGACGGGTGCCAATTTGCGTGGTCGAGAGCCTGGCGAGAAGCGGCCATGGCGTAGACGATGAACTCATCGACCTTGCGCCGTTCCTTCGCCTCCATCCACTCGTCGGGATTGTAAAATCCGGTCGCCGCATCTCCGCGGGGGATGCAGCAGGCAACCTTGGCCGGCAGATCGGACACGTCGATGACATCATCAACGCGGATCGCCCCGCTCTCACCGGCGAGCAATCGCGTCCAGGTCGGCTCCACTCCGCAACCGAGGGGCGTCACCATGCCGAGGCCCGTGACCACGACGCGCCGCAAGCCGTTCTGAGGCGCGGTGCGCGAAGCCTGGGGTTCGGCTATGGTCACAGTTGCGAGGGCCGACGGCCTTGCGGCTTAGGAGGCCTTGCCTTTCTCCGCGGCGCCCTTCTCGAGAAAATGGATCGCGTCTCCGACGGTTTGGATGGTCTCGGCCGCGTCGTCTGGAATCTCGACGCCGAACTCTTCCTCGAAGGCCATGACCAGCTCGACCGTGTCCAAGCTGTCCGCGCCGAGGTCGTCGATGAAATTCGCCTTCTCGGTGACCTTGTCGGGTTCAACGCCGAGATGCTCGACGACAATCTTCTTCACGCGCTCGGCGATATCGCTCATCGTTTGATCCTTTGCCACAATATCAACGGGATCCGGGGCCCCCGAAATCCGTTCTACGCCTATATTTCCGCGGTTGTCGCCAATGCCGACGCAGTGCATTGCCGTCCGAATGTTACAAACGAAAGTCTTGGGGTCGCGACCGAGTCGCGCCAAGCTTTCATATGGCTTGGCTCCTAACATATCCCGCTGCCCCTGGCGAGAGGGAGGGCTCGGAGAGCGAGGGGTCACGCCCATGACGTTCAACTCTATGAAATCATGGCCATTCCGCCGTTCACATGGATGGTTTGGCCGGTCACGTAAGCGGCTTCCGGGGAGGCGAGGTAGACAGCGGCCGCCGCAACATCCTCGCCGGTTCCGAGGCGGCCCGCCGGGATGCGCGAGAGAACATTCTCACGCTGCTTTTCGTTGAGCGCGTCCGTCATTGTGGTCGCGATCATGCCGGGCGCAATGCAATTGACAGTGATCGTGCGGCTTGCGACTTCCGCGGCCAATGATTTCGTCATACCGGTGAGAGCCGCCTTCGAGGCTGCGTAGTTGCCCTGACCTGGATTACCGGTCGCCCCGACGACGGAAGTGACGGAAATGATTCGCCCGAAGCGCCGGCGCATCATGCCCTTGAGTGCGGCTCGCGACAGGCGGAATGCAGCCGTGAGATTGACGGCGATCACCTCGTCCCATTCGGGATCTTTCATGCGCAGGAAGAGATTGTCGCGCGTCACGCCCGCGTTGTTCACGAGGATATCGAGGGAGCCGAGCGCCGCCTCCGCCGCGGGGACGAGTGCCTCGACCGACGCGGGATCCGCAAGGTTGGCGACGCAAACATGACATCGCTCGCCGAGCGCGCTCGCCAGCACCTCCAGAGCCTCGCGGCGCGTGCCCGAAAGCACGACCGCGGCGCCTTGCGCATGAAGAGCGCGCGCGATCGCCCCGCCGATGCCGCCCGAAGCGCCGGTGACGAGCGCCGTCTTCCCGCTGAGATCAAACATGCGAAGGGACCTGTTCGATGGGCTCGCGCTTGGCCAGGATTTCGCCCATCACGGTGCAGCCTCGGTTGTCGCCGAGAAAGCCGCGACATCGGCGGGGACGCCGACGTTGAGGACGGTCGCTCCCTCCGCGATGCGCTTGACGAGACCGGCAAGCACCTTTCCGGAACCAACCTCGACGAAGCGCGTCACCCCTTGCGAGGCCATGTGCTCGACGCTCTCGCGCCAGCGCACGGTGCCCGTTACCTGGCGAACAAGGCTGTCGCGAATAGCGTTGGGGTCGGTCAGCGACCACGCCTCCATATTCGCGACGATAGGGATGAGCGGCACGCCGGGCGAACGCTCCGCGAGCGCTCCCGCCATGACATCGGCGGCGGGCTGCATCAAGGCGCAGTGAAAGGGCGCGGAGACCGGGAGCAGCATGGCGCGGCGCGCACCCCTTTTCTTCGCGTTTTCGATGGCAAGTTCGACCGCAGCCTTGGCGCCGGACACCACGACTTGACCGGGCGCATTATCGTTCGCCACCTGGCAAACCTTGCCGGTATCGGCCGCGGCCTCGGCGGCGGCTGCGGTGGCCGCGGCGGCATCGAGGCCAAGCAAAGCTGCCATCGCGCCTTCGCCGGGCGCCACCGCTTTCTGCATGGCCTCGCCGCGAAGCCGCAACAGGCGCGCCGCATCCGAAATGTCAAAGGCACCGGCTGCGCAGAGCGCCGAATATTCGCCGAGGGAGTGGCCGGCAACGAAGGCAGCGTCGCGAGCAAGATCGAGCCCGCATTCGGCCTGCAAGGCTTTCAACGCCGCCAACGACACCGTCATCAAGGCTGGCTGCGCGTTGCGGGTGAGCGTGAGTTCAGCCTCGGGCCCCTCGAACATCAACGCCGAAAGCCTCTGAGAGAGAGCCTCGTCGCATTGCTCGAAGACAGCGCGCGCCGCGGGAAAGTTCTCGAACAGTGCCTTGCCCATCCCGACGCTTTGGCTGCCCTGGCCAGGAAAAATAAAGGCTGTGGTCATGAGGGCTGATCCGCACGGAATGAAAGTGGGCGCCGTGCGACAGGCTGCCGGCAACAGCGTGGCGGTTGGCTTCTGGGCGGGGAGGGCTCGCCTGTCAAGGCGAGCTCATGACGACCCTTGCCGTCAATCGACGCCCCCTGTCGCGGCGACGAGAATGTCCGATGAGTTGAGGAAGCGTAAGGGGTCGACCGGTTCGCCATCGATCCGCGTCTCATAATGGAGGTGCGGGCCCGTCGAGCGGCCCGTCGAGCCGACGCGTCCAATCGGCGTTCCCGCGGAGACGAAAGCTCCCTCCGAGACCAGGATCGCCGAGAGATGGCCGTAGCGCGTCGAGACGCCCTCGCCATGCTCGATCTCGACCATGTTGCCGTAGCCGCCGGCGTAGCTCGCATTGACGATCTTGCCTGCGGCGGTGGCCCGCACGATCGTGCCTTCTTCGGCTCGCAAATCGACGCCGGGATGCAATGCCCATCCCATTCCAAAGGGATCTTTTCTCGCGCCGTAACCGCTCGTGATCTCGAGCCTGCCCGCGAGCGGCTGACGCAAAGGCAGCAACGAGATTGTCCGCGACAACTCATCATGCTCTTCGAGATGTACCTTGAGGCCGTGCAGAAGAGCATCGAAGCCGGAGACGGTGCCAACCTTCGGCAGCGGCAAGAAGGGGCCACCTGTATCGCTGGTCCTTGCCTTGGAGTGTTGCGCGAAACGCGCGGTTTCGAGGCCCGAGCGCTTGAGAGCACCGCGCAATTGATCAATCTCGTTCGCGGCCCGGGTGTTGGCATGCTCGAGCACTTCCACCTGGAGGCGCTCGACGGTGTCCAGTGCGTTCACCACCGTCTCGACCGAAACAGGTTTCGCCGCCACGAAAGAGGAGGGCCCGGCTATGCCGTCGAAAAGGCTCGCCCTCGGGCGCGGCGGGCCGATATTGGGATGCGAAGCCGGGGAAACCGAAGGGGCTGGCGCCGAAACTTGAGGGTTGGCATCACTTTGCCTCTCCTCAACATAGGAGGAGAGGTTTGCGTTCTCGTCGATCGGATGCGGCTTCTGCCCTGTGAAGTCGCTGATCGCCTTGACTGGGTCGGCAGGGTGCGGATCTGAGGAGTGGGGAGTCGCATGGACGGGGTTCGGATTCGGCCCTGTTCCGAGAAGCCAAACACGCGAAGGGGCCTTGTTCGGATCGGCGGAGCTTCGCAGGAGCCGCGCGACCGTCTCGGTGCGTGTCTCGAGCTCGGCCTGCCGGGAGAGCAACTCCCGAAGACGTCCCTCAAAGCTCAATTGAGCAGATGCCTGCCGATTGCGGGCTTCCTCCAGCTTAGCTTGATTGGCCGCAAGTTTCTCT
>JAFAQA010000246.1 GCA_019246665.1 Hyphomicrobiales bacterium
GCCTTCATCGTATCGGGGATCTGCCTCTCGACGAGCTCAGTCCACACATATCCGGGGCTGATGCAATTGACCGTGACGCCCAAACTCGCCGCCTCGAGCGCGACCGTCTTGGTGAAACCGGCGACGCCGTGCTTTGCGGCCACATAGGCGGATTTGAAAGGCGAAGCGACGAGCGAATGGGCCGAGCCGGTATTGATGATGCGGCCCCATTTTTGCGACTTCATGCCCGGCAGCGCTGCCTTGGTGGCATGAAAGACGGCGATGAGATTGATGCGGATGATCGCTTCCCATTTGTCGCCGGGAAAATCCTCGACAGGCGAAACGAATTGGATGCCGGCATTGTTGACAAGGATGTCGACGGAGCCGAGCTTCGAGTTCGCCTGCTCGATCATGGCCTCGATTTCGGCGGGTCTCGACATGTCGGCGCCATCGTAAAGCACCTCGACCGAGAATTCGCGCGCGAGCTTCGCGCGCTCCTTCTCGATCGCGGCGGGATCACCGAACCCGCTGAGCATCACGTTCGCGCCTTCCCGCGCCAGCGCCAGCGCGATCCCAAGCCCGATGCCGCTCGTCGATCCGGTCACGACGGCGTTCCTGCCTTTGATGCTCATCCAATATCTCCTGCCGATGAGAAATGTTTGATTGGCGCCCCCGCTCTTTAGCGTACGAGCGTACAATCTCGCTTCGCGGGGCCGCGATCTTGCAAAGGCTCACCTGAACGGCGGCTCGTCGAAGGAGCGCAATTTGCGCGAATGCAAGCTGTCGCGCCCGCTGCGCAGGATGTCGAGCGCGGTGAGGCCGATCTCGAGGTGCTCGCCGACCGCGCGATTGTAGAAGCTGTTTGCCGCGCCCGGCAGCTTGATCTCGCCATGGAGCGGCTTGTCGGAGACGCAAAGCAAGGTGCCGTAGGGCACGCGCAACCTGAAACCTTGTGTCGCAATCGTTCCCGACTCCATGTCGATGGCGACGGCGCGCGAAATATTGATGCGTTGCCGCTCCTTGCTCCAGCGCAGCTCCCAGTTGCGATCGTCATAGGTCACGACGGTGCCGGTACGCAGCCTTTGCTTCAATGCCTCGCCGCGATCGCCGGTGACGCGCGCCGCCGCCTCCTGCAAGGCGAGCTGCACCTCGGCGAGCGCAGGGATCGGCACGTCGACCGGCACTTGCAGATCAAGGATGCGATCCTGGCGCAAATAGGCATGCGCGAGCACGTAATCGCCGATCTGCTGGGAGAGCCGAAGCCCCCCGCAATGTCCCACCATGAGCCAGCAGTTCGGCCGCAGCACGGCGAGATGGTCAGTGATGTTCTTGGCGTTCGAGGGGCCGACCCCGATATTGACGAGGCTCACGCCCTGCCCGTCCTTGGCGGTTACGTGATAGGCGGGCATTTGGAAGCGGTGCCAGGGATTGGAGGCGATGAGGGCCAAGGCCTCGGCCTCTTGCATGGCGCCATCGATCACGACGTCGCCGGGAAGAACCAGCTTCTCGAACCGGCTATTCTCGCGCACCCGATCGAGCCCCCAGCGAATGAACTGATCGACGTAGCGGTGGTAGTTGGTGAGCATCACCCAGGACTGGCAATTGCGCCAATCGCCACCCGTGTAGTGCATGAGGCGGCGCAGCGAGAAATCGACGCGCACGGCATCGAATAGGGCGAGCGGACGCGGCATGCCCGCCGCCTGATGGAAGCTGCCATCCGCGATCTCATCTCCCACAGCGGAAAGCAAAGGCACCGGAAAGAAGAGAGCGAGCTCAGCCGCCGTCACCCCTTCTCGCGAAAGCTCATCGCCACGCTCGAACACATAAGGGTAGGGGATCTCTTCGCCACTGACGCCGACCTCGACTGTCGCGCCATATTCGCTCATCAACGGGCGCAATTGTTCGAGCAAATAGGTGCGGAACGCAGCCGGTTGCGTGACTGTCGTCGCGTAGACACCAGGCGCGGGAAATTTGGCGAAGGCGCGGCGCACGAGCGGCTGCAGGCCTTCCGGCTCGTAGGTCACCCGGATTTCGGGATAGCGGAAACGGGCGCGCTCATGAGGCGGGGGCGGCTCGCGCGTCTCGAGGAAACGCTCCAAGGCTTGCCGCAGCGCGTTCGTCGCATCGCTGTGCAGCCGATCGAGCCTCGCGACCGCTTCCTCCGGCGTCTCGACGGTGACAAGCGGAGAACGCAGCGTCTTGTCCATCACTCTCCATATCGTGGTGAATTGCCGCGCCGCAAGTGACGGCGGCGCTGATCAATCGAGCGGCCGCCATGCCGCGGCTTGCGAGGCGGCTTTCGCCGGGGTGAGGCACGGCGTTGACATCGGGCCTGCCGTCACATGAGAGTCGCGCCGTGGGCTTGCGGCGAAAGAGTCGAGACAGGGAGCAGGCATGGACGAGAAACCAGTCCTGGTCGAGAGCCGGCAAGGCTATCGCCTCATCACGCTCAACCGGCCCTCGCGTCTCAATTCCTTCAACGAGGCGATGCATCTTGCGCTTCGCGCCGCGCTCGCGGAGGCCGAGGCCGACAACTCCTGCCGCTCGGTGCTTCTCACCGGTTCGGGGCGCGGATTTTGCGCCGGCCAGGACCTGTCGGACCGCGTGATGGGCGAGGGGGCTGAGCCGCCCGATCTCGGCCGCACCATCGAGGCCTTTTATTCCCCGCTGGTGAAACAGTTGCGCGCCTTGCCCATGCCGGTCGTCTGCGCCGTGAACGGGGTGGCGGCGGGCGCGGGCGCCAATATCGCGCTCAGCTGCGATATCGTGCTCGCGGGGCGCTCGGCGAGCTTTCTCGAAGCCTTCGCCCGCATCGGCCTCATCCCCGACGCGGGCGGCACCTATTTCCTGCCGCGACTTGCGGGGGAGGCCCGAGCGCGCGGCATGACCTTGTTGGCGGAGCCGGTGACGGCGGAGATGGCCGCGAATTGGGGGCTCATCTGGAAATGCGTCGATGATCAGGTCCTGATGGGCGAGGCGCATGCGATTTGCGCCCGCTTCGCGGAAGCGCCGACCAAGGGTCTCGCGCTCGCGAAGCAAGCGCTCAATGCCTCTTCGACGAACACGCTCGATGAGCAGCTCGCGCTTGAACGCGATTTACAGCGCGAGGCCGGCCGCACCGAAGATTACGCCGAAGGCGTGCGCGCCTTCATGGAGAAGCGCAAGGCTAATTTCAAAGGCAGGACATGATCGCAAAATCGGACGCTTTTCATAATCGTCCTCATCGCCCCCGTGCGCATCCGCGATGAGCGCCGAGAGGCTTGCGCGCGCGGCGGCGGACGCCATGTGGGCGCAGGATAAGGCAAGCCGCGCGCTCGGCATGGCAATCACCGAGATCGGGCCCGGCGTGGCGACGCTCACCATGTCGATCACCGAGATGATGGTGAACGGCCATGGGCTTTGCCATGGCGGCTATATTTTCACGCTCGCCGATTCCGCCTTTGCCTTCGCCTGCAACAGCCACAACCAACGCGCCGTGGCGCAGCATTGCGCCATCACCTATCTGACGCCCGGCAGGCTTGGTGACATATTGACGGCCCGCTGCCGCGAGGTGTCGCGTGCCGAGCGCTCGGGCGTTTATGATGTCACGGTCACGCGCCA
>JAFAQA010000308.1 GCA_019246665.1 Hyphomicrobiales bacterium
GATTGGACAGCGGCTCCGGAGGCCCCTTTGCCGAGATTGTCGAGCTTGGCGATGAGAAGCGCGACGGGGTGCTTCTTGGCTCCCGCGACGCGGATCTCGAGAAGGTTCGTTCCGTTTAGCTTCTCGGCCTCGAGCCGATCGATTGAATTGGGCGGGTCGAGAGCCACGACGCGGACCGCGCCGCCCTCCCCGTAATGGGCGCGCAAAACGGCTTCGAGATCGGCAGCCGACGGCTTGCCGGGAAGAAGGTCGAGATGCAAGGGAACGCTGACGAGCATCCCCTGCCGGAAGTTGCCGACCGAAGGGATGAAGATTGGCCGGTGCGTCAAGCCGCTATGCGCTTGGATTTCCGGCATATGTTTATGCTCGAAATTAAGGCCGTAGAGCTCGAAGGACGGTGCGCTTGCGCCATCGTGGGCCGCGATCATCGCCTTGCCGCCTCCCGAGTAGCCGCTAACCGCATTGATGGTGACGGCGTGCTCCGCGGGGATGAGGCCCGCATCGACGAGAGGGCGGATGAGCGCAATGGCACCCGTCGAGTAGCAACCGGGGTTGGAGACTTTAGGCGCCTGCTTGATGGCGTCGGCCTGACCTTTGGCCATTTCGGGAAAGCCGAAGACCCATCCTGGCGCGGCGCGATGGGCGCTCGAGGCATCAATGACGCGAGGCCCACTTTCCCCCATGGCATCTATCAAGGCAACGCTTTCACGTGCCGCGTCGTCGGGAAGACAAAGCACCGTAAGATCGGCTTTTGTCAAAACCTCACGCTTGGCGCCGATATCCTTGCGGCTTCCAGCATCGATCGAAAGAAGCTCGACATCCCTTCGTTGCAAAAGCCGCTCGCGAATTTGCAGGCCGGTCGTGCCCGCCTCTCCATCGATGAAGATTTTTGCGGGCTTCGCCTTTTGCGAGGTCTTTCCTTGGGTGACCGTATCGAGCATGGCCGTGATCCTTGCAGCTAAGACGAGTTGGCGCATAAAGCAAAAAGGCGGGCCGAAGCCCGCCTTTTTGAAGTTCGAATAGCCGACCGGGCGGGCGCGGTCAGCGCTTGGAGAACTGGAAGCGGCGGCGGGCCTTGGCCCGGCCGTATTTCTTGCGCTCGACGACACGAGCGTCGCGCGTGAGGAAACCGATGCGCTTGAGGATGGCACGCAGCTCCGGCTCGTAAAAGGTGAGCGCCCTGGCCAAGCCGTGGCGTACCGCGCCGGCCTGCCCCGAGAGCCCTCCACCGGCGCAAGTGACGGTGACATCGTATTGCGTCGCGCGATCGGCCACGATGAGCGGCTGGCGCAAGATCATGCGAAGCACCGGACGCGCGAAATACTCCTCGACCGGCTTGTCGTTGACCATGATGCGGCCAGGGCCCGGCTTGATCCAAACGCGAGCGACCGCGTTCTTGCGCTTGCCGGTCGCATAGGCGCGACCTTGCTTGTCGAGCTTCTGCACATGAACAGGCGCTTCGGGCGTCGCCGGCTGAACGGCTTCGCCGAGCTCACCCAATGATTGAAGAACTTCGGCCATATTCAGGCGCTCCTTGCGTTCTTGCGGTTCAGCGCCCCGATGTCGAGGTTCACCGGCTGTTGCGCCTCATGCGGGTGATCCTTGCCCTTATAAACGCGCAGATTTCCGAGCTGCCGGCGCGCCAACGGGCCACGCGGCAACATGCGCTCCACCGCCTTTTCGACGATGCGTTCCGGGAAGCGGCCTTCAAGAATGGATTTCGCCGTGCGTTCCTTGATGCCCCCGGGATAGCCGGTGTGATGATAATAGATCTTTTGATCGCGCTTGCGGCCGGTCAGCACCACCTTGTCGGCGTTCACCACGATGACGTTGTCGCCACAATCGACGTGAGGCGTGAAGCTTGCCTTGTGCTTGCCGCGCAGCCGCATCGCCACGAGCGAAGCCAAACGACCGACCACGAGCCCGCTCGCATCGATCAAAACCCATTTCTTGTCGACCTCAACCGGCTTCACCGATCTTGTCGCGTGCGTCAGCTCTGCCATGGATATTCTCGAAAATGAATCGTCTCGACGGCGGGAATTTCGCGAGCGTCTGTCACTGTTCTTGATCGCAACAAGCACGTTCGGGACGGCGCTCAGTATTGCGTGTTCGTTGCGCTGTCAACCAAATTTCTCGAATGAAACTCCATTGTACTCACAAAAAACCAAACCCGTACAAATGTTTACCCGGTGCGGTATCCTGCTACCGCAAAAAAATTCAACGGGGCGGAAGGGAATAGGTCCCGGTGACATGTGCCACAGGCTCCTCCTCGCCTTCAGAAAAAATCGTGACCTCGCCGACCGCGAGGCGATTGCCGAGCTTCAAGAGGCGGGATTCCGAAATCAGATCACGCGGAGCGGGCCTGCGCAGAAAATTGATGTTGAGGTTGGTCGTGACCGCGAGCGCCACAGGACCAATAGCGGCAAGCACTGTCACGTAGAGGGAGAGGTCGGCGAGCGCCATCATGGTTGGTCCCGAAATGGTGCCGCCGGGGCGGATCTGGCTCTCGTGATAGGCGGCGCGCAATCTCGCGCCACGTGGGAGCACCTCTTCGACCGTGTAGCGTGCATTCGCGGCGATCTGCGGAAATTCTCGATCGAGGAACGCCCGGACTTCGGCAAGGGTCATCATGCGAGGTTCATATCCAGACAGTGCGGCGACATTGGCCTTGCGGCGAAGGTCCGAGGAAACGACATTATCTCAATCCCGCGGGACCTCGATGTCACCCTCGTCCAGGAGGTAAAGCACTGTGGCGGCTGAAGCGTCGGCGAAGAGATCGGTTTCGAAAGCCGGACCCATGCGTCCCGAGACGAGACCTCCCCTGTCACGTCGGGATGACGGCGCCGTGGCGATCCTCACTCTCGATCATCAACTTTCGCGCAACTCTCTTTCCGAGGCGATGATGGGGGCGCTGCAAACAATCCTCGACGAGATCGCGCGCGAGAAGACCGTCCGCGCCGTGATCCTCGCCGCGAAGGGGCCGGTGTTCTGTGCTGGTCATGATCTCAAGGAAATGACAGCCCGGCGAGCCGACGTGGATAAAGGCAGGCGCTATTTCGAGGACGTCTTTGCCCGCTGCGCCAAGCTGATGCAAAGCCTCGTTCACCTCCCTCGCCCGGTGATCGCCGCCGTCGATGGCGTAGCAACCGCCGCTGGTTGCCAGCTCGTCGCAAGTTGCGATCTCGCGATCGCAAGTCCCAGCGCCCGTTTTGCGACACCTGGCGTCAACATCGGCCTTTTCTGCTCGACGCCGATGGTCGCGCTGTCGCGCAACGTGTCTCGTAAGCACGCGATGGAAATGCTGCTGACCGGCGACTTCCTCTCGGCCGAGGACGCGGCGCGCATCGGGCTCGTCAATCACGTGACGCAGGACGGTGAAACCGCACTCGAGGGCGCACTCGAGCTCGCGCGACGCATTGCGGCGAAGCCACCAGCCACCGTGCGCATCGGCAAGGAAGCCTTCTATCGGCAAGCCGAGATGAAGCTCGAGGAGGCTTACTCCTACGCCTCGCGCGTGATCGTCGAGAACATGCTCGCCCGCGACGCACAAGAAGGCATCGGCGCCTTCATCGGCAAGCGCGAGCCGCGTTGGAGCGACGACTAGGTCGAGTTCAGGCCAAGCATTTTCCTTTGCGCACCTCACCAGCCGGACGTCTTGCACCGCGATTGTGAACCCAAGCAGATGCTGGAGGCCCCCTGCACGGCCGATGAATGAGGGGGTTTCTCCCTTATTCCCACAAAAAGCGGAACAGTTCCGGTGCGGACGGTGAAAAAATCTGCAAGCCCGCCTTCGGCGAGGAGAGGTCAGTTCACGGAGGACTTTGAATGCCAGGAGAAGGGCGCAAAGCTCAGTGGGCGTAGTCGGGGCCGACCAGCCCCCCGGTCGCCCTCACCGCGCCGACGCTGACATGGGTCGAGAAGTCACCAATTTCCGTCGGCGTGTGCGTATCCACGTCGATATCGGCGCTCGTGGCCGAACCCGTCCTCGACCCGCGAATGACCGCGACAGGCGCGCCACCGAGCGAAGGCGCGGGCGCTCCGATTCCTCGCGAGGGTGCGATAATCAAGCGATTATGCTTGACGCTCGATCCCTGGATCGTCACCCCGACCCGTCCTCCGATCCGGATGCAGGTGTCGGTATCGGCAATCGCGCCGTAGCCGGGCCCATAAAGTGCTACACAACGCGCATTCTTCTTCGCTTCAAGCGCCTGCTCGGCTTGCGATTTGCCCGAGGGAAGGAACATCGAATTTTGCGACGAGACCTCTCCGGCTTGCGCGAATGGGGCGGGCCAAACGGCGAGGCCGAGAAACGCCGCAAGCATTGCCTTCTTCACCGTCCAGCCTCCGCGCGGTCAACAAGACGAATCCGATAGCGAATTTCACCGGGGAAGACGACCAAAATGCGACGGGCATTTCGATCGTCCGCATCGAGAGGCGGATCGATCGCCGCTCATTGCGACGAAGGCGGCAATAGATTGCGCTCTCAGGTGAGTTTCACGCCACGACTTGCGGTTCACCACTCAACATCGCATTTAGCCGAGATGGCGATTCTTGCTG
>JAFAQA010000312.1 GCA_019246665.1 Hyphomicrobiales bacterium
TAATTCATTGCTGAAAACAGAGCTTGCTAAATGAGAACAAAACGTGCACAATGACTGCATTGAGCTTCGAGCGGCCTCGTGCCACAAGGGAGATGAGCGATGGGTCAAGTCGTGCGGCTGGAAGGGGTATCGGTGGATAAGACGAAGGCATTGGACGCGGCACTCTCCCAGATCGAGCGCGCCTTCGGCAAAGGCTCGATCATGCGGCTCGGCAAGGGCGAGAAGCCGGTCGAGATCGAGACCATCTCGACGGGGTCGCTTGGTCTCGACATCGCGCTCGGCGTCGGCGGCCTCCCGCGCGGACGCGTCATCGAGATTTTCGGACCCGAATCATCCGGCAAGACGACCCTTGCGCTTCACTGCGTCTCCGAGGCGCAGAAGAAGGGCGGCGTCTGTGGCTTCATCGATGCCGAGCACGCGCTCGATCCGGTCTATGCACGCAAGCTCGGCGTCAATCTCGACGATCTTTTGATTTCGCAGCCCGACACAGGTGAGCAGGCGTTGGAGATCGCCGACACTCTGGTGCGCTCCGGCGCCATCGATGTGCTCGTTGTCGATTCGGTCGCGGCCCTCACGCCGCGCGCCGAGATCGAAGGGGAGATGGGTGATGTGCAGCCGGGCTCTCAGGCACGGCTGATGAGCCAGGCTTTGCGCAAGCTCACCGGCTCGATCAGCCGTTCCAACACCATGGTCATATTCATCAACCAGATCCGCATGAAGATCGGGGTGATGTATGGCTCGCCTGAAACCACTGCGGGCGGAGTGGCGCTGAAATTCTACTCCTCGGTCCGGCTGGACATCCGCCGCATCGGCTCCATCAAGGATCGCGACGAGGTCATCGGCAACACGACGCGCGTCAAGATCGTCAAGAACAAGGTCGCTCCCCCATTCAAGCAGGTGGAGTTCGACATCATGTACGGCGAGGGCGTCTCGAAGCTCGGCGAGCTCGTCGATCTCGGCGTCAAGGCCGGTATCGTGGAAAAATCAGGCGCCTGGTTCTCCTTCGATAGCCAGCGCATCGGGCAAGGGCGAGAGAACGCCAAGCAGTTCTTGCGCCAGCATCCCGAGATCGCCGAGAAGATCGAGGCTTCGATCCGGCAAAATGCAGGCCTGATCGCCGAGCGCATCTTGCAGGATGCCGGACCCGAGGAAGAGGGCGAATAGCGCGCAGCAAGCGCGACTCGACTGGCGCGACTTACATCCCTGATATCGCGGAAGGTGATGGCTTCGAGGCGAGGGGAAATGCATTTCCCCTCCCCTCGCGCCCCTTGCGGGGCGCTCGGCCATAAATGACAGGGATGGTGCTTGCCTTCACGCGTAGTTGCCGCGTCCGGGCTCACCTGTCGCCTCAATCGAACGACACGAATGGAGTGAGCCAGGCTGGCGCTCCGGATCGGGCTCGAAAGGGCATGCGGTCTAAACTTTGTTCGCTCACTCCAGCAGTAGGACACCACCATGAGCATTCGTGTCGGTATTGTCGGGATCAGCGGTTTTGGCGGTGGCGAGGCGATGCGCCTAGTCGCGAGCCACCCGTCTTTCGAGCTGATCTACGCAGCGGGCGAGGGCAGCGCCGGCAGCCGGTTGGCGGACCGCTTCCCCGGTGTGCCAGACAAGCTTGCCGAGCTGGTGATCCAGAAGTGGGACCCTGCGACCCTGCCGAAGCTCGATGTGCTGTTCGCGTCGCTGCCCACGGGCGCCTCGGCAGAGGCGCTGGCGCGCGTCCCCAAGGACGTTAAGATCGTCGACATCGGCGGCGACCACCGCTACGTCGAGGGTTGGGCGTACGGCCTGGCTGACGTCTGGCCAGCCCAGATCGAGGGTCAGACCCGCGTTGCCAACCCCGGCTGCTTCCCCGCGGCGACGCTGAACGCGCTGGCGCCGCTGCTGGTCAACAAGCTGATCGAGTCTGGCAACATCGTGATCGACGTCAAGACCGGCATCTCCGGTGCCGGCCGGGGCGGCGCGGACAGCAAGTTCGGCTACGCCGAGAGCAACGAGAGCTTGCTGCCCTACGGTCTGCTCAAGCACGTCCACATGCCCGAGATTGCCAAGACGATAGAGCGGCTGAGTGGCGGCAGCGCGGCCGGGATGGTGTTCACGCCACACTTGGTGCCGATGACCCGCGGCGTACTCGCCACCATTTACTGCCGCGGCCGCGCCACCACGGGCCAGTGCTTGGACGCGGCCCGGCGCTTCTACGCCGGGCGGGCGTTCGTCCGCGTGACCGACAAGCCGCCGCAGACCAAATGGGCGACCGGCTCGAACCTCGCGTTCGTCAGCTATGCGGCTGACCCAGAGCGCAACTTGGTGATCGCGATTGGCGTGGTCGACAATCTCGGCAAGGGAGCGGCCGGTCAGGCGGTGCAGAATGCGAACCTGATCTGCGGCCTGCCAGAAACCGCAGGGCTGGACGGCGTACCTGTCTGGCCGTGAGACCTTTTGCGAGTCCGTGTTGTCTGTCGTTTGCCTTCTATCTCAAAGAATGAGTCCTGAGGCTAGTCACGCGCAGCACGCGCCGCGATTGTCGCGGCTCGCACTGTTGCGGTCTCCCGGACCGTCCATGGCGGGATTTTCGTCGAAGAAGCCGCTCGGCTTGAGCGCAACGCCCGCATATTCGACCGGCATTACCGGGAAATCCTCGGGC
>JAFAQA010000343.1 GCA_019246665.1 Hyphomicrobiales bacterium
AGTGAGGTCGCTTTTGCTTTTTCCTGCGAGCTTGGGAGGCTTCATAGACCCCTTAGGTGGTTGAAGTTTTCGGCCGATATGCCCGACCTAGCTGCAGATAAATATAAGCTAAGGTCGACGGTTAGAAGTAGATGAGGTTTGGCGAGAGCAAGCTCAAGAAGGACGCAGTCAGTTAAGCCAAGTTTAGTGAACTCATTTCGACCTGCGGCTAGCCGGCTGTCTATGATCTGTTCCTCTGTTTCTGGTGCCTGGATGATCGTTCGAAAGCACTCATATATGTGCTGGCGCGCTGGGTCTTTGATATAGCCGATAAGATTTGACGCCTCCGAAAGCGTATTTGGTGTAACTACGATACGGTCTGCCGCAGAAATTTTCCGTATGAGTAACGTAAAGTCGAATCCTGTGTAGCTCTGTAATCTCCTATGTTTCTCGATGTAGCTACGTGAGGCTGTTCCCACGACAAATAGCACCAGTAGCATCGTGTCTAATATCACGGTCACTGCGTGCCTTCGCGATTCTTAACGGAAATCACATGGCCATCTCCGTTTGCTATACGGAGGATCTTATAGGCCCTACGGGCAGTTCCAAGAGCTGTTGCGAGGCCTCCCCCGCTCTCCCATGGCCGTGAGAAGCCGAGGGTCACATGCCACTCATTCGCTCTCTCGTCGAACTCAACTTCCTCCAAACCAAGATTCATAGGCTTCTCTTCCCTGAAGAGGTCAGAGACGTAGTCCTTTGCAACCACGACAGCTTCTTTGACATTCATGGATACGTTCCGTCCTACGATTTGAACACCATTGGCCAATGAGGCTTGGGAATATTATTGTCTGACGAACTCATGAATGTAATACGGTAGCGGCTAGCGTGCCACGTCCCCTACGCCGCCTCGACCCGGCGGTCCGCCGCGGCGCGATACGACAAGGCCTCGGCCAAATGAATGCGCCCGATATTCTTCTCGCCTTCGAGATCGGCGAGGGTGCGCGCGACCTTGATGATGCGGTGATAGCCTCGCGCCGTGAGACGCAGCCTGTCGGCGGCGCTGCGCACGAGCGCGAGGCCTGATGCATCGGGCTTGGCCACCTCGTCGAGCACGCTCGGCGGGCAGGCCGCGTTGGTCAAGGTGCCTTCGAGGCGAAGCGCCCGGTAGCGCTCGGTCTGGCGCTGGCGCGCCTCGGCCACCCGCTTGCCGACCTCGGCCGAGCCTTCGGCGGGCGGCGGCAGCACGAGATCAGCCGGCGTCACCGCCGCGACCTCGATATGCATATCGATGCGGTCAAGCAGCGGGCCGGAGATGCGCGACTGGTATTGGGCGAGGCAGCGCTCATTCGGCTGGCGCTTGCAGGCGTAGCCCGGGTCATTCGCGTGGCCGCAGCGACAAGGGTTCATGGCCGCGACGAGCTGGAAGCGCGCCGGATAGACGTTGCGGTAATTGGCGCGGCTGATCGCGACTTCGCCTGTCTCGATCGGCTGGCGCAGGCTGTCGAGCACTTGCGGGGAGAATTCCGGGAATTCGTCGAGGAAGAGCACGCCGTGATGGGCGAGCGAGACCTCGCCAGGGCGCGCATGCAGGCCGCCGCCGACGAGCGCCGCCATCGAGGCCGAATGATGCGGCGAGCGAAACGGCCGCCGGTCCGTGAGCGCACCATCGGCGATGAGCCCCGCCACCGAATGGATCATCGAGACCTCGAGAAGCTCCTTCGGTGAAAGCGGCGGCAGGATCGAGGGCAGGCGCGCCGCGAGCATCGACTTGCCGGCGCCGGGCGGCCCGCTCATCAGAAGGTTGTGGCCGCCGGCCGCCGCGATCTCCAAGGCGCGCTTGGCATTCTCCTGTCCCTTCACCTCCTTGAGATCGGGCAGGGGCACGAGCGAGCGATGCACGGCGGGCTCCGGCCGCGCGAGCGCCTGCGCGCCCGTCACATGGTTCGCGAGCTGGATGAGCGAGCGCGGCGCCACGATATCGAGCTCGCTGCTCGCCCAGGCCGCTTCGGGGCCGCCGGCCTGCGGGCAGATGAGGCCGAGGTTTCGCGCATTCGCATGCATGGCGGCCGGCAGAACGCCGGCAATCGGCAGGATCGAGCCGTCGAGCGCGAGCTCGCCCACCACCACATAGCCTTCGAGCGCGTCGGATGGGATCGCGCCGATCGCGGCCATCACGCCGAGCGCGATCGGCAAATCGTAATGGCTGCCCTCCTTGGGCAGATCGGCGGGAGCAAGGTTGACCGTGATGCGCTTCGCCGGGAGCGAGAGGCCCGACGCGATGAGCGCGGCGCGCACGCGCTCGCGGCTCTCGCCCACGGTCTTGTCGGGCAAGCCGACGATGTTGAACACCACATTGCCCGAGGAGACGAGCACCTGCACATCGACAGGGCGCGCCTCGATGCCCTCGAACGCAATCGTCGCGACACGTGTGACCATTCCGGCTGAACCCCCAGCTCGCTGGGATCGAGCTTAGCCGGCGCGAATTAGAATGGCAAGAACAAGGAGTGAACGGACTCCATCAAGCGCGCAACTACCACTTCCGTAGTCGAATTCCGTCTGCCAACGGCTGGGCCTACGGTGTCGCTAACTTAGCGCACTTTCTATCGCAGCTGAGGCGCTACCGCGAAGCGATCCCCTAAACCTCAATAACTAGGCCATGTTATGCGCGTCGCGCCGGATCCCGCCGAGATATCCGAGATTTACATCGACGAGAGTAGCCAAAATAGCCACCGCTTCTTAGTATTGGGAGGCGTCATGGTACGTTTTTTCGAGAGAGAAGCGCTTTGCAGTCACCTGATGCACGCTCGCCTACCCGATCTTCCAGCTAAGGAGGCCAAATGGGTTAAGGTCTCCCGTGCAAAATTGCTGGCCTACAAGCGTTTTGTCGATGTTTTTTTCGACCACGTCGGTCTCGCGCATTTTCATTGCTTGGTGATTGACACTTCTCGCCAAAATCACCGCGCCTACAATCAGGGCAGTCATGAGATCGGCTTCAACAAGGAAATTTATCAGCTGGCCATCAAGTTCTCTCGACTTTACCCCGATCGATTATTTCACGTTTATCCAGACCACCGGAATGCTGCGCAGCCAGCCGAAGAACTCCGGCGAATTCTAAATAACGGATGCAGGAAGAGCGGTGACAAGCGCGACTATCCCTTTCGGCGATGCCAATTCCGCAATTCGGCCAAAACGCTGCCGCTCCAGCTGGTAGATGTTCTGATCGGTGCCATAGCTTGGAATCTGAATGGCCACGCGAATAGGCCTGACGCGTCATCTTCAAAAGAAGAGCTATCAGCCCATGTTCTAAAGCGCGCCGGTATCAGAGACGCTAAAAAAGACACTGCGCGTGCAGGAAAATTTACGATTTGGCACAGGCAGCTGAGAAAATAGCGTCCCGTAGCCCTAGACCTTTCGGTCACCGCCTTGAGCGGCCCCACTGCCTAGGCAGTGGATTCGGGCTACGAGAGTGCCTATAATATAGCGCTTTTTATACCCGTTGTGAATCCCCCAGAGCCACAACTAGGAAGCTTGCCGGTTTCTTCCGCTCGAAAATTTCTTGGCCCAGCTCTTTGACCACCCGCCGAGAGGCACGAGGAGATGGTACAGCTCTGAGCCCATCGGTGTGGCATTATAGCCGCGCCCATCATGCTCTACGAGCTCTGCTTCACGCAGCTCCTTGAGGCGCGAATTGAGGACGGTGGGGGAAATCGTCTCGCAACGATGCTGAAGCTCGCGAAATGTGCATGGCCCCTCTTTGCAGAGTGTCCATAGCACGCCCATTGCCCACCGCCTCCCGAGCAGATCGAAAAGCGCCATGATGGGCGCCCCGGATCGCGATCCGCGTACCGGTCTCCCGGGTCTCGGTATATCGATCATTCGCACTTCGCTATCATTTTTGTAGCAATTTATTCCTTTTGCATGCTATCAATATCGTAGCAGAGACCGGTTGGAAGTCTAGCTGCGTCGACGAGACCGTGCCTGCGGCGCACAGGCAGAATCGCTACCTCGGGAAGAAATACATGGTTCGGCTATATTATTATCCCAGCTACATCAGCCTGTTCCCTCACATTCTTCTTGAGGAAATGGGCTTGGAATATGAGCTTGTGTTTGTGGATCGATACGCAAACGCGCATAAGCGGCCGGAATATCTGGAGCTCAATCCGAATGGTCTAATCCCCGTGCTACGCGACGGCGACCTCGTGATTTATGAAGCGGCGGCGATCAGCCTTCACCTTGTCGATCGCCATCCGTCCGCGGGGTTGGCGCCGCCGCTCAGAACCTCGGAGCGCGCCCACTTCTATAAATGGATGGCATGGCTCGCGACGCATCTCCATCCAGCTCTGTCCATGTATCTGCACCCCGGTAAATGGATGCAGGAAACCGATGACATGGCTGTGCTCAGGAGAAACGCCGAAAGGCGCGTTGGAGATTTGTCGGACATCATCGACGCCGAGCTGGCGAGTCATCAAGGGCCTTGGCTCTTGGGAAAGACCTACTCCGCCCTCGATGCTTATGCTCTCACTTTATGCCGCTGGTCGCGGCGAATGCCACGGCCGGCTGTGCAATGGCCACATCTTGGACCGTACGCGCGTCGCGTTTTGGAAAGGCCGGCAGTCAGACGAGCATTTCAGCAAGAGTATCTGGACGAGCCTTGGATTTGAGCCACCCAAAGGTCAGCTGCCATCACATTCGATGAGGATCGAAACATAGGACGGCCGCCCTATGTAGAATGATGCGAACGCAACGCGAAGGCGAGGAGGCACCAAGATGCAAACCAGCAGTTTCACCCCGAAGGACCTCAACGACGGTTTCGTCGTGGCGATCAACATCGAAGCCAAAGCCGAGGAATCCGATTCGGTCGCGGCCATCTTGGAGGGCCTGGTGGGACCCACCATGGCCGAGCCCGGCGTCAAGCTCTTCCTTCCCTATCGATCACCCACCTCGCCTTCGTCATTTTTCATTTTCGAGCTTTACGTCGATGAGGCGGGTTGGGGGGCGCATCAGGAAACGCCGCATTTCAAGAAGGCCGTTGCCGAACTCTTGCCGCGTTTGACAAGGCGCGAGAGAATCCCATTCGTCCCTTACGTCCGCATCCTGGAGCATGCCGGCTCCAAGTAGATGGCTGGGCAGATTCGGGAACACCGCCCCGGTAACGCGTCGCGCTGATCGGGCTAAAGACGAGGTTTGCGCAAACAGGGACAAGAGAAATCCTGCATGCCCGCTTGCGCGGGCATGAGCGAAGATAGTGTTCCTCAACCTCTACCACGCTCCTTCGCGCGAAAGCGGGAATCCAGGATTAATGTGGGCCTGCGAGAATCCGGTTCCCCGCCTTCGCGGGACGAGCGGAGAG